>CAZGOH010000004.1:27494-56779 GCA_964527195.1 uncultured Methyloversatilis sp.
CGGTTGGCAGCGACGACAACCTGACCACGGACGGAGGTGGAGTCGTTGCCGCCTTGTAGGAGGCTTACAGCAGTACCGTTGAGGCCGGTGACAAAGTTGGTGGCAGTCAGGGCAGTGTTTGTGGCAGTAACAGTAACCGTCGCTGCCGGTCCAGGAGTAGTTGCTGTTGAGCCATACCCGGCCAGCGTAGATGCGGTCAGCGTAAAGTTGGTAGCGCCACTCAGTACCAGGTCAAACGTACCCGGCTCGGTTGAGCCCCTTCTGACGATTTGAAGTGCGGTACCTGCGCCACCAGTCTGCGTAACCGTGTAGCCGGCTGCGGTTACTAAGGCCCCATGTGCCCCTGTTGTCAGCGCCGCGAACATCGCATCGTTTTGTTCTCCAATGGTAGCGGATGCGTCGCTGGTCCATCCGATAGCAGGCAGTGTCCCTAGGGTTACCGTCATTGGGGTGCCGTTGTCGACGGGCCCGGCGCTGCTAAACGTGAATGTGCCTGCAGCGGTGGTGTTGGCAATTGCAAAGTTCGCGATATTGATGTCTCTCCCAGACGCGCTGGCGATGGTAATGGCGTCAGTGCTTCCAAAACCGCTTACCCCCTCGAGGCTCAGATCCGTATTGCCATTGGCGGTGTTGAGTGCATTGACGGCGGCGGTCAGTGCATTCTGGATGTTGGTACGCGTAGCCGCATCGTTTGCGCCGACGACATAGCTCACGGTTTGCGCAGTGCCCGCATCGACGGAGAGTTCGAAGCTGACGGTATCTCCGATATCGACCAGGTTGTTTGCCGCATAACTCAGAAACGTAGTGAAATCCAGCGTCGCGGCATTGAACCCGGTGGCTTCGATGCCGGCCGTGGCATTGAGCGCGCTGGCGACTTGTGCGGCCGTCGAAGCGGCGGGGATGGAGACATCAACCACGGCACCGCTCGGATCGGTGATCTTGGCGACAGTGGCGGAGGAGAAGTTGTTGGCGGTCCGCGCAGCGGCGGCGTCCGTGGTTGCAGCCGCGGTGGCACCGAGCCTGGTGCCGTTCAGTGTGGCAGTGCTGGCGCCCTTGGCGGCGCTGATCTGGGAACTGACCTGGTTGGCGCCGAGGGTTTCACCGGAGGCACCGGCGATCGAGAAGCTGATGGTTTCACGGGCGTTGGCGCCAACCTGGAAGGCTTGTGTCGTGAAGGTGCCGTCGAGCAGCTTGAGACCGTTGAACGAAGTGGTGTTGGAGATGCGATCCAGTTCGGACTTGAGCTGGTTGACTTCGGATTGAAGCGCCAGACGGTCCGAAGCAGAGTTCGTCGAGTTGGCCGACTGAATCGACAGTTCGCGCATGCGCTGGAGGATGTTGCCGGTTTCCTGCAGGGCACCCTCGGCGGTTTGCGACAGGGAGATGGCATCGTTAGCGTTGCGCACCGCCTGGTTCAGACCGCGAATCTGGGAGGTCATGCGGTCGGCGATGGACAGGCCGGCGGCGTCGTCCTTGGCGCTGTTGATGCGCAGGCCGGAGGAGAGGCGCTGCAGGGACTGCGACAGCATCGACTGGCTGGTGGTGAGGTTGCGCTGAGCGTTCAGCGACTGCATGTTGGTGGTGATGACTTGTGCCATTTTCAATCTCCTTAGAGAGGGTTGTTCCCCGTCGGCTGCTTCACTGAATGTTGGCGCCGGCGCCGGTTCGTTGCGCGGTTTGTGCCGCGGACAGGTCAGTTATCGGAGCGGGGCGGGAAAACTTTAGTCACGGGCACGCAATGGCGCGGTGCTTGACTTGAGGTTGGCAATGGATATGATGGGCGATATGAGAATTTTGCGGGTGGTTCTGGATACGAATGTGCTGGTGGCGGCCGCGCGCAGCCGGAATGGGGCTTCGCACGCGTTGTTGCGCGCCTTGCGCAATGAAAGGTTCCGGTTGCTGGCCTCGGTGCCGCTGTTTCTCGAATACGAGGCGGTGTTGAAGCGCCCCGAGCAACTGGCGGCCGGGCGGCGAACGCTGGCGATGGTGGATGGTTTCGTCGATGCCTTGAGCTTGCGCGTCGAGCCCGTTCATCTGTTTTATCTCTGGCGGCCGCAGTTGCGCGATCCGGCGGACGAAATGGTGCTGGAAACCGCCTTGAACGGCCGTGCGGATGCACTGGTCACATTCAACGTGACGGATTTTGCGGCGGCGGAACGCTTTGGGTTGCCGGTATGGACACCGCAGGTGTTGCTGGCAAAACTGGAAAAGGAGTAAGGACGAATGGCCAACTATGCGTTGCGTGTTCCCGAGTCGCTGTTTTCGTATGTCCGCCAGTTGGCGGCGGAGGAGAACACGTCGATGAACCAGTTTTTCGTGACGGCGATCGCGGAAAAGGTTTCCGCGCTGAAAACGGAAGCCTATTTCCGCGAGCGGCAGGCGCGCGGCGAGCCGGCGGCAATGGATGCCTGGCTTGACGCCAGCCCCGATGCGCCGCCGCTGCCAGGGGACGAGCCGGCCTGAGTCGGCGCGACCAGGCCGTGGGTGACGAGCGCCTGAAAGGCGTCGTCACCCGAAACCGGCACGGGCTGGCCGCGGGCCTTGAGCCATTGCTTGGCCTTGCCGGAAATGGGGTCTGACCCCGATTTCCTCCCCCGGACAGGTCAGTTATCGGAGCGGGGCGGGAAAACTTTAGGGGATTGTGCTTGGTGGCAAAATTGATATCATGTGCGTATGCGTGTGGTCATCGATACCAATATCTTCGTCGCTGCCTGCCTGGGCACGGGGGCGGCAAACAGGGTTGTCGCGTCTTGTTTGCGCGGTGCGTGCGTGCCGTTGATGGGGGCCGCGTTGCTGGCGGAATACGAGGATGTGTTGGGGCGGGATGCCTTGTTCGGCGGTTGTCGGCTCAGCCGCGCGGAACGGGAGGAGTTGCTGGATGTTTTTCTGTCCTGTTGCGAATGGACGCGCGTGTATTACCTGTGGCGGCCGAATTTGCGCGACGAGGCGGACAACCATCTGGTGGAGCTTGCCGTCGCCGGGGCGGCCGAATACATCGTCACTTTGAATCTGCGCGATCTGCGTCCGATGGAACTGCGTTTTCCGGCTTTGCGGGTAGCGACGCCCGGGGATTTTTTGAAGGAGCTTTGACATGACCGCCATTACCGTGCGTTTGCCCGATGAAAAACATCGCCGCCTGAAGGCCTTGGCGAAGACCCGCGGCACACCGCTCAATCGCCTGATCGACGAAATGACGACATTAATGTTGGCCGAATTCGATGCCGAAACCCGTTTCAGTGTGCGCGCTGCGCGCGGCATGGGGAAGGTCGAACGCGGCATCGAGTTGCTCGACAAGGCGGCTGGCGGTTGATTGCCTCCTTGACATCTGCCAGCCATCAACTAGACTAGGTCTGGTCAAGTCCGGGAGAGTCGAAGATGGAGCAAGTCAATATTTACGAAGCTAAAACGCACTTCTCTCGCTATGTCGAAAAGGCCGAGGCAGGGGAAGACATCATTATCGCCCGTGGCGGAAAGCAGGTCGCCCGACTCACTTCAATTTCGCCGCAAAGGCGCCCGGTCCGTTTTGGCGTGCTGAAGGGAAAGGTCAGGGTGAGCGATGACTTCGACGCGCCCCTGCCGGAAGACGTGTTGGCCGGTTTCGAGGGGCGATGATGCGCATCCTGCTGGATACCCACGTATTCCTGTGGGTGGTAAGCGATAGCCCCAAACTGAACCAGGCCGCAAGAACGCAAATTGAAAATGCGGCGGAGGTTTTTGTGTCTGTCGCTTCGCTTTGGGAAATCTCGATCAAGACTGTGACGGGGAAGATCGATGCCGATGTTGAAGCCCTGGCGTGTGCAATCCAGGAGAGCGGCTTTTACGAACTGCCCGTGAGGGCGTCCCACGCAGTTCAGGTAAGCAGGCTGCCCCTCCTGAACGGGCACAAGGATCCGTTCGACCGCCTGCTGGTTGCGCAGTCAATGGTGGAACCCCTCGTGCTGCTGACTGCCGATGCGCACCTCGCGGCTTACGGCGGCCTGATCCGCACCGTTTGAGCGTAGAGAGAGCAGGAAAAGGGGCCAGGCCGTTCGCCGTGCCGCCGGCGCCGACTTTCGAGAGCACACCGCAGCGGCCGCCGTGGTGCTTGACATACACACTATGATGTGTATATTATCGGGGCATGCGCTTGACTTGGGACGAAAACAAGCGACGGACAAATCTTGAGCGGCATGGGCTCGATTTCGCCGATGCCGAACAGGTTTTTGCCGGCCCGTTGATTTTGTTCGAGGATACCCGCGCGGATTATGGCGAGCAGCGCATGATCGGCATTGGCCTGCTGGATTTCCTGGTCGTGCTGATCGTCCATGTCGAGACTGACGAGGAAATCCGCATCATTTCCATGCGCAAGGCGGACAGCGATGAAACCGATCTCTACTACAGAAATGCCGGCTACTTCTGACGATGCGCCCAAATTGGCGCAGGCCGATTTCGAGCGCGCCCATTTTCGGGTGGGCGGCAAGCAGGCCAGCCGTGCCGACTGGCAAACCGCTGTGCGTGCCCGCGTCGGCAAACTGCGCATCAATATCATGCTCGATGCGCCCATCGTCGATCACTTCAAGGCGCTGGCCGGCGAACGCGGCTATCAGACCTTGATCAACGACACGTTGCGCCGTGTTATAGAAACAGGTCATCTGGAGGCGGATTTGCGGCGCGTGATTCGTGAGGAAATGGCGGCGCATTGATCTGCCGCCGTGCCGCCGGGACCGACTTTCATCCGTGTTGGCACGCTTATCGCATGGGAGTGCTCTGCCAATTTCAGGAGAGTCGCCATGCCCACCTTGCCGAGCGGACGCCGCATCGAGTTTTCCATGGATCGTTTTCATGCCTTGCTGGATCGCATGGGCCCGGCCGCCGCGCGGCGCCTGGCCGACCAGGTGCGCGCAGCGGACGATCTGCTGTTCGTGATGGATGCCGTGCATTTTCGCTGCGCCGACGGGCGGCCCTACTTCGCCGGCTACGTGGCGGCGGATTGGGCGACCCAGGCGACGGATTGGCCAGCCGCAGACCGGCAGTTTTTGCAGGCCTGGCTTGCCGCGCCGGCGGCACGGCAGGCGCGCGCCGATGCGGTCGATTACATCGCCGCCCTCTACGGCGCCGAGTCGGAGTCCCTGCCCGATTTCCCTTACCGCATGGCGAGCCCCGGCCATCAGGCCGGCCTCATAGCGGCTCCCCGGATTTTGCAGTAGGCGTCGCGCGGGGAACAAAAACGCAAACCCGCCACTGGAAAGCGGGCAGGATGTGGCATGCACGGCACGCGCCGTCCCGCCGGCGGCGACTTTCTAGTCGCGGAAGTTGCCGTAGGTCAGCGGGAAGTCGGTGACCGTCTTCTTCACCAGCGCGATGACGGACTGCAGGTCGTCGCGCTTGGTGCCGGTGACGCGCACGGCGTCGCCCTGGATGGTCGCCTGCACCTTGATCTTGCTGTCCTTGACGAGCTTGACGATCTTCTTGGCCAGATCCTGTTCGATGCCGGTCTTGATCTCGAGTTCCTGCTTCGCCTTGTTGCCGGAGACGGTCTGTAGCGCACCGACGTCGAGGCGCTTGGTGCTTTCGCGCTCCTTCTTCTCCATCTCGGGGAAGAGGATGTCCTTGATCTGGCCGATCTGGAATTCGGAATCGCCCCAGAGCGTGATGCGCTTTTCCTTCTCGTTGAATTCGGCTTTCGCGCTGGTGCCCTTGAAGTCGTAGCGGTTGCCGATGTGGCGGCCGGCGACATCGACGGCGTTTTTCAGCGCCACCAGGTCGGCTTCGGAGGTGATGTCGAACGATGGCATGATGTCACCCGAAGTGGCAGACGTAGTGACAGGGCTCGCCCGTCACTTCGATGTCGAACGAGGAATTGCCCGGCACGTTGAACGACTGCCCGGCAGCGCAGGTTTTCCAGTCTTCGCCCCGGATGCGGTAGCGGCAGGCACCGGCAACGGTTTCCATGATTTCCGGCACGCCGGTGTTGAAGGTCAGCGTGGCCGGCAGGATGACGCCGACGCTCTTCTTCGTGCCGTCGGCGAAAACGACGGTATGGCTCACGCACTTGCCGTCGAAATAGACATTGGCTTTCTTGACGACGGCCACATTCTCGAACTGCGACATGATCAGATTCCCCACATTTTTTCGATGATGGTTTTGGCGACGAAACCGACCATGCCGAGGGCCAGCACCAGGAACAGCGCGAAGGTGCCCATCTTGCCGGCCTTGGAACGGTAAGCCAGTTCGCCGATGATGAACAGCATGTAGAGTATGAAGGCGCCGAGGCCGAAGGTCACCCCGAACTGGGCCACCTGCGCCTCGGTGAAACCGAACAGCGTGCCACCCATGCGCGCTTACTTGCTCCGGCGCGCCCTGCCGCCGCGCTTGACGCGCGCGTTCTCGGCGATGCGCATGCGCAGGGCGTTCAACTTGATGAAGCCGCCCGCATCCTTCTGGTCGTAGGCGCCGGCATCGTCCTCGAAGGTGGCGATGGTCGGGTCGAACAGCGAATCGGTCTTCGAATCGCGGCTCACCACGCTCACCGAGCCCTTGTAGAGCTTGACGCGCACCCAGCCGTTGACGCTCTGCTGCGTGTGGTCGATCAGCACCTGCAGGGCCTTGCGCTCCGGGCTCCACCAGTAGCCGTTGTAGATCAGGCTGGCGTAGCGCGGCATCAGGTCGTCCTTGAGATGCGCCACTTCGCGGTCGAGGCAGACCGATTCGATGCCGCGATGCGCCTTGAGCAGGATGGTGCCGCCGGGGGTTTCGTAGCAGCCGCGCGACTTCATGCCGACGTAGCGGTTTTCGACGAGGTCGAGACGACCGACGCCGTGCTTGCCGCCGATCTGGTTCAGCGTGGCGAGCAACTCGTGCGCCTTCATCTTCTTGCCGTTGATGGCGACCAGATCGCCCGCCTTGAATTCGAGATCGAGGTACTCGGGCCTGGCGGGCGCCTTCTCCGGCGCGACGGTCCAGCGCCACATCGATTCCTCGGCCTCGGCGGAAGGATCTTCGAGATGGCGGCCCTCGTAGGAAATGTGCAGCAGGTTGGCATCCATCGAATAGGGCGAGCCGCCCTTCTTGTGTTTCATGTCGATGGGGATGCCGTGCGTCTCGGCATAGGCCATCAGCTTCTCGCGCGAGAGCAGATCCCACTCGCGCCAGGGCGCGATCACCTTGACGTTGGGCATCAGCGCGTAGGCGCCCAGCTCGAAGCGCACCTGGTCGTTACCCTTGCCGGTGGCGCCGTGCGAAATGGCGTCGGCGCCGACCTTCCTGGCGATCTCGATCATGCGCTTGGCGATCAGCGGCCGTGCGATCGAGGTGCCGAGCAGGTATTCGCCCTCGTAGATCGTGTTGGCGCGGAACATCGGGAAAACGAAGTCGCGCACGAATTCCTCGCGCAGGTCGTCGATGAAGATGTTCTGCGGCTTGATGCCCAGCTTCTCGGCCTTCTTGCGCGCCGGATCGAGTTCCTCGCCCTGCCCCAGGTCGGCGGTGAAGGTCACCACCTCGCAGCCGTAGGTGTCCTGCAGCCACTTGAGGATGACGGAGGTGTCGAGGCCGCCCGAATAGGCCAGCACGACTTTCCTGATGCCCGATTTCGCTTTTGCCATGATGCGTTATGACTCCTTGACCTTGCCCAACATGAGAAATTCCAGCAACGCCTTCTGGGCGTGCAGCCGGTTTTCGGCTTCGTCCCAGACGACGCTTTGCGGTCCGTCGATGACTTCGGCGGCGACCTCTTCGCCGCGATGCGCCGGCAGGCAGTGCATGAACACGGCCTGCGGCTTCGCCACGCGCATCATGTCGGCATCCACCTGCCAGTCCCTGAAGGCCTTGATGCGCGCCTCGTTCTCGGCCTCGAAGCCCATCGAGGTCCATACGTCGGTGGTGACCAGATCGGCGTCGCGCACGGCATCCATCGGATCGGCAAACTGTTCGAAATGGGCAGTACCGTAGAGGCCGGCGCGCTCGGGCTCGACCTCGTAGCCGGGCGGCGTCGACACATGCACGTTGAAGTCGAGCAGCTCCGCCGCCTGCAACCAGGTGTTGCACATGTTGTTCGAATCGCCGATCCACGCCACCGTCCTGCCCTGGATCGGGCCACGCTGCTCGATGAAGGTGAAGATGTCGGCGAGAATCTGGCAGGGGTGGTATTCGTTGGTCAGGCCGTTGATCACCGGCACGCGCGAATGGCGGGCGAAGCGCTCGATGATCTCCTGCTCGTAGGTGCGGATCATGACGATGTCGCTCATGCGCGAGATGACCTCGGCAGCGTCTTCCACCGGCTCGCCGCGGCCAAGCTGCGAATCGCGCGTGTTGAGGTAGATCGCCGACCCGCCGAGCTGCTGCATGCCGGCCTCGAACGAGAGGCGCGTGCGCGTGCTGGCCTTCTCGAAGATCATCACCAGCGTGCGGTCTTCCAGCGGCCAATATTTCTTGTAGGCCTTGAACTGCTGCTTGATCCAGACCGAACGCGCGAACAGGTACTCGATCTCGTCCCGGCTGAAATCCTTGAATTGGAGAAAGTGACGCGGGGCGCTCATGGCTCCTCCTCAGGCGGCCAGGAACCGCCGGATCAGCGCCGTCAGCTTGTCGGCCAGCTCGTCGCCTTCCGCGTCGCTCATCACCAGGGGCGGCAACAGGCGCACCACCTTGTCCGCAGTGACGTTGATGAGGATGCCGGCCTCGAGTCCCGCCGCCACCAGCGCGCCGCAGGGACGGTCGAGCTCGACGCCGATCATCAGGCCGCTGCCGCGAATATCGACGATGCCGGACGCGCCGGCCAGGCCGTCGCGCAGCCGCTGGCGGATGCGTTCGCCCAGCGTGACGGCGCGTGCCAGCAGGCCCGCCTGCTCCACCACGTCCAGCGTCGTCAGGGCGGCCGTGCAGGCCAGCGGATTGCCGCCGAAGGTGGAGCCGTGATTGCCGGGCTTGAAGACGCCGGCCGCCGGCCCGGCCGTGAGGCAGGCGCCGACTGGCACGCCGGACCCGAGGCCCTTGGCGAGCGTCATCACGTCCGGGCGGATGCCGGCGTGCTGGTGGGCGAACCAGGTGCCGGTGCGGCCGATGCCGCACTGCACTTCGTCGACCATGAACAGCCAGCCCTTTGCGTCGCAGACGCGGCGCAGGCCGCGCATGAAGTTTCCGTCGGCGGCGTGGATGCCGCCCTCGCCCTGCACCGGCTCGAACAACACGGCGACGACGTTCGCGTTGTTGGCCGCCACCGTCTCGATGGCGGCAAGATCGGCGAAGGGCACGCGCACGAAACCGGGCACCAGCGGCTCGAAGCCGGCCTGCACCTTGCGGTTGCCCGTCGCCGAAAGCGTTGCCAGCGTGCGGCCATGGAAGGCGTGCTCCATGACGATGATCGCCGGCTGGTCGATGCCTTTCTGATGGCCGACCATGCGCGCGAGCTTGATGGCGGCCTCGTTCGCTTCACAACCCGAGTTGCAGAAAAACACCTCGTCCATGTCCGACAACGCCGCCAGGCGGTCGGCGAGGCGTTCCTGCTCGACGACGCGATAGACGTTCGACACATGGATCAGCCGTGCCGCCTGCGCCTGCAGCGCGGCGACGAGACGCGGATGGTTGTGGCCGAGGGTATTCACGGCGATGCCGGCCAGGCCGTCGAGATAGACGCGCCCGTGCGCGTCGAACAGCCGGCAGCCCTCGCCGTGCGTGAAGGCGACGGCCTGGCGGGCGTAATTGTTCATCAGGTGCGACATGTTGCGATCCACTCCGCAGGATGGCGCCGCAACCATGCGACGCTTCGGTGTCGGAAAAAAAGACGGCGGCCTCGAAAGTGCGGCCGCCGTGCTTGCGGGAAGGGCATCTTAAGTGAAAATTTGCGGCATGTATAGGCCCGAGCTAGGGGCAACGGATGCGCGATCACGCGATTATATTCGGTGCGGTCCCTTTCTCCGGAGCAATCGGCTTGCGCATCGCGGTGTTCAATCAAAAAGGCGGCGTCGGCAAGACGACGACCGCGCTGAATCTCGCGGCCGCGCTCGCCCGGCGCGGCGCGCGCAGCCTGCTGGTCGACCTCGACCCGCAGGCCCACCTGACCTCGATCCACGGCCCGGACAGGCCGGACGTCCACGCCAGCGTGTTCTCGCTCTACCAGCACAACCGGCCGCTCTCCCAGCTCGTGCGCGAATGGCCGGCCATCGGCTGGCTGGTGCCGGCGCACACCGAGCTCATCAAGGTCGACTCGCTGTTCGGCAAGGGGCCGAACATCCTCGCCCGGCTCGGCCGCGGGCTCGACGATCTCGGCATGGAAGAAAGCCTGCCCGCCGCGCGCGCCGCCCACACGCTGATCGATTGCTGCCCTTTCCTCGGCGTGCTGTCGCTGAACGCCATCTTCGCCGCCGACTGCGTTTTGGTGCCGGTTTCCTCCGACCACCTGAGCCTGCGCGGTGCGCAGCAGATCGAACGCACGCTCAAGGCCCTGGAACCGGTCCTGAAGAAGCGGCTGGAACGCCGCTACCTGCTCACCCGCTTCGACCGCCGTCGCCACATGAGCTTCGAGATCGCCGAAAAGATGCAGGCGCTTTTCGGCGCCGACGTCTGCGCCACCACGATTTCCGAGAACGTCGCCGTCGCCGAGGCGCCCGCCCACAATCGCGACATCTTCGCGCACGCGGCGCACAGCCGCGGCGCCCTCGACTACCTCGCCCTGCTCGACGAACTGGAAACGGCCGGCTTCCTCGCGCCGCTCAGTGGCTGATCAGGTCGAGAATGTCCTCGTAGCTGGAAGGCGCCGAATGCCCCCTGGGCTGATCCTCGATGCGCAGACATTCGAGGATTTCGCAATCGCGATACATCTGCCGCAGCTTGTGCTGCGCTTCGGCCTGGTCCCGACCGTGAATCGTCAGGTTGTCGACGATCACGCCAACCCGTGTGCGGATCCGGAAGCCGAATTTCACGAAGGAAGACGCAGTCACGATGGGTTCCTCTGCTTTCAGAAAGCGCGCCATGCGATCAGCCCGCCCATGCGATGCGCGAACGCGCCGGCGGCGGATTCTGGGTGAGATACTGGCGGATGCCCGCGAGCAGCGCGTCGGCCATTTTTTCCTGATACGCATCGTCCTTGAGCCGCAGTTCTTCTTCGGGATTCGAGATGAAGGCGGTCTCGACGAGGATCGAGGGAATGTCCGGCGCACGCAGCACGGCAAAGCCGGCCTGCTCGACATGCGGCTTGTGCAGCGCGTTGATGCTGCCGATCTCGCCGAGTACCTTGCGCGCCAGCCGCAGGCTGTCGTTGAGCGTGGCGGTTTGCGACAGATCGAGCAGCGTGCGGGCCAGATGCGGATCTTTCACGCCGATGTTCACACCGCCGACCAGGTCGGCCGCGTTCTCGCGCTGCGCCAGCCAGCGCGCCGCCGAACTCGTCGCCCCGGTTTCGGACAGCACGAAGACGGAGGAGCCGCGCGCGGTGGGCTTGATCCAGGCATCGGCGTGGATGGAGACGAACAGGTCGGCCTTCACCCGCCGCGCGCGCGCGACGCGCTGGCCGAGCGGCACGAAGTAGTCGCCGTTCCTGGTCATGAAGGCGCGCATGTTCGGCTCGGCGTCGATGCGCCGCTTGAGGCGACGGGCGATGGCGAGCGTGATGTCCTTTTCATAGGTGCCGCCGCGCCCGATGGCGCCGGGGTCTTCGCCGCCGTGCCCGGCGTCGATGGCGACGGTGTGGAGGCGATCCATGCCCGCCACCCCGTCCGCCGGCGCAGGGCGCTCGGCCGGTCGCGCGCCCGGTCGCGCCTCGCGCTCGCGCAGCAGCGTCATGAGCGGGTCGGGCGCTTCGACAGGGTAGAGATCGAGCACTAGCCGGTGCCCGTAATCGCCGACGGGCTGCAAAGAGAAGACCTGCGGCTGCACTTCGGCCTTCAGCTCGACGACGATGCGCACCACGTCGGGCTTGTAGCGGCCGGCGCGGATCAGGCGGATCTGCGGATCGTTCTCCAGCACCTTGTCGGGCAGGCCTTGCAGCACCGAGTTGAATTCCACGCCTTCGAGATCGAGCACCAGACGATCAGGATTCTTGAGCAGCAGGTGGGAATACTTGAGGGGCTGGCTGGCCGAATCCTTGTATTCCAGCGTCACGCGCGTGTAAGCCTCGGCGGGCCAGACGCGCACCGCCAGCAGCGTCGGCACGCCCCGCGCGGTCGCGCCGAAGGCGCAGGGCGTGACCAGCAGCGTCAGCCCGGCGCCGGCGAGGCGCAGGATGTCGCGGCGGGTGAAGCGGGAAGCGGGGGCAGCGCGCTCAGCCACGCTCGCCCCCGCGCGCTTTCCGCCGTGATGCAGGCGGTGCGCCCGTCGCCCGCAACGCACAGCTCGATGCAGAGGTCGCAGGGCGGCAGGTAAGGCCGCGCCCGTCCCGGCCATTCGACCAGGCAGATTCCCGCATTGGCAAAGTATTCGTCGAGCCCCGCATCGAGAAATTCTTCCGGCGAACTGAACCTATAAAAATCAAAGTGATAAAAGTTTAACCCAGAAACTACATGAGGTTCAACCAGGGTGTAGGTCGGACTCTTCACCGCACCGGCGGTTCCCGCTTTTCGCAACAGGCCGCGCACCAGCGTGGTCTTCCCCGCCCCGAGGTCGCCCTCGAGGTAAACCACGGCACGTTCGGGCAGGGCTTGAGCGAGAAGGGCGCCCAGTGCCAGCGTGGCGGCTTCGTCGGGCAGGGGAATCTCCATGGAAGTCACCCCATCAGGATTTTCAGTGCGCCGCGCACGCTTGCGGCGTCGGCGGGCGCGAGCGTTCCCAGTTCGCCACGCACGAGACGATGGTCGAGGGTGAAGAGTTTGAAGCGGACCACCGACGGCGCGGGCAGACCGGCGGTTTGCAGATCGCCGATCGAGCAATCGAGCGGCCAGGACGCGTTGCTCTGCGAGGTAATCATGGCCATCACCGAATGACCGGCCGGCGCATTGAAGGCGGCGGCGGAAAGCACCAGCGCCGGACGGTTCTTGGTGGCCGCACGGTCCGTAAAGGGAAAAGGGACGCGAACCACCGCGAAGCGCTCAAAGCTCACGATAGGCGGCCTCGTCCGCTTCGCCCGCCCATTCGCTCAAACTGCCTTCGACGGCACGCAGATATTCGAGATCCAGCGGTTGCACCCGACGCACGCTCGCCGTGCCGTCGGCGCCGACTTCCCAGGCGATCAGGTCGCCCGGCGCGACATGCAGGGCCGCACGGACATCTTGCGGAATGGTGGTCTGGCCCTTGGCGGTAATTTTGGCAACGGCAAGCATGGCATCCTCCGGTAAGAATCTCATTACTTTCTTACCATACAGAACGCATTCCGGAAAATCAAGCCGAATTCAGTATCATCGACAGGATGCATGACTGGATCGCCCTGAAGAAAAAGATTCGCGGCTGGGGACGGGAACTCGGCTTCGATGCCGTCGGCTTCGCGGGCGTCGACCTCGGCATGGCGGAAGCGGGACTGCTCGACTGGCTGGCCGCCGGCTGCCACGGCGAGATGGATTATAT
This sequence comes from uncultured Methyloversatilis sp., assembly GCA_964527195.1. Lineage (GTDB taxonomy): Bacteria > Pseudomonadota > Gammaproteobacteria > Burkholderiales > Rhodocyclaceae > Sulfuricystis. Next base: position 40,965 of record CAZGOH010000004.1, read on the forward strand.
GGCCGCCCACGGTGCCAAACGGGCGCGGCCGGCCGAACTGGTGCCGGGCACGCAGGCCGTAATTTCCTGTCGCATGAACTACGGCCGCCGTCCTGCCAGGACCGACTCTTCGGTGATCTCGCGCTACGCCCTCGGCCGCGATTACCACAAGCTCCTGCGCAACCGCCTGCAGAAACTCGCTGACCGCATCGCGGGCGAAGTGGGCGACTTCGCTTGTCGTGCCTTCACTGATTCCGCGCCGGTGATGGAGGTGGATCTGGCGAAGAACGCCGGACTCGGCTGGCGCGGCAAGCACACACTCCTGTTGTCGCGCGAGGCCGGCTCGTGGTTTTTCCTCGGCGAGTTGTTCGTCGATCTGCCGCTACCGCCGGATGCGCCCACCACGGAACACTGCGGCACCTGCACTGCCTGCCTCGACGCCTGCCCGACCGGCGCCTTCCTCGCGCCCTGGCGGCTCGACGCGCGGCGCTGCATCTCCTATCTCACCATCGAACTCAAGGACCCCATTCCCAGGGAACTGCGGCCGCTCGTCGGCCACCGCATCTATGGCTGCGACGACTGCCAGAGCGTCTGCCCGTGGAACCGCGACGCGCCGGACGGCCGCGAGGCGGATTTCCTGCCGCGCCACGGGCTCGACCGCGCGCCGCTTACCGAATTGTTTGCGTGGAGCGAAACGGAGTTCGACGACAAACTGGCCGGTTCGCCAATCCGCCGCATCGGCTTTGCGCGCTGGCTGCGCAACATCGCCGTGGCGCTGGGCAACGCCGCGCCCGACCCGGCGGCCCAGGCCGCGCTGCTGACGCGGCGCGACCACCCCTCCGCGCTGGTGCGCGAACACGTGGCCTGGGCGCTGGAGCGTTTCAGTCGGGACGAAACGCGTCCCTGAGCCACGCCAGTTTTTCTCCGTCGATCAGCACGCAGTCGAAACGGCAGGCGCACTCGCCATGCCGCGCCAGCCAGTGCTGCGCGGCGAGAATCAGGCGCTGTTGCTTGCGCAGCGTGATGCTGGCCGCCGCGCCGCCGAAATCGGCGCCGGATCGCGTCGCGCGACGGCGCACCTCCACGAAGACGGTCGTGGCGCCATCGCGGCAGACGAGGTCGATCTCGCCGCCCTTGACGCGGAAATTGCGCGCCACGATGCGCAGGCCCTGCGCGACGAGATGCCGTGCCGCGCGTTCCTCGCCGGCGTCGCCGACCTGTTTTTTGGTCTGGGGGATAATGTCTGCCATGAAGACCGCATTGTCCATCGTCGCCACCCCCATCGGCAACCTCGGCGACATCACGCTGCGCGCGCTGGAAACCCTGCGGGCCGCCGACGTCGTCGCCTGCGAGGACACGCGTCACGCACGCCGGCTGCTCGACCATCATGGCATCCGCGCGCAATTGCTGGCCCTGCACGAGCACAACGAGCAGGCGGCGGCGGGCAAACTGGTCGAACTGCTGGCGGCCGGCAAACACGTCGCGCTGATCTCGGACGCCGGCACGCCGGCCGTGTCCGACCCCGGCGCGCGCGCCGTCGCCGCCGTGCGCGCGGCGGGTTACCGCGTCACGCCGCTGCCCGGCCCGAACGCCGCCATCGCCGCGCTCTCCGCCGCCGGCTTCGAAGGCCCGTTCCACTTCGTCGGCTTCCTGCCCGCGAAAGTCGGCGCCCGCGGGACGGTGATCGAGGCCCTCAAAGGCATCGCGGCGACGCTGGTGTTCCACGAGGCGCCGCACCGCATCGAGGAAACGGTGGCCGACCTCGCCGCGCGGCTCGAACCTCAGCGCGAAATCGTCATCGCGCGCGAGCTGACCAAGCTGTTCGAGCAGATCGAACGCCTGCCGCTCCCCGCCGCGCCGGCCTGGCTGGCCACCGACGAAAACCGCCGGCGCGGCGAATTCGTGCTACTGGTTTCCGCCCCGCCGCATCGGGAAGGCATTGACGCGGAAACGGAACGCATCCTGAAACTGCTGCTCGCCGAACTGCCGGTGAAGCAGGCGGCGAAGCTCGCGGCGGCGATCACCGGCCAGCCGAAGAACGATCTTTACGCGCGGGCGCTGACGCTGCGGGGCACCGACACCAGGTCGCTATAATCGAGCACCATGAACGACCAGCGCATCCTCGAAGAAATCACGCAACGCCTGGTGGCGGAATTTTCGCCCGAGCGCGTGATTTTGTTCGGTTCTCGCGCCTGGGGGCTGCCGGATGAGAAAAGCGATATCGATGTTCTGGTGATCGTGGACGCCAGCGCCGAATCGCGTTACGAGCGCGCCGTGCGCGCTCATCGCGCACTAACCGGTCTGCCCGCCTCGAAGGACGTGCTGGTGGAAACCGCTGACGAGTTCGCTTTCCGCGCGCAGGCCCCCGCCTCACTCGAACACAAAATCCGCCAGGAAGGCCGCGTGTTGTATGGATGAGGCCACACCCGCCCTCACCGCCGAATGGCTCGCCAAGGCCGGTGAGGACTTTCGTGCCGCCGAACTCCTGATTTCAGGCGAATTGGTCATGCCGGCCCTGTTTCACTGCCAGCAGGCTGCCGAGAAGGCGCTCAAGGCGTATCTCTGTTTCCATCAGCATCCCCTCGAAAAAACGCACGACATTGCCAAGCTGATCGATTTGGCGAGTGACATCGATCCAGACTGGGGCGACCACCTCACTCAAGGCGCCCAACTCGCACCGCTCGCTGTCGCATTTCGTTATCCGGGCGACACGGAAACGCCCGATTGCCGGAAAATGCTTCTCGCCAGTCGGCAAGTGTTGCACGCCGTCCGGACAAGACTACCTGACTCGCTGTTTCCCGATACATGGCCGACACCCTGACCCTCACCCGCCCCGACGATTGGCACCTGCACCTGCGCGACGGCGATGTTTTGCGCGCGGTACTGCCCGACACGACACGCCGTTTCGCGCGCGCCATCGTCATGCCCAACCTCAAGCCGCCCGTGACGACCGTGGCGCAGGCGGCGGCCTACCGCGAGCGCATTCTTGCCGCCGTCCCACCGGGGGCGACTTTTTCCCCGTTGATGACGCTCTATCTCACGGACAACCTGCCCGCCGACGAGATCGACCGGGCGAAGGACAGCGGCTTCGTCCACGCGGTAAAGCTCTACCCCGCCGGCGCGACGACGAACTCGGATGCCGGGGTCACCGACATGAAGCAGTGGAAGTGCGCCGCGACGCTGGCGCGCATGGAAAAGCGCGGCCTGCGCTTACTGGTGCATGGCGAGGTCACCGACCCGGCCATCGACATCTTCGACCGCGAGGCGGTGTTCATCGACACGGTGCTGGTGCCGCTGCTCAAGGACTTTCCCGGCCTGAAGGTCGTGCTCGAACACATCACGACCAAGGACGGCGCGGAGTTCGTGAAAGCTTCCGGTGCCAATGTCGCCGCGACGATCACCGCGCACCACCTGCTGCTCAACCGCAATGCCATCTTCGCCGGCGGCATCCGCCCGCACCACTACTGCCTGCCGGTGCTCAAGCGCGAGACGCATCGCCAGGCGCTGGTCGCGGCGGCGATTTCAGGAAGCGCAAAATTCTTCCTCGGCACCGACTCCGCGCCGCACGCGAAGAGCGTGAAGGAAACGGCCTGCGGCTGCGCCGGCTGCTACACCGCGCACGCCGGCATCGAGCTCTACGCCGAGGTTTTCGAGGCGGCCGGCGCGCTCGACCGGCTCGAGGGTTTCGCCAGCCATTTCGGCGCCGATTTCTACGGCCTGCCACGCAACACAGAAAAAATCACGCTGGTGCGCGAGGCCTGGCCCGTGCCAAAGGAACTGCCGATGCTCCCCGGCGACCCGCTGGTGCCCCTGCGCGCGGGCGAAACCGTCGCCTGGCGGCTGGAGGCCCCGCGATGAGCCTGCGCCCCCTGTTCGTCCCGCTGGCCGTGCTCGCACTCGCCGGCTGCGTCAAGGAACCGGCGGGCTTCAAGATCGAAGGCGGCAACCACTCGCTGACGATCGAACGCAACAAGCCCTACTTCTGGAGCGACGGCTGGGAGATCGACCTGATCGTCACGCGCTACCCGGAATGTCAGCGCCGCTATCCGCTGAGAAAATCCGGCGAGCGCGTGCGCATCGACCTGTACCAGAGCCAGCCCCAGGTTTTCATTCTCAACCAGGGCAAGCGCTGGTACGTCGCCGAAACCGGCACCTGCCGCATGGAGCAGTTCGAGCAGGCGCCACCGGAGCCCGGTCAGCTGCTGGGCGTCTTCCGCGTCAAGGGCGGCGAGTTCGGCTTCGTGCCGGCAGCCGACACCCAGGAATAGCCCGCGCCTATAATCGTTCCCGGAAGTCCGCCAGGCAATCGCGGTGTCGTTTGCGGCATCGAGGAAAGTCCGGGCCCCATAGAGCAGGATGCCGGCTAACGGCCGGGCGCAGCAAGCCTCGCAAGAGGCCCAAGGCGACAGACAGCGCAACAGAAAACATACCGCCGATGGCTCCGCAAGGAGATCAGGCAAGGGTGAAATGGCGGGGTAAGAGCCCACCGCGGACCTGGTAACAGGGACGGCACGGCAAACCTCATCCGGGGCAAGGCCAAATAGGGGGGCTATGACGTGGCTCGCGTCGCTCCCGGGTAGGCTGCTAGAGGCTGGCGGCAACGTCAGTCCCAGAGGAATGATTGCCCACGACAGAACCCGGCTTATCGGCGGACTTCCAGCCACACCAGGCTGGCCATGCGGCCGGTCGTGCCGTCGCGCCGGTAGGAGAAGAAACGCCCGGGCTCGCGCACGGTGCAAAAGTCGCCGCCGGCGACACGGCGGATTCCCTGCGCCGCCAGCCGCTGTCGCGCCAGCCGATACAGATCGCACAGCCACTTGTCCGCGGAACGCGCGACGAAGGCTTCCGCCGCGGCGGGGTCGCGCGCCACGAAGGCGTCGCGCACCTCGCTGCCCACCTCGAAAGCCTGTGGACCGATCGCCGGCCCAAGCCAGGCCATGAGCCGCTCGCCGGGCACGGCCATCGCGGCCACGGTATTTTCGAGCACGCCGGCCAGCAGCCCGCGCCAGCCCGCATGCGCGGCCGCCACCGTCGTTCCCGCCTCGTCGCAGAACAGCACGGGCAGGCAGTCGGCGGTCAACACCGCGCAGACCGCGCCGGGCACATGCGCGAAGGCGGCATCCGCCGTGTCGCCCGGCAGGACGCGCGCGGCGTCGATGCAGCGCGTGCCATGCACTTGCCGAAGCCAGCAGGGTTCGGCGGGCAAGGCGGCGCGCAGGCGGCGGCGGTTTTCGAAGACGGCGGCCGGATCATCGCCGACATGGTCGCCGAGATTCAGGCTGTCGAACGGCGCGCCGCCGACGCCGCCCGCCCGGGTGGTGACGCACGCGCGCACGTTGGCCGGCGCCGGCCAGCCAGGGAGGATGAGTTCAATCGCCACGCAGCGCCTCCAGCAACGCGACGAAGTCCGCCGGCAGCGCCGATTCCCACGCCATCGCCGCACCCGAAACGGGATGGAGGAGCGCGAGGCGGAAGGCATGCAGCGCCTGGCGGGGAAAGGCATCGAGGCGGGGATCGCCGCTCCTCGTCTTGCCGTAGAGCGGGTCGCCCACCAGGGAGTGCCCGATGCTCGCCAGATGCACGCGAATCTGGTGGGTGCGCCCGGTGTCGAGCCGGCATTCGAGCAGCGTGCAGCGCCCGAAGCTTTCTCGCGGCGCGTAGTGCGTGCGCGCTTCCTTGCCGCCGCTCTTGACGACGGCCATCCTGACGCGCTGCACGGGATGGCGGCCGAGCGGCGCATCCACCATGCCGCCAGCGCCGACTTTGCCGTGCGCCAGCGCGAGGTAGTGACGCCGCACCGTGCGCGCCTGCAACTGGCGCACCAGTTCGGTCTGCGCGGCGAGCGTCTTCGCCACCACCATCAGCCCGGCGGTGTCCTTGTCGAGCCGGTGCACGATGCCGGCGCGCGGCACGCCGGCCAGTTCCGGCGCGTGGTGCAGCAGCGCGTTCATCAGCGTGCCGCGCTCGTTGCCATTACCCGGGTGCACGACGAGCCCGGCGGGCTTGTCGATGACGATCAGCGCGGCGTCCTCGTAAAGGATCGGCAGGGGAATGTCCTCTGCGGCAGAAGCCAAAGTCGGTGCCGGCGGCACGGCGACGGAGACGATCTCGCCGCCCCACACCTTGCGTTTGGCATCGGCCGCGCCGCCGTCGAGGCGAATCGATCCGTCCTTGAGCCAGCCTTGCAGGCGGCTCCGGGAATGCTCAGGCAGCAAGCGCGCGAGGGCGGCGTCGAGCCGCAAACCGGCGTACTCGGCCGGTACAGCGATTTCGCTATAATCTTCCAACCTTTTTGAGGGTTCGCTCATCATGCGCAGTTTAGCTTCCCTGTTCGCCATTCTCGCTCTCCTGTTCGTCTCCGGCTGCGGTCTCCTGCCGGAGCAGGCGGACGAAACCGCCGGCTGGTCGGCCAACAAGCTCTACGCCGAGGCCAAGGGCGCGATGGGCGAAGGCGCCTATGACAAGGCGATCAAGTATTTCGAGAAGCTCGAGGCGCGCTACCCCTACGGACGTTTCGCCCAGCAGGCGCAACTCGAGGTCGCCTACGCCTACTACAAGCAGGGCGAAAAAGCCCAGGCGCTCGCCGCCTGCGACCGCTTCATCCGCCTGCACCCCAATCATCCGAACATCGATTACGTCTACTACCTGAAGGGTCTGGTCAACTTCAACGAAGACCTCGGCCTGCTCGGTCACATCAGCCTGCAGGATCTCACCGAGCGCGACCCGCGCGCCGCGCACGAGTCCTTCGAGGCCTTCCGCGCGCTGACCGAACGCTTCCCCGAAAGCAAGTACGCCCAGGATGCCCGCCTGCGCATGGCCTATCTGGTGAATGCGCTCGCCTCGCACGAGGTGCATGTCGCGCACTACTACATGCGGCGCGGCGCCTTCATCGCCGCCGTCAATCGCGCGCAGTCGGCGATCAAGACCTACCCGGACGCGCCCGCCATCGAGGAGGCACTGTTCATCATGGTGAAGGCCTACGATGCGCTCAAGATGGACGACCTGCGCGACGACGCCGAGCGCGTCATGCGCAAGAACTTCCCCGACAGCGCGTACTACAAGCGCGGGCTGAACCGCCAACAACCCTGGTGGAAGCTCTGGTGAACCGTCAGGCGCGCTGACGACGCGCCTCGAAGAGACAGATACCCGAGGCGACCGAGACGTTGAGGCTCTCGACCGAGCCGTGCATCGGAATCCGCGCCAGTTCGTCGCAGGTCTCGCGCGTCAGCCGGCGCAGCCCTTCGCCCTCGGCACCCAGCACCCAGGCGGTCGCACCCTTTTGTTCAATGGCGTAGAGATCCCTCTCGGCTTCGCCCGCCGCGCCGATGGGCCACACGCCGCGCTCCTTCATCTCGCGCAGGCTGCGCGCCAGGTTGGTGACGACGATGTAGGGCACGGTGTCCGCCGCGCCGCTCGCCACCTTGATCGCCGTGGCGTTGAGGCCGCAGGCGCGGTCTTTCGGCGCGATCACCGCGTGGGCGCCGGCCGCGTCGGCGACGCGCAAACACGCCCCCAGATTGTGCGGATCGGTGACGCCATCGAGCACCAGCAGCAAGGCGGGTTCGGCGAGGCCGTCGAGCACGTCGTCGACCGTCACGTACTTCTGTTGCGCCGCCACCTTCGCGATCACGCCCTGATGTCGCGCGCCGCCCGCCATGCCGTCGAGCCGCGCGACATCGAGGGAGGCGACACGTACGCGGCGCCCTTCGGCGAGTTGCACCAGATCGCGCATGCGGCCGTCCTGCCGACCGGCGGCGACCCACAGTTCGCGCACGCCGTCCGGATCGTGGCGCAGCTTGGCGGTCACGGCGTGAAAGCCGTGAATCAGTCTCGTGTCGTCAGCCATGACGCAATGCCTCCAGACTTTCGGCGACGATTTCCCTGACTTCCGCATCGGGGTCATCACGCCGCGCTTCGAGATACTTGACGGCATCCTGCGTGCCGGTCAGCCCGAGCAGGTGGCAGGCGTCGGCGCGCACGCGGTGGTCGCCATGCCCGGACAGCATGCCGAGTGCCGGCAACAGGGCGAGAAAGGCCGGCGTGCCAGCATACCGTTCGAGCACGGCGCTGGCGCCGAAGCGCACGTTGAGGTTCGCCTCGGGGTTGGCGACGACCGGCAGCAGGTCGGCTAGTGCGGACGGGATGCGGTCGACGACTTCATTGACGCGTTTCAGTTGTCCTTCGAGCAGCCAGATCGCGAACTGCTCGGCGCGGTCGCGCGAGGAAGCGCGCAGCAGCGCGCGCGTGGCGTCGCCGGCCAGCGGGTAAGCGTGCTTCACCGTTCCTCCGCGAGCCGGAAGTCGATCTTGTTCTGATGAAGGTTCATAGCAGCATCTAATGCTTTGAATATCATAGATAAACGATTCGAGAATAAATGCGCAGCTACTTGTCTGGCTACTTGCAAGCGGTTCGATGGGGAAGTCTAGCAGGGCGACCGATCCCTCATTCATCCCCCGTTTTGCCCACGAAGCCGGGCCGGGAATCTGAAAGGATTAACACCGTCGCCAGTCGGTAACTGGCAAGCGGGAAGCCTCGGTGATGTTGCACCGGGGCAACCCTGACCACGAAGCACCTAAATAGGAGATGCACCATGGCTACGCAAGAGAATACCAGCACCAACACCACCGAACGCACCAGGACGTTTCATGAAGGGCTTTTCACGATCAACGAAGGGATCGAGTTGCAGGAAAAGCTCGAACAGGCAAGCCTCTTCCTGTGCACGGCACGCGAAGGCGTCGATGAAATGGTCTCGATGGGCGAGGCGAATATCAGCCTGCTTTGGGGATACGCCCACATGATCGAAACGGCTAAAGCGCTGGTCGATTCGGCCAATGCCGAGGTAGTGAAAGGCGGCGCAGCATGAGCCAGATCACGACAATCAGCACCGATGACTTTGACGCGGTGACGCTTCGCCTTGAGCAGATCGTAGCGATAATCAAGACACTCGGCATTCAATTCCAAGAAACCGAGGAAGTACCGGTTTCCAGCGAGATACTGGCTGTTTCACTGCTCGGGTTCGCCACGTTCCTTGCCGACACCCGCCGCAGGTTGTGTGATTCCGTGCAGTGTGGAGGTGCAAGCATGAGCGCGACCGTCGCAAGATCAACCAGCATCCTCAACGAGCCAGGGTTTCAGGAATCGAAGCAGGCTCGGGCGCACTTCGCGGACTCGGACGGACTACTGGAGGCCGCATGACGACAAGCATTACCAGGCCGTGGAAAGATCGCCGAACGCCTCAGGAAAAGCAGGAGGCCGATCTGCTGGCAGCTTTCCGGCAGCTCGAGCCTGGGGAGCGGTTCAAGCTGATTCGGCGGGCGAGGTTAAGGCGGGGCTGGCGGATTGGAAAGGAGTAAGCACATGAACAGCAGCACAGAAGACAGCAACGCGATAGAAGGCAACAGTCCTCCGTCAGTCCGCATCAGATTCAGATAGCACCCCACCAGCCCGGCTCCGGCCGGGTTTTTTCTTGCCTGACTGTATTTTATGAATTACACTTGCCCCATGTACATCGTCGAGCAATCGGACACCTTCAAGGTTTGGCTCAATGATCTGCGCGATGCCATTGGGCGCTTGCGCATCACGGCCCGCCTGACCATTGCCGGAGAGGGCAATCTTGGCGACTGCGCTCCTGTTGGCGACGGCGTACATGAGATGCGCGTCCACGTAGGTCCGGGGTATCGACTCTACTTCGTGCATCGTGGCAATCGGATCATCTTCCTGCTGAATGGCGGCGACAAATCAACCCAGCGCCGCGACATCAAGCGGGCGAAGGAAATGGCGGCAGCACTCGACGAGGACTGAATCATGGCGAAGAAAGAGAAATTCACGCGCTTCGACGCATCGGAATACCTGAAGTCCGAAGAAGACATGGCGCTTTACCTGGATGCCGTGATCGGGGAAAGCAACGGCGATCCGCGCATGATTGCCGTGGCCCTTGGCGACATTGCCAAAGCGCGCGGCATGACACAGGTTGCCAAGGAAACCGGCCTGGCTCGGGAAAATCTCTACAAGGCGCTATCTGGCGACGGGAATCCCGAGTTCGCCACCGTGATGAAGGTTATCGCGGCCCTTGGAATCAAGCTGCATGCTGCGCCGGCAACGCCAGCGAAGCCACGCCGGGCGCCACGGAGGAAGCCGGCCGGGGAACTGGCGGCAGCTTGACTCAGCTTGCCGGCTGCTTCACAGCCCGAATCACGTTCCCCGCCTTCGCGGCATCCTGAACCGTATCAGCGAGTAGGCAGCTATTCCCCCGTTTCGATGGCATGCGCATCGCCGCCTTGAAGTGGGCCGACGTTTTGTCCTTGGCGTAGACGCGATTCCCCGTGTTGGGCGGTAGCGGCCTCAATGCCTAGCTACTCAGATCATAGGCGATGGCTTGAAAGTTGCCGAGAGTTCTATATGCTCTTGTTTGTTGATTTATCGGCAATGTCTCGGCAGTGGCGAAAGTTACTGAGAGTCCGATAGCCGGAAGTCGATCTTGTTCTGATCCAGATCGACGCGCACCAGTTGCACGCGCACGCGGTCGGACAGGCGATAGCGCGCGCCGGTGCGTTCGCCGACCATCGCATGGGCCTTCTCGTCGAAATGGAAGTAGTCGCGGCCGAGATCGGACACATGCACCAGCCCCTCGACGAACACGGTGTCGAGCGCGACGAAGATGCCGAAGGGCACGACCGAGGAAATGCTGCCGGTGAAGATTTCGCCGATGCGGTCCTGCATGTACCAGCACTTGAGCCAGGCCTCGACGTCGCGCGTCGCCTCGTCGGCACGCCGCTCGGTGGCGGAACACGCCAGCCCCACGTCTTCCCAGTTCAAGCTGTCATAACGCCGTCCCGCCAGGGCCGACTTGATGGCGCGATGAATCAGCAGGTCGGGATAGCGGCGGATCGGCGAGGTGAAGTGCGTGTAGCTCTCGTAGGCCAGGCCGAAATGGCCGACGTTGTCCGGGCTGTAGATCGCCTGCTTGAGCGAGCGCAGCATCACGGTCTGCAGCAGCTGCTTGTCGGGCCGGTTCTTGATCTTGTCGATCAACTGCGCGTAGTCCTTGGCCTGCGGATCGTCACCGCCAGTCAGCTGTAGTCCAAAGGTGCCGAGAAAGTCACGAAGTTTGACCAGGCGCTCCGGCGTCGGCCCCTCGTGGATGCGGTAGAGCGCCGGATGCTCGCGTTCCTTGAGGAAATCCGAGGCGCAGACGTTCGCCGCCAGCATGCATTCCTCGATGATGCGGTGCGCGTCGTTGCGCTCGTACGGCTCGATGCGCTCGATCTTGCCGTGGTCGTCGAACACCATGCGCGTCTCGACGGTCTCGAAATCGATGGCGCCGCGCTTGGCGCGCGCCTTTTGCAGCACGCGATAGAGCGCGTCGAGGTTTTCGAGATACGGCAGCAGCGGGCCAATTTTTTCCAGCGCCGTCGCCTCCTTGTCGTAGAGCGCCGCGGCGACCTCGGTATAGGTCAGGCGCGCATGCGACCACATCACCGCCGGATAGAAGCGATAGTGGCGGATCGTGCCGGTGGCCGAGAGGTTCATGTCGCAGACCATGCACAGGCGCTCGATCTGCGGGTTGAGCGAGCACAGGCCGTTCGAGAGCTTCTCGGGCAGCATCGGAATCACGCGGCGCGGGAAATACACCGAATTGCCGCGCTCGCGGGCCGTGGCGTCGAGGGCGTCGCCGTCCTGCACGTAGTGCGAAACATCGGCGATGGCGACGACGAGGCGATAGCCCTTGCCCTGCTTTTCGCAATAGACGGCGTCGTCGAAATCCTTCGCCGTCTCGCCATCGATGGTGACGAGCGGCAGTTCGGTCAAATCCTCGCGACCCTTCCAGTCCATCTTGCGCACGGCATCCGGAATCTTCTTCGTCTGCGCCAGCGCTGCCTTCGAGAACGCGAAGGGCAGTTCATGCTTCCGTAGCGCGATCTCGATTTCCATGCCCGGATCGGCGTAGTTGCCGAGGATCTCGATGACGCGGCCGATCGGCTGGGTCTGCTTGCTGGGCTGTTCGACGAGTTCGACCATCACCACCTGGCCGGCCTTGGGCCGCAGCGCCTTCCTGTCGCCTTTTTCGGGCGGCGCGATGAGGATGTCCTGGCTGATGCGGCGGTTTTCCGCCACCACGAACGCCACACCATGCTCGACATGCACGCGGCCGACAATGCGTGAATTGGCACGCCCGGTCACCTCGACGATCTTGCCCTCGGGCCGGCCCTTGCGATCCACGCCGACCACGCGCGCAATGGCCTGGTCGCCGTGCAGCACCTTGGCCATTTCCTTCTCGGGCAGGAAGAGGTCCGCACCGCCATCCTCGCGGATCAGGAAGCCGAAGCCGTCGGGGTGGCCCTGCACGCGACCCTTGAGCAGGTCGGCCTTGTCGGGGATCAGCCAGTCGTTGCGGCGGTTCTGCAAAAGCTGCGCGTCGCGCGCCATCGCGCCGAGGCGGCGGCTGAAGGATTCGCGCTCGAAATCGGCGACGTCGAGCAACTGGCAGATGCGTTCGAAGGAGACCGGCACGCCCTGCTCCGCCAGGGTCTGCAGGATGTATTCGCGGCTCGGCAGCGGGTGGTCGTACTTGGCGACCTCGCGCGCGAACTCGGGATCGGCGCGGCGGATTTTCGACAGCTTCGTCGGCTTGGGCTTGTGTTTGGCTTTGTTTGACATCGGGGGGTTTTACATTAGAATGCGCGGCTTCGCACGCTTTGCCCAGGTGGCGGAATTGGTAGACGCACTAGTTTCAGGTACTAGCGGGTAACACCGTGGAGGTTCGAGTCCTCTCCTGGGCACCAAAAAATCGGACGCAAGGATACAACACCAAGCCGCTGGCCCTTCAGCGGCTTTTTTGTTTCTGCCAGGTGTCGACGCTGGCGACACGGCGGCGGAACAGTTGGCACGCCATGCCGCTGGCTTCGACCACCTCGAGGCAGGGCGGGCGCCGGCTCTTGAAGTTCATCGCCCGGCAGCCGTAGGGAAAGTGCGGGTCGTAGGTGATGAAATGATGCTGGCAGCCGGCGCATGGCGGCCGCCGGGCGTCGGCGCCGCTCAAGCATTCTCCCTGCCGATGTTGCTCGCCCAAGCCAGCGCCTGGGTGAGGCAGGCGTTGACCATGTGATGGTCGGCGCCGGACAGCTGTTCAACCAGGTCGTGGCACAGCTCGCCGTTGCCGGTCTCGAGCGCTTCGCCGAGTACCAGCATGGTGCCGAGCGTGCCTTCGCCGTGCTCGATCGCCGCCTGGATTTCAGGCGAGACATGGATGCCCTTGACGATTTCCTCGATCGGCACGCCCATCAGGGTCGGCATCAGCGACATGATGCCGGTCATGAAGGCGTGATCCTCGAACTCCCGGACGCCGGGGCGCAGCTTGCCCGCCAGCAGTTCGAGAAAGCGGCCACGGGTCGCCGCCAGCTGCAACAGCGGACTGGCGACATGATCGCCCCCGGAGGGGTTGGTGTAGAGCAGCAGCTGCAGCCAGCGCTGCAACTGGCGGCGTCCGAGCACCGTGATGGCATGGCGCAAGTTGGTGATCTGGGTGCGCACGCCGGTGGCCACGGAATTGGTGAGACGCATGAGATTCATCGTCAGGCCGGGCTCGTGCTTGAAAACGCCCTCGAGAGCGCTGGTTTCGGCATCCTCCAGCACCAGGCCGAGCAGGCGCATCAGGGCCATCTGCGAATGGCCGAGCTTCTTGCCGGCGATGATGACCGGCTTGGCGAAGTAATAGCCCTGGAACAGGCCGTAGCCGAGCTTGTGGCAGGTGTCGGCCTGCTCGCGCCGGTCCACCTTCTCCGCCAGCAGGGTCAGCGGCCAGCGTTGCAGCGCGCGCGTGACGGCTTCGAGTTGCGCGTCGCCGAGCGGCATCAGGTCGACCTTGACGATCTCGATCAGGTCGAGCAGGGGCTTCCACTTGTCCTCGTAATCGACGAAATCATCCAGCGCGAGCGTGAAGCCGCGCCCCTTCAGATCCTTGCAGCGTTCGACGATCTGGGGCGTCACCTCGACGGTCTCGAGCACCTCGAGGACGATCTTGTCCTTCGGCAGGATCTCCAGCATGTCGGACAGCAGCAGGCTGGCATCGCAGTTGATGAAGCCCTTGTAGGGACCGAGCGCCTGCTCGATGCCCAGATCCGCGAAGGCGTGGTTGATGACGCTGGCCGTGGCAGAGAGGTCGTCCTGCACATTCGCCTCGTTCTTCTTGCCGCCGCTGCGGAACAGCAGTTCGTAGGCAAACAGCTGGTGCTTGCGGTCGAGGATCGGCTGGCGGCCGACGAAAATCTCTTCAGACGCCATCGACGACTCCTGTGTCGATGCCCGGCCAGGCGGCGCGCAGGGCGCGGGCGAAATCGCGGCGAATGCGCGCCAGCGCGGCAGGGTTGTCCGCCTCAAAACGCAGGACGACCACCGGCGTGGTGTTCGAGGCGCGCGCCAGGCCAAACCCGTCGGCATATTCGGCGCGTACGCCATCGATGGCAATGATCTGGCGTGCGCCGGGAAACCTGCCGTTCCGCTGCAGCCGGGCGACCAACGCGTGCGGTTCGCCCTCCTTCATCTTCAAATTGAGTTCGGGCGTCGACACGGCGTTCGGCAGATGTTCGAGCGGCCAGCAGGCATCCGGCCAGCGGCTGACGATCTCGAGCAGGCGCGCACCGGCGTAGAGGCCGTCGTCGAAACCGTACCAGCGCTCGTTGAAGAACATGTGGCCGCTCATCTCGCCGGCCAGCGGCGCGCCGGTCTCCTTGAGCTTGGCCTTGATCAGCGCATGGCCGGTGTTCCACATCAGCGGCACACCGCCCTGGTGACGCACCGATTCGGCCACCCAGCGCGAACACTTCACGTCGTAGATGATTGGCGCACCCGGGTTGCGCGCCAGCACGTCGGCGGCGAACAGCATCAGCTGGCGATCCGGGTAGATGATTTCGCCGCGTTTCGTGACGACGCCGAGGCGGTCGCCGTCGCCGTCGAAGGCAAGCCCGAGTTCCGCGTCGGTCTCGCGCAGGGCGCGAATCAGGTCAGCGAGATTTTCCGGCTTCGAGGGGTCGGGATGATGGTTGGGGAAATGGCCGTCGATCGCGCAGAACAGCTCGACCACCTCGCAGCCCATGCGGCGAAAGAGTTCCGGCGCGAGCTCGCCGGCGGCGCCGTTGCCGCAGTCGATGGCGATCTTCATCGGACGCGCCAGTTTCACGTCGGCAACGATGCGCTCGAGGTAGGCCTGCCGCACGTCGGCGCGGCACAGCACGCCGCTTCCCGTCGCAAAGTCGGCGCTGGCGATACGGTGGCGCAAGCGCTGGATGCGCTCGCCGTGCAGGGTCGCGCCGGCCAGCACCATCTTGAAGCCGTTGTAGTCGGGCGGATTGTGGCTGCCGGTGACGGAAACGCAGCTGTGCGTGCAAAGATGATGCGCGGCGAAATAGGTGACGGGCGTCGGCACGCAACCGATATCGACCACATCGACGCCGGCGGCGCGGATGCCTTCGGCCAGCGCCGCCGCCAGCGCCGGGCCGGACAGGCGGCCGTCGCGGCCGACGACGATGCCCGGCACGCCGCAGACACGTGCCTCGCTGCCGAGCGCGCGGCCGATCAGCCGCGCGGCGTCTTGCGTCAGCGTCTTGCCGACGATGCCGCGAATGTCGTAGGCCTTGAAAATTTCGGGGGCGATCATGGCGCGGTTATACCATCGAGCTTCTTGCAAAACCCACCGTCTGATCGATTTTTCTTGCCGCACGGTGGGCCAAAACGGGCGGCAGGCGGCCATTTCTGGCATGATGCGGCTGTCTTATATCCTCATCCTGCCTGCCATGACGGACATTACCACAAACACAGCGGCTTCCGAGAAATTCATGCAA
>CAZGOH010000005.1:0-6900 GCA_964527195.1 uncultured Methyloversatilis sp.
CCGCGCTCGCCAAACCCGAATCGTCGCGTGTCAACGCCTGGGTCTGTCGCGGCGTTAGTTGCTCCGAGCCGGTCGACACGCCGGCAGCGCTCGAACAGGTTCTCAATGCCGCCAATTTTCGCTAGACTGCCCGCCGACAGATTTCAGCTTGCTTCAACCCATTGTTTTAATTACTTCACAGAGAGGATAAATCCCATGAAACTGATTACCGCCACCCTGATCGCCGCCGGCACCCTACTGTCCGCCCCGGCGATGGCCAACGCCGATCTCGCCAAGGCCAAGAACTGCATGGCCTGCCACCTCACCGACAAGAAGCTGGTCGGCCCCTCCTACCAGGAAGTCGCCGCCAAGTACAAGGGCAAGGCCGGCGCGGAGGCCGAACTGGCCAAGAAGATCAAGGCCGGCGGCGTGGGCGTGTGGGGCCAGGTACCGATGCCTCCCAACCCGCAAGTCACCGACGCCGAGATCGCCACGCTGGTCAAGTGGATCCTGGCCGGTGCCAAGTAAAGGCCGCCGATATCCAGAAAACCCGGCTCCGGCCGGGTTTTTCGTGCCCGCCGGACCTGTTTCGAATATCGCCCGCATACCGCCGCAACCACCTTGACATCCCGCTGTTGCCGAGCAACAATCGCCCGTCTTTTTCCCCAACACTTGGAGATCCACTCGATGAACTTCCCCGTAAAAGCACTTTCCGTTTCCGTCGCCGCCGCCGTGCTGCTGATTGGCTGCGGCAAGAAGGAAGAACCCGCCGCGCCCGCCAGCGCGCCGGCCGCACCCCAGCCCGTCGTCGTGAAGATCGGCCATGTCGCGCCGCTGACCGGCGGCATCGCCCACCTGGGCAAGGATAACGAGAACGGCGCCCGCCTCGCCATCGAGGAGGCGAATGCCGCCGGCCTGACCATCGGCGGCAAGCCGGTCAAGTTCGAGATCGTCGCCGAAGACGACCAGGCCGATCCCAAGGTCGGCAACACGGTCGCCCAGAAGCTCGTCGACGCCAAGGTCGTCGGCGTGGTGGGCCACCTGAACTCCGGTACCACCATCCCGGCCTCGGCGATCTACAACCAGGCCGGCATCCCGATGATTTCCGGTTCCGCCACCAACCCGGCGCTCACCGAGCAGGGCTTCAAGGGCATCTTCCGTGTCGTCGGCCGCGATGACCAGCAAGGCCCGGCCGTGGCCAACTATCTGATCGGCAACGTCAAGCCGAAAGTCGTCGCCGTGATCGACGACGCCACTGCCTACGGCGAGGGCCTCGCCAACGAGGTCGAAAAAACCCTCAAGGCGGCCGGCGTCAAGGTGCTGCCGCGCGAGAAGGGCACCGACAAGACCGCCGACTGGAAGGCCATCCTCACCAAGGTCAAGGGCAAGAAGCCGGATGCCGTGTTCTACGGCGGCATGGACGCCACCGGTGGCCCGTTGCTCAAGCAGGCCCGCGAACTCAAGCTCAACGTCCCCTTCTCCTTCGGCGACGGCGCCTGCACCGACAAGATGGCCGAACTGGCCGGCGAGGCCGCCGAAGGTCTGATCTGCTCGCAGGCCGGCATTCCCGTGCAGGCGGCGGGTGCGAAGTTCAACGAGGGCTACAAGTCCAAGTTCGGCATCGACCCGATCCTCTACGCGCCCTTCACTTACGACGCCGCCAAGCTGCTCGTCGCAGCGATGCAAAAAGCCAACTCCACCGATCCGGCCGCCTTCCTGCCGGTGCTGGAGAGCATCGATTTCAACGGTGCCTCGGGCAACATCCAGTTCGACGAGAAGGGCGACCGCAAGGACGCCGAGATGACCATCTTCTCGATGAAGGGAGGCAAAATCACGCCGCTGGCCATCATCAAGAGCGGCGGATCGATGACGCTGGAAGAGTACGCCGCCAAGGCGGCTCCCGCACGGTAAACTCCCGTACCGACCGGCGGCGCCTCAGGGCGCCGCCGCTTTTTGCCGGCAACATCCCGCCCCGTGGATATTTTTCTCCAGCAAGTCATCAACGGCCTGACGGCCGGTAGTGTCTACGCCATCGTCGCCCTCGGCTACACGATGGTGTATGGCGTCATCCAGCTCATCAACTTCGCGCACGGCGAAGTGGTGATGATCGGCGCCATGACCGCTTTCACCGTCATCATGGCCGTCGTCGGCATGGGCGTCCCCCTGCCACCCATCGTCATCGTGCTCGGCGGCATTCTCGCCGCGATTCCGGTCTGCATGGCCATCGGCTTCCTGCTCGAACGCGCGGCCTACCGACCCCTGCGCCACGCGCCGCGCCTCGCCCCGCTGATCACCGCGATCGGCATGTCGATCATGCTGCAGCAGATCGCCCTGCTGATCTGGGGCCGCGACCCGCGCGCCTTCCCGCAGATCATGGAAAACCCCAGTTTCGCCATCGGCGGCGCGGCGATCAGCTCCGTGCAGATCGCCATCATCCTGCTGTCCGTGGGGCTCATGGCCGTGCTGACCTGGTTCGTCTTCCGCACCAAGTTCGGCATCGCCATGCGCGCCACGGCCGAGAACGTGCATGTCGCCGGCCTGATGGGCATCGACGCCAACCGCGTCATCGCCGGCACCTTTGTCATCGCCGCCGGCTTGGGCGCCATCGCCGGCGTGATGTACGGCACCTACTACGGCATCGCCCACTACACGATGGGCTTCATCCTCGGCCTGAAGGCTTTTTCGGCGGCCGTGCTCGGCGGCATCGGCAACCTCGTCGGCGCCATGCTCGGCGGCATCCTGCTCGGCCTCGTCGAGGCCCTCGGCGCCGGCTACATCGGCGAATTCACCGACCTGTGCCGCTGGCCCGTCGTTTCCGGCATGCTCGCCGAGCGCTGCGCCGACGGCGGCCACGTCGTGCTGTTTGGCAGCAACTACCAGGACGTCTTCGCCTTCGCGGTGCTGATCCTCGTCCTGATCTTCCGTCCCTCCGGCCTCCTGGGCGAACGGGTTTCCGAGCGCGCGTGAACCGCAAGACTTTCGGCATCCTGCTGATCGCCGTCGCACTGCTGATCCTCCCGCATGTGCTGACGCAGGTCGGCACCGCCTGGGTGCGTATCGCCAATCTCGCCATCCTGTTCATCTTCCTGTCGCTGGGCCTCAACATCGTCGTCGGCATGGCCGGCCTGCTCGATCTCGGTTACGTCGCCTTCTACGCCGTCGGCGCCTATATCTGGGCGCTGCTCGCCTCGCCGCATTTCGGCCTGCACCTGCCGTTCTGGGTGATCCTGCCGATCGGCGCGCTGTTCGCCTGCCTCGCCGGCGTGATACTCGGGGCGCCCTGCCTGCGGCTGCGCGGCGACTATCTGGCCATCGTCACGCTCGGCTTCGGCGAGATCGTGCGCATCTTCATGAACAACCTGTCCTCGCCGTTCAACATCACCAACGGCCCGAAGGGCATCGCGCGCATCGACGGCATGCAGGTGGGCGACGTCAGCTTCGTCGCCACCGACACCTGGTTCGGCCTGCCCTTCACCGGACCGACCAAGTACTACTACGTGCTGCTGCTGCTCCTGCTGCTCGTCATCGTCGTCAACCTGCGCCTGCAGAACTCGCGCATCGGCCGCGCCTGGGTCGCCATCCGCGAGGACGAGATCGCCGCCAAGGCCGCCGGCATCAACACCTGGAACGTCAAGCTGCTCGCCTTCGCGATGGGCGCCTCCTTCGGCGGCATCGCCGGCGGCATGTTCGCGGCGATGCAGGGCTTCATCAGCCCCGAGAGCTTCGTGCTGCACGAATCGATCATGATCCTCGCCATGGTGGTGCTCGGCGGCATGGGCAACGTCTGGGGCGTCATCGCCGGCGCGCTGCTCCTTTCCTTCGTGCCGGAAATCCTGCGCTATACCGTCGAACCGATACAACTGGCGCTGTTCGGCCGTCTGCTGATCGAACCCGAGGTGCTGCGCATGCTGCTGTTCGGCGCCGCGCTGGTGCTCACCATGCGTTTTCGTCCCGCCGGCCTGTGG
Source organism: uncultured Methyloversatilis sp. (assembly GCA_964527195.1). GTDB lineage: Bacteria > Pseudomonadota > Gammaproteobacteria > Burkholderiales > Rhodocyclaceae > Sulfuricystis. The sequence continues at coordinate 3,945 of CAZGOH010000005.1, forward strand.
CCGGAAAGCCGCCACAAGCGCGAACTGGCCGAGGGCCGTGCATGACCGATGGCGTGCTTCTCGAGGCTCGCGCCGTCGGCAAGCGCTTCGGTGGCGTGCAGGCGCTCAAGGACGTTTCGCTCACCATCCGCCGGGGCGAGATCTACGGATTGATCGGCCCCAACGGCGCCGGCAAGACCACCTTCTTCAACGTGCTGACCGGCCTGTACGCACGCGATGAAGGCGACGTGTCCTTCGATGGCAAGCCCCTCGACCTCGCCACACCCTACCGCGTCGCCGCCGCCGGCATCGCCCGCACCTTCCAGAACATCCGCCTCTTCGGCAACATGACGGCGCTGGAAAACGTCATGGTCGGCCGCCACCTGCGCACGCACGCCGGCGTGTTCGGCGCCATCCTGCGCACGCCCGGACAACGCACCGAGGAAGCCGCGATCCGCCGCCGCGCCGAGGATCTGCTGCGCTACGTCGGCATCGAACACCGCGCCGGCGACCTCGCCCGCCATCTTTCCTACGGCGACCAGCGGCGCCTGGAAATCGCCCGCGCACTGGCGACGGAACCGAAACTCCTCGCCCTCGACGAACCTGCCGCCGGCATGAACGCCACCGAAACCGCCGGCCTGCGCACGCTGGTCGAAGGGCTGCGCGCCGACGGCCTCACCGTGCTGCTGATCGAGCACGACGTCAAGCTGATCATGGGGCTGTGCGACCGCGTCGCCGTGCTCGACTACGGCGAGAAGATCGCCGAGGATGTCCCGGAAGTCGTGCAGCAGGACCCGAAAGTGATCGAAGCCTATCTGGGAGGCGCCGTTGGCTGAGCCGGACAAGCGCTACGCGCTGCTCGAGGCGCTGAATCTCGAAGTGCATTACGGCGGCATCGCCGCCGTGAAGGGCATTTCCTTCGCCGTCGAGGAAGGCGAGATGGTCTGCCTGATCGGCGCGAACGGCGCCGGCAAGACCTCGACGCTGAAGGCGCTGGCGCGCATGGTTCCCTCGACCGGGGAAATCCATTACCGCGACGAACGGCTCGACCGCATGCCGAGCCACACGCTGATCGGCAAGGGGCTGGCCCTGGTGCCGGAAGGGCGCGGCGTCTTCGCGCGCCTGACGGTCGCCGAAAACCTCGCCATGGGCGCCTACCACCGCAACGACAAGCCGCGCATCGCTGCCGATCTCGATCATGTCTACACCCTGCTGCCACGCCTCAGGGAACGCTCCACGCAGGTGGCCGGCACCCTCTCCGGCGGCGAGCAGCAGATGCTCGCCATTGGCCGCGCGCTGATGGGGCGACCCAGGCTGCTGCTGCTCGACGAACCTTCGATGGGCCTTGCGCCGCTGATGGTTGAAAAGGTTTTCGAGGTGATCCGTGCCGTCGCCGCCGAGGGCGTCACCATCCTGCTCGTCGAACAGAATGCCCGCCTCGCGCTGCAAACCTGTGGGCGCGGCTACGTGATGGAAAGCGGCCGGATCACCTTGGCCGACAAGGCCGACAACCTGCTCGCCGACCCGCGCGTGCGGGCCGCCTACCTGGGAGAATAGCCGTCCCGCCAGCACCGACTTTTATCGTGGCGCATAGCTGAACACGTCGGCGAAGAACGCGTCCTTCGGCAGTCCCTTGGCGGTGAAATCCTTCAGCGCCGCCTCGCACATCACGGGGGCACCGCAGACATACGTCTGGTAAGCGGACAGGTCGGCATGATCGGCCAATACGGCTTCATGGACGAGGCCGGTGCGTCCGCCCCAGCCGGCATCCGGCTCCGACAACACCGGCGTGTAGGCGATGCCGTTTTCCGCCGCCCAGCGTTCGGCCATGGCATTCAGGTAGAGGCCGGCGCGATTCTTCGCGCCCCAGTAGAGCCGCATCGGGCGTTTCACCCCCGTATGCAGCGCGTGCTCCACCAACCCCTTGATCGGCGCGAAGCCGGTGCCGCCGGCGACGAGCAGGATGGGCTTATCGGAATCCTCACGCAGGTAGAACGTACCGAGCGGCCCCTCGATGCGCAGGATGTCCTTGAGCTTCATGGTCTTGAAGACATGCTCGGTGAAGTTGCCGCCGGGCACGTAGCGGATGTGCAGTTCGAGCAGGTCGTCGGCATGCGGGGCATTGGCCAGTGAGAAGGCGCGGCGCTTGCCGTCGGCGAGCAGAAACTCGATGTACTGGCCGGCGAGGAACTGCATGCGCTCGTTGGCGGGCAGCTTCAGCTTGACGACCATCACGTCCGGTGCAGCCAGGTCGAGCGACTGCACGCGGCAAGGCATGATCTTGACCGGGATATCGCTGGCGGCGCTGGCCTCGCGCGCTTCGAGTTCGAGATCGGCGTGCGGCTTCGCGCAGCAGAACAGTGCCTGACCGGCCGCCCGTTCGGCTTCGGACAAGGCTGAGTCCTGGGCGGCGCCATGATCGACCTGGCCGGTGAGCACCTTGCCCTTGCAGGCGCCGCAGGCGCCGTTCTTGCAGCCATAGGGCAGGTTGATGCCCGCGTCGAGGGCGGCTTCGAGGATGGTGAGGCCGTCGGCGACCGGGAAGGTGTGGCCGCTCGGCCGAAGGGTGACTTGGTGCGCCATGCGATAATCGTCCGGTGAAAAAAAGAAGGTTGCTGATCGTCGGTTGTGGTGATGTCGTGCGCCGCGCCCTGCCCGTCCTGACCCGCCGCTGGCGCGTGTTCGCGCTGGTGCGGACACGCGATCCGGCACTGGCCGCCGCGGGCGTCACGCAGCTCGTCGGCGACCTCGACCGGCCGGACAGCCTGCGACGTCTGCGCGGCCTGGCCCATGCCGTCCTGCACAGCGCGCCGCCGCCCGGCGAAGGCGATGACGACCCGCGTACCAGGCGCCTGTTGGCGGCGCTGGGAAGGTCGCGGAGTCTAACACGCAGCCTCATCTACATCAGCACCACCGGGGTCTATGGGGATTGCGGCGGCGCACTGGTGCCGGAAACGCGCGCCCGCGCCGCAAAGTC
>CAZGOH010000005.1:6910-51196 GCA_964527195.1 uncultured Methyloversatilis sp.
GGCGCGACGGCGCGTCGCCGCCGAAACGACCTTGCGCGCGGCCGGCCGCCGCCGGGGCATGCGCGTCGGCATCCTGCGCGCGCCGGGCATCTACGCGGCGGATCGCCTGCCGCTGGAACGCATCCGGCGCGGCGATCCGGTTCTGCTCGCCGCGGAAGACAGCTACACCAACCACATCCACGCCGAAGATCTCGCGCAGGCCTGTGTCGTCGCCCTCGAACGCGGCCGCCCCAATCGCGCCTACAACATCAGCGACGATTCCGGCCTGAAGATGGCCGACTGGTTCGACCAGCTGGCCGACACCTTCGCCTTGCCGCGCCCGCCGCGCGTCACGCGCGCCGAGGCGCAGACGCGTCTGTCGCCGATGCTGCTGTCTTTCATGAACGAATCGCGCCGGCTCGTCAATCTGCGCATGAAGCGGGAACTCCGGCTACGCCTGCGCTATCCGACGGTCGATGCCGCCCTGCCGCCCCGAGGACCCCTCCCATGCTCTGGCTGAAAACCTTTCACATCTTCTTCGTCGTCAGCTGGTTCGCCGGCCTGTTCTACCTGCCGCGCATCTACGTCAACCTCGCCATGGTGCCGGCCGGCGGCACGGCGGAGCGCGAGCGCCTGCTGCTGATGTCCCGCAAACTCTACAAGTTCGTCACGCCGATCGGCCTGCTCGCCGTCGCCACCGGCCTGTGGCTCTGGCTCGGCTACGGCTACGGCGGCGGCTGGCTGCACGCCAAGACCTCGCTCGTCGCCGTTCTGCTCGGCTACCACTTCTACTGCGGCAAGTTGCTCAAGGAGTTCGCGGCGGGCACGAATGCGCGCTCGCACGTCTGGTACCGCGTCTTCAACGAGCTGCCGGTACTGGTGCTCCTCGCCGTGTGCATCCTCGTCGTGGTGAAGCCGTTTTGAACCAGCCCGCACGCCCGCTTCGCCGCATCGTCCGCAAAACGGAAGCGGCGGGCGAAGAAGGCTGGTTCGCCACCTGTCCGCGCGGGCTGGAAACCCTGCTGGCCGAGGACATCGCCGCCGCAGGCGGGCGCGAGATCGCCACGACGCACGGCGGTGCGGCCTTCGCCGGCCCCAAGGCGGCCGGCTATCGCCTCAACCTGCACTCGCGCATCGCCACGCGCGTGCTGCGCCGTGTCACCAGCGCCGACTTTCGCAACGAGCAGGATCTCTACCAGATCGCCTACGATGTGGCCTGGCCGCAGCTGTTCGACGCGACGCGCAGCATCCGCGTCTATGTCACCGCGACCAGAAGCAGAGATGAGGCGCCGTTCAAGAGCAGCGAATTCGTCACGCTCAAGATCAAGGACGCGGTCTGCGACCGCTTTCGCGCCGATTGCGGCAAGCGCCCGGACGTGAATACCGCCGCGCCGGACGTGCGCATTCACCTCTTCGCCAGCGAAAACCGGGCGACACTTTACCTCGACACCTCGGGCGAACCGCTCTGGCTGCGCGGCCAGAAGATCGCCAAGGTCGCGGCGCCGCTGAAGGAAAACCTCGCCGCCGGCCTGCTGCGCCTCGCCGGCTGGACGCCTGGCGTCCCGCTGCTCGACCCGATGTGCGGTTCCGGCACGCTGCTGCTCGAAGCGGCGGGCATGGCGCTCGGCGATGCGCCCGGGCTGGCGCGCGACATGAAGGATTTCGGCTTCACCAAGCTGCGCGATTACGAACCGGCGCTCTGGAAAAAGCTCTGCATCGAGGCGGCGCAAGCGCGCTCGCCCGCCCCCGGGATGCTCGCCATCCGGGGCAGCGACATCGATGCCGACGCAATCGAGCGCGCCCGGCAAAACCTCGCCCATGCCGGGCTCGACGACCTGGTCGAGGTAGGCCAGGCCGACCTGCTGGAAGCCGTGCCGCCCGCGCCCGCAGGCATCCTGATTGCCAACCCGCCCTATGGCGAACGGCTCGGCGAACGCGAGGCGCTCGCCGCCTTCTACCCGCGCCTCGGCGACGCCCTGAAACAGCGTTTCGCCGGCTGGCAGTGCTGGTTTCTTTCCGCCGACAGCGAACTGCCCAAACGCATCGGCCTCAAGCCAAACCGCAAGATTCCGCTTTACAACGGCGCGCTCGAATGCCGGCTCTACGGCTTCGACATCGTGGCGGGGGCGAACCGCCGCGCCTGAGCCCCCTCCCCGTTCAGACGATGTCGAGGTTCTGGATGCCGGTATGCAGATCGCGGTCGGCGGTTCCCTTGCTGTGCAGCTTGATCATCAGGCGCACCTCGTTCATCGAATCGGCAAAGCGCAGGGCGTCCTCGTAACCGATCCGCCCCGCCTCGTAGAGGTCGAACAGCGCCTGGTCGAAGGTCTGCATGCCCAGCTCGCGCGATTTCTTCATGATCTCCTTGATGCCGGGCACCTCGCCCTTCATGATCAGGTCGGCAATCAGCGGCGAATTCAGCAGGATCTCGACCGCCGCCGCGCGCCCCTTGCCCTCGCGCAACGGAATGAGGCGCTGGGAAACCACCGCCTTGAGGTTGAGGCCAAGGTCCATCAGCAGCTGCGGGCGCTTCTCCTCCGGGAAGAAGTTGATGATGCGGTCCATCGCCTGGTTCGAGTTGTTGGCGTGCAGCGTGCCCATGGCGAGGTGGCCGGTTTCGGCGAAGGAAATGGCGTGCTCCATCGTCTCGCGATCGCGGATCTCGCCGATCAGGATCACGTCGGGCGCCTGGCGCAGCGTGTTCTTCAGCGCCACCTCCCAGGAATCGGTATCGACGCCGATCTCGCGCTGCGTGACGATGCAGTTCTTGTGGTCGTGCACGTACTCGACCGGATCCTCGATGGTGATGATGTGGCCATAGCTGTTTTCGTTGCGATAGCCGATCATCGCCGCCAGCGAGGTCGACTTGCCGCAGCCGGTGCCGCCGACAAAAAGCACCAGGCCGCGCTTGGTCATTCCCACGTCCTTCAGCACCGGCGGCAGGCCGAGATCGTCGAACTTGGGGATGGTCGTCGTGATGGTACGGAATACCAGCCCGGTACAGCCTTGCTGGATGAAGGCATTGACGCGGAAGCGGCCGATGCCGGCGGGGTTGACCGCGAAGTTGCACTCCTTGGTCGCCTCGAACGCGGCCGACTGCTTGTCGTTCATCACCGCGCGCGCGATTTCCATGGTGTGGGCCGAGGACAGGGGCTGGGTCGTCACCGGGGTGATCTTGCCGTCGACCTTCAGCGCCGGCGGAAAGCCCGTCGTGATGAAGAGGTCGGAACCTTTTTTCTGCACCAGCATGGCGAGCAGCTGGTGCGTGAACTTGAGCGCTTCGTCTCTTTCCATGATGTTTTACCCCGGGAAGGCGTCCTTGTTGGCGGCCTTGCTGCGCGCCTCGATCGACGAAATGATGTTGCGTTTGACGAGATCCTGCAGGCACTGGTCGAGCGTCTGCATGCCGAACTGCTGGCCGGTCTGGATCGACGAGTACATCTGGGCGATCTTGTTCTCGCGGATCAGGTTGCGGATCGCCGGCGTGCCGACCATGATCTCGTGCGCGGCGACGCGGCCGCTGCCGTCCTTGGTCTTCAGCAGCGTCTGCGAGATGACCGCGCGCAGCGATTCGGACAGCATCGCGCGCACCATCTCCTTCTCTGCCGCCGGGAAGACATCGACGATCCGGTCGATGGTCTTGGCCGCCGACGAGGTGTGCAGCGTGCCGAACACCAGGTGACCCGTCTCGGCACCGGTCAGCGCGAGGCGGATGGTTTCGAGGTCGCGCATCTCGCCGACCAGGATCACGTCCGGATCCTCGCGCAGCGCCGAGCGCAGCGCGTTGTTGAACGACAGGGTGTGCGGGCCGACCTCGCGCTGGTTGATCAGGCACTTCTTCGACTCATGCACGAATTCGATCGGATCCTCGACCGTCAGGATGTGGCCGTATTCGTTGTCGTTGATGTGGTCGATCATCGCCGCCAGCGTGGTCGACTTGCCCGAGCCGGTCGGCCCGGTCACCAGCACGATGCCGCGCGGCTGATTGGCGATTTCGGTGAAGATCTTCGGCGCGTTGAGCTGCTCCAGCGTCAGCACCTTGGTCGGGATGGTACGCATCACGGCGCCGGCGCCACGGTTCTGCACGAAGGCGTTGACGCGAAAGCGCGCCAGGCCCGGCACGGCGAACGAGAAGTCGCACTCGAGGTGTTCCTCGTACTGCTTGCGCTGGCTGTCGTTCATGATGTCGTAGATCATCGCGTGCACATCCTTGTGCTCCATGGCCGGCAGGTTTACGCGGCGCACGTCGCCATGCACGCGAATCATCGGCGGCAGGCCGGCGGAAAGATGCAGGTCGGAGGCCTTGTTCTTGACGACGAAAGCAAGCAGTTCGGTGATGTCCATGAGGGGGTCCCCGGCGAAATTGTGGCGGCTGGATTGCGTATACTGAGCCGCGTATATGACAACAATTTCCGCCAACCTGCAAGCCGTGCGCTGCCGCATCGACGCCGCCTGCCGCACCTGCGGGCGCGACCCGGCCACGGTCGGACTGATCGCCGTGTCCAAGTCCTGCCCGCCCGGCCGCCTGCGCGAGGCGGCCCGTGCCGGGCAGCGCATTTTCGGCGAAAGCTACATTCAGGAAACCCTGCCCAAGCAGGCAGCGCTCGCCGACCTGGATCTGGAATGGCATTTCGTCGGCCCCCTGCAAAGCAACAAGACTCGCGCGGTGGCGGAAAACTTTGCCTGGGTGCATTCCGTCGACCGGCCGAAAATCGCCGAACGACTCAGCGCGCAGCGCCCGGCCGCCTTGCCGCCGCTCGATGTCTGCGTGCAGGTGAATGTCAGCGGCGAGGAAAGCAAGAGCGGTTGCGCGCCGGCAGACGCCGCGGCCCTGTGCCGCGCGGTCGCGGCCTTGCCGCGCCTGCGCCTGCGCGGCCTGATGGCGATTCCCGAACCGACCGAACCGACGCGAGACTCGGCCCTGGCGCGACGGCGCTTCGCGTTGCTGCGCGACCTGCGCGGCGCGATGAACGCGGCGGGCATGGCCCTCGACACGCTGTCGATGGGCATGTCCGACGACATGGAAGCGGCAATCATGGAAGGCGCGACCCTCGTGCGCGTCGGCACGGCAATTTTCGGAGAAAGGCAGTACGCATGAAAATCACCTTCATCGGCGGCGGCAACATGGCCACCGCCCTGATCGGCGGCCTGAAGAAGCAGGGATTCTCGGCGGTCGGCATCCAGGTCGTCGAACCAAACGAAGAGGCGCGCGTGCGTCTGACCGAAACCTTCGGGGTACGCTGCACGCCGGAGATCGACGCGGCGGCGCTGCGTTGCGAGGCCCTGGTTCTGGCGGTCAAGCCGCAACAAATGAAGGCGGCGGTCGCGCCCGCCGCCGGCAGGCTCGACGACCAGTTGGTCATCAGCATCGCCGCCGGTCTGCGGCTGGCCGACATCGGCCGCTGGCTGGGCGGCCACGAGCGCCTGGTACGCGCCATGCCGAACACACCCGCCCTGATCGGCGCCGGCATCACCGGCCTGTATGCCGACGCATCGGTGGACCGCGAGGGCCGCGACAACGCCGAACGCATCCTGCATGCCGTCGGCCGCACGCTGTGGGTGCATGACGAGGCGCTGATGGATACCGTCACCGCCGTGTCGGGCAGCGGTCCGGCCTATGTCTTCTATTTCATCGAGGCGCTGCAAGACGCCGGCGCGGGTCTCGGCCTGCCGGCCGAGGCGGCGCGCCAGCTGGCCATCGAAACCTTCCTTGGCGCCGCGCGCCTGGCAGCGGAAAGCAACGAGCCGGTGAGCGAACTGCGCGCGCGCGTCACCTCGAAGGGCGGCACCACCGCCGCCGCCCTGGAAACCTTCGGCTCGCTGCGCGTCGCCGCCTCGATCGGCCATGGCGTCGCGGCGGCGGCACGGCGCGGCCGCGAATTGTGCGACACCCTGGGGAACGAATGATGCTGGCTCAGATCGTCGCCCTGCTGCTCGGCACCGCCGCCGACCTGCTCACCCTGGCCTTCCTCGGACGCGTCTGGATGCAGTGGTCACGCGCGCCCTTCCGCAACCCGCTCGGCCACTTCATCGCCGTCGCCACCGACTGGGCGGTGCTGCCCCTGCGCCGCTTCATTCCCGGCCTGTTCGGCATCGACCTGGCGAGCGTGTTGGCCGCCTGGCTGACTCAAGTTGCCTTTTACGCGGTGATGGCCACGCTCGCCGGCGCGCCGGCCGACGCCTTCGTCGCCGTACTCTGGATCGCCGCCGTCGCCGTACCGCGCCTGGCGGTCTACCTGGCGATGGGCATCGTCATCGTCGCCGCCGTGCTTTCCTGGATCAATCCGCACTCGCCCTTCCGCGGCCTGTTCGACGCGCTGGCGCGACCGCTGCTCGCGCCGGTGCGCCGCTTCGTGCCGCTGCTGGGCGGCATCGACCTGGCGCCGCTGGTCGTGCTGCTGCTCCTGCAAGTCGTGCTGATCGTGCTCGGCGGGCTGCTGCCCGGCGCCGCCTTCCTGCCGCGCTGAAGCGCATGGCCACCTACGCGATCGGCGACCTGCAGGGCTGCTACGACCCGCTCGCGCGGCTGCTCGACTACCTGAAGTTCGATCCGGCGCAGGATCGCCTCTGGTGCGTCGGCGACCTCGTCAATCGCGGGCCGCAGTCGCTGGAAGTGCTGCGCTTCGTCAAGGGACTGGGGCCCGCCGCCGCGACGGTGCTCGGCAACCACGACCTGCACCTGATCATGCAGGCGGCGGGCTACGGCAAGGCGAACAAGGAGGATACGCTCGCCCCGATCCTCGTCGCCCCGGACCGCGACGAGCTGCTCGCCTGGCTGCGCGCGCAGCCGCTCTTTCATTGCGAGAACGGCTGGGCGATGGTGCATGCCGGCCTGCTGCCGGCGTGGGACTTCGCCCGGGCGCAATCCTTGTCCGACGAGGTGCAAGCCGCCCTGCGCTCACCCGCCTACACCGACTTCCTCGCCCACATGTGGGGCTCGGAGCCGGACGCCTGGCGCGACGACCTCGCCGGCTGGGACCGCCTCCGGGTCGTCGTCAATGCCATGACGCGCATGCGCTTCGTGCATCCCGAGGGCCGCATGGAGTTTCGCGCACCCGGATCGAAAGGCCCGCCCGAACGCGGGCCGGCGGGCTGCGTGCCGTGGTTCGAGGCACCCGGACGCAAGAGCGCCGACCGCCTCGTCATCTGCGGCCACTGGTCGGCGCTCGGTTTTCGCCAGACGGAAAACCTGCTGGCGCTCGATTCGGGCTGCCTGTGGGGCGGCAGCCTGACCGCCGTGCGGCTGGAAGATCGCCGGGTATTCCAGATTCCCTGCCGGCAGACCGCACGCCCGGCGGGGTGGGAATAGCGGGCAACCGCCGCCGGCTTGCGAGACGCGCAAGTTCAGCTTGAGGGGCGCAAAGCCGTCATCCAGCGCCGTGCATACGGACTGGGTGACGAGAAGTACCGAAAACTGAAAATCCTCACCTCCATGCTTCCGAAAATCGGATCATCATGCAAAATCACCCACACTCTTCCGCGCAGACCCTTGCTTTACATGGGGTGGCTATCGCAATGAGCGCACACGCAGGCAATGCGCGACGCTTCGGCGGCATTGACCGGCTCTACGGCCCCGGCAGCCTGGCGCGGCTGGCGGCGGCGCATGTCTGCGTCGTCGGCATCGGCGGCGTGGGTTCGTGGGCGGCCGAGGCGCTGGCGCGCTCGGGCGTGGGGCGGCTGACGCTGGTCGACCTCGACCACGTGGCCGAGAGCAATGTCAATCGCCAGATACATGCGCTGGAAGCGACGCTGGGGCAGGCCAAGGTGCTAGCGATGGGCGAGCGTATCGCGCAGATCAACCCGGCCTGCACGCTGGTGTGTATCGAGGAATTCATCACGCCCGAGAATGTGGCGACGCTCTTGCCTAACTGCGATGTGGTGCTCGACTGCATTGACGACGTGAAAGCCAAGGCGGCGCTGATTGCACATTGCCGGCGCGCCAAGCGTGCGGTGATCACCACCGGCGGCGCCGGTGGGCGTACCGATCCGACGCGCATCCGCATCGACGATTTGTCGCGCACCACGCAGGATGCGCTCGCTTCCAAGCTGCGCGCGAAGCTGCGCAAGGACTACGGCTTCCCGCGCGAGGCGAAGAAGTTTGGCGTGCCCTGCGTGTTTTCGGACGAGCAGATTCGCCGTCCTGCCGGCGCCGACTCTTGCGATGTGGATGAGGCGGGCCTGCACGGCCTCAGCTGTGCGGGCTACGGCTCCGTGGTGGCGGTGACGGCGGGCTTCGGACTCGCGGCGGCGGCCTGGGCGCTCGGTATACTGGCACGTCCCGTCCCGCAGGAGAACCGCACATGAGCACACCCCTTGCCGATGCCGCCCTGGCGCAACTATTCACCGCTGCGCGCAGCCACAACGGTTTTCGCGCCACGCCAGTCGATGACGCCACGCTACGCGCCCTTTACGACTTGCTGAAGTGGGGACCGACGGCAGCCAACGGCTGTCCGGCGCGCCTCATCTTCGTGCGCTCGCCGGAAGCGAAGGAAAAACTCCGGCCGGCGCTCGCCCCCGGCAACGTGGAAAAGACCCTGGCCGCGCCGGTCACCGTGATCGTCGGACGCGACATCGAGTTCTACGAGAAACTGCCGCGGCTCTTTCCGCATACCGATGCGCGCGCGTGGTTCGCCGGCAATCCTGCGGCCATCGAGGAAACCTCGATGCGTGACAGCGCGCTGCAGGGGGCCTACCTGATGCTTGCCGCGCGCTCATTGGGGCTCGATTGCGGGCCAATGGCCGGTTTCGACAAGGCAATGGTGGATGCGGCGTTCTTCGCCGGCACCGCGGTCAAGTCGGTGTTCCTCGTCAATCTCGGTTATGGCGACGCTGCGAAGCTGTTCCCGCGCAGCCCGCGGCTTACCTTTGAAGAGGCCTGCCGAATTGCCTGAGAAAAGAAATGTCCGACAGTGAAAAAACCGGCCAGCCCTCCTTGGCACCCTTGCCACTCCAGTCTCCACCACGAGACTGGGTAGCGCAAATCCGCCAGATATCGGTGCCGGTATGGGCCCGGGCGTTGGCTCTCATTCTCGCCCTCGCTGTGTTGCTACCGGGAATCGTCCTGATCTGGGGCGGCTGGCTCGGCTGCGCCGAATTCATGAAGGATTGGCTAGGAGTCAGGATTGTTTGCCACGAAAACTGGATTGCACAGGGGATTGAAATTGTTGTTGCAGCATTTGTCCCGGTGGTTGTGATCTTGTATCTGGTTTTTGCGGAAACCGGCATGCGTTCGCTGGCGCGCCGTACCAACGAATTGCTGGAAAAAATCGTTCCACAAGCACTGCGCAGCGAGAAGGATACGGATTCCACATACCCTGACGGAATACGGTCATGCGTCGTTGCAACCCGTTCACATGTTGCCGGAAGCATTGCCGCCCATTATCTTCTGCAATACCGCATGGAAGATAACGGCGGTGCGCTTCACCTGACCGTTTCCGTCAATGTTGATAAAGCCGTTGTCGTTTTCTTGCTTCCCGTGCGAGAAGATGCGGATCCCCAAAAGGTCCGCCAGCAATTGGCTCCGACGATGAAAGGGGCAGAGCACGAAGGTTATGTGTTCGATGATGAATTGGTCGAAACGATGCGCGAAGGCGAGCGTTATCTGTTACTGATTGCCAGGCGCGGACTACCGGCCGACTTCCTTTGGAATCCGGCGGCCAAACTACATTTCGCTTGGGATTTGCGGGCATTTGCCTATTCCGTGATTCATGACGGCCACTCGCTTCTCCAGTCCTGATCCTGGCCGTGTGGCCGTGCTGGGGGCCGGTCCAGCTGGGATGTCGGCAGCCCTGTGGCTGAAACATCTGGGCTTTTCGCCAAATATCATCGAGCCGACGACGCGGCTGGGCGGGATGCAGCAGTTAAATTTCCTCCGAAACGACTGGATGCTTGGTCAGATGGGCCGCACGGGTCCCGAACTGTGTGCGAAATTCGCCGAGCACATGGTGGCCGAGCAGATTCCCGTGGAAAGCGGGTGCTCGCCTGCCTCCATTGAGCCCGTAGGGCAGGAATTCTCGCTCACGCTGCGGACTGGGAACAATAAAACAATAACGGCCCGCTATCGCGCCATCGTGATTGCGACTGGACTCCGCTACCGTGCAAGCGAGGTACTGGCAGCCGTGCCAGGATTCGACGAACTGGAGGCGGGCGACGTCATCTATGGCCCCTACGCTTTTCTGGACATGGATGGCCTGTCAGGAAAAACGGTGTTGATCGTCGGCTGCGGCGACAATGCCTTTGAAAACGCCCACTTCCTGCTTAAAAACGGTGCCAAGGTGGCGCTCGTCTGCCGTTCTCTCCCGCGCGCACAGACCCGCTTGCGCGAGGCATTGCAAACCTTTACGCCGGACTGGATGCTGACCACGCAAGCCCGCATCGATGGTTTTCGTTGCGGCAACGATTGCATCGAGGTAGTACTGTCGTGCGAATCAGGAACGAAAGTGCTTCGGGTACACAAAATCCATGTGCTGACCGGGTATACGCCGAACACGGACTTTCTCGAAAAAACGCTTGGTCCATTGCATGACCGCCTGGGGTTCGACTCCGCAGGCTACCTCAAGGTGGATGATTGGGGACGCACCGGTATTCCAGGCATCTATGCAGCCGGTGATGTCTGTAACCCGGCCTTCCCCAACGTCGCTTCCGCTATCGCCTCGGGAGCGAAAGCCGCCAAAGCCATTGAAATCGATTTCAGAACCCGTTCATGAGCACCTACAAGCAGGCCCACAAGGCCGAATTCGAGACCAACAAGCTCGCCAAGCGCCTGCGCCGCGAGGTGGGCCAGGCGATTGCCGACTTCAACATGATCGGGGAGGGCGACCGCGTCATGGTCTGCCTTTCGGGCGGCAAGGATTCCTACGGCCTGCTCGACATCCTGCTCTACCTGAAGGAAAAGGCGCCGATCCGCTTCGAGGTGATCGCCGTCAATCTCGACCAGAAGCAGCCCGGCTTTCCTGCCGAGGTGCTGCCCAATTATCTGGAGGGGCTGGGCATCCCCTACCGCATCATCGAGGAAGACACGTATTCCATCGTCAAACGCGTGATTCCCGAAGGCAAGACCACCTGCTCGCTGTGCTCAAGGTTAAGACGCGGCATTCTCTACCGTGTCGCCGACGAACTCGGCGCCACCAAGATCGCGCTCGGCCATCATCGCGACGACATCCTCGCCACGCTGTTCCTCAACCTGTTCTTCGCCGCCAAACTCAAGGCGATGCCGCCCAAGCTGGTGTCGGACGATGGCAAGCACATCGTCATCCGGCCGTTGGCCTACTGCCCGGAGAAGGATCTGGTGGCGTGGGCGCGGCAGCGCGAATTTCCGATCATTCCCTGCAACCTGTGTGGCAGCCAGCCCAACCTGCAGCGCCAGCAGGTGGCCGAGATGCTGCGCGACTGGGACAAGCGCTTTCCCGGTCGTGTCGAAACCCTGTTCCGCAGCCTGTCGAACGTCGTGCCTTCGCACCTGATGGATGCACGGCTCTACGACTTTGCCGGTCTCAAGGCGACCGGCGTACCCGATCCGGAGGGCGATCGGGCTTTCGATGGCGACAACGATGGCGGCACCGCGGACGCCCTGCCCGCGGCGATGCCGCTCGATTTCATTTCACTTTCAGGCACTCGCTCATAAAGGCCTTGCGTTCATCGCCCTTCATGCCCTTGGCGTCGGCATTGCAGGCCTTCATGCGATCCTGCTGGGAGAGCGGGGCGGCAGGGCGTTCCGCCTTGCGTTCTTCCTGCACTTCCTTGCGCTCGTCGCGCCGTTCCTCGCGGGCGACCGTGTTCTCGGCCTGCTTGCCCGACAGGCATTGCTTCATGAAGTCCTTGCGCTCCTGACCCTTCATGCCCTGCGCCTGCGCGTTGCAATCGCGCATGCGCTGCTGTTGCGGGGTAACGGGTTTTTGCGCGCCCTCCTGCGCGGCAGCAAAGGCCGGGGCACCGAACAGCGGGGCGGAGATGACAAGCGCGGTGGCAAGCAGTCGTTTCATTTCGTGGCTCCTCGTGGCTGATGGGATGACGTCAGTATAAACGTATTTTCCCAAACGGAATATGCCGAAATGCTAGTGACTGGCGACATGGTGCGTACCGGCCGCCGCGCGATGGTGGCGCCCGGCATGCGGCAGGTGCGGATTCTTCGGCCCGAGGAAGCCGCCGGCCAGCATGCCCAGCGCGCTGGCCGCCAATCCGAACAACTGCGGCTCGATGTCGCCTTCGGGAACGAACAGCTCGAACAGCAGCCAGGTGGACAGGCCCAGGGCGATGGACAGCGTGGCGCCGAGGTTGTTGGCGCGCTTCCAGAACAGGCCGGCGACCAGCGGCACGAAGGCGCCGGCGAGCGTGACGCGATAGGCGTTCTCGACCATGCCGTGGATCGTCGCGTCACTGAGGATGGCGTAGCCCGTCACCAGCAGCGTGAATCCGACGACGGTGATGCGCGTGGCGAGCAGCAGCTGGCGGTCGCTCATGTCCTGCCAGAAGCCCTTAAGCACGTTTTCGGAGAAGGTCACCGAGGGCGCCAGCAGGGTGCCCGAGGCCGTGCTCATGATCACCGAGAGCAGGGCGCCGAAGAACACCACCTGGGCGGCCACCGGCATGTGATTCGCCACCAGGGTCGGCAGGATGAGCTGCGAATCGACCTCCTGCAGCTTCTCGACCATGGCCGGGTCGATGAAGGTCGCCGCGTAGGCGAGGAACAGCGGCACGGCGGCGAAGAAGAAGTAGGCGACGCCGCCGAGCGTGGTGGCCCACACCGCAACGGTCTCGTTCTTCGAGGCATTGACGCGCTGGAACACGTCCTGCTGCGGAATCGAGCCAAGCATCATGGTGAACAGCGCGGCGATCCAGGCCAGCATATCGAGCACGTCGAGCCGCGGCAGCCAGTCGAACTTGCCCTCGGCCGCCGCGCGTTCGATCACGGTGGAGAAGCCGCCCGCCATGTCGCCGGCCATCCAGCTCACATACAACAGGCCGAGCACGATGACGATCATCTGCACGAAGGTGGTGAGCGCCACCGACCACATGCCGCCGAACAGGGTATAGACGAGCACCACGGCGGCGCCGATGACGATGCCCTGGTTCATCGAGATCGCGTCGGCGGACAGCACGTTGAACACCAGCCCGAGCGCGGTCATCTGCGCGCCGACCCAGCCAAGGTAGGAAATGACGATGCACAGCGAGAGGATCAGCTCGGTGCGGCGGTTGTAGCGCACGCGGAAGAAGTCGCCGAGCGTGAGCAGGTTCATGCGGTAGAGCGGCCGCGCGAAGATGAGGCCGAACAGCACGAGGCACAGCGAGGCACCGAGCGGGTCGGAGATCAGGCCGCGAAAGCCTTCGTCGAGAAAGGTGGCCGAGATGCCCAGCACGGTTTCCGCACCGAACCAGGTGGCGAACACCATGGCCAGCACGAAGTGGAAGGGCAGGTGGCGGCCGGCGACGATGTAGTCGCGCGCGTTATGCACGCGCGTCGCCGCGTAGAGGCCGATGCCGATGGAAACCACCAGATACAGAATCACCAGCGTGAGCAGCATGATCCCCTCCCCGGGACGATGAACGCGTCAGGCGAACAGCCAGGGCTGCGCCGCCTTGTGCCTCTTCTCGAAGGCCTGGATTTCCTTGGCGTGTTGCAGCGTCAGGCCGATTTCGTCGAGGCCGTTGAGCAGGCAGTGCTTGCGGTGCGGCGTGATGTCGAAGCTGAACCACTCGCCGGCCGGGTTGCGCACCGTCTGCGTTTCCAGGTCGACGCGCAGCTTGTAATTCTTTTGCGTCGCGCACTCGCGGAACAACTGGTCGACGATGTCAGCCGAGGCAACAATCGGCAGGATGCCGTTCTTGTAGCAGTTGCTGAAGAAGATGTCGGCAAACGAGGGCGCGATGATGACGCAAAAGCCGTAGTCCTCGATCGCCCACGGCGCATGCTCGCGTGACGAGCCGCAACCGAAATTGTCGCGGGTGAGCAGGATCTGCGCGCCGGCAAACTGCTTCTGGTTGAGGACGAAGCCCTTCTTCAGCGGCCGGTTGGTGCAGTCCATGCCGGGCTCGCCGACATCCTTGTAGCGCCATTCGTCGAACAGGTAGGGACCGAAGCCGGAACGCTTGATGGATTTCAGGAACTGCTTGGGGATGATCGCATCGGTGTCGACGTTGGCACGGTCGAGCGGGCAGACGAGGCCATCGAGGGAGATGAAGGGTTTCATGTTCAGCAGCTCCGGATATCGACAAAGTGGCCGGCAATGGCGGCGGCGGCGGCCATCTCGGGGCTGACGAGGTGGGTGCGGCCACCGGCACCCTGGCGGCCTTCGAAGTTGCGGTTCGAGGTCGAGGCGCAGCGCTCGCCCGCTTCGAGGCGGTCGGCGTTCATGGCCAGGCACATCGAGCAGCCCGGTTCGCGCCACTCGAAGCCGGCGGCGGTAAAGATCTTGTCGAGTCCTTCCGCTTCGGCCTGACGCTTGACCTGGCCGGAGCCGGGGACGATCAGCACCAGCTTGACGTTCTTGGCCTTCTGCTTGCCCTTGGCCACGGCGGCTGCGGCGCGCAGGTCTTCAATGCGCGAGTTGGTGCAGCTGCCAATGAAGACCTTGTCGATCTTGATCTGGTCGATTGGCGTGTCGGCCTTGAGGCCCATGTATTGCAGCGCACGTTCGATGCTGCCGCGCTTGACCGGATCTTTCTCGTTGGCCGGGTTCGGCACCTTGGCACCGACCGGCAATACCTGCTCGGGCGAGGTGCCCCAGGTGACCTGCGGCTCGATCTTGGCGGCATCGATCTCGATGACCGTGTCGAATTTCGCGCCCTTGTCGGAGACGAGGGTCTTCCAGTAGGCGACAGCTTTGTCCCACTGCTTGCCCTTGGGGGCGTACTGGCGGCCCTTGAGATAGGCGAAAGTCTTTTCGTCCGGCGCGACGAGGCCGGCGCGGGCGCCGCCTTCAATCGCCATGTTGCACAGGGTCATGCGGCCCTCCATCGACAGGGCGCGGATCGCCGCGCCGCCGAACTCGATGCAGTAGCCGGTGCCACCGGCCGTGCCGATCTGGCCGATGATGGCCAGGGCGATGTCCTTCGCCGTCACGCCAGCGCCGACTTTTCCGTCGACCTTGATCAGCATGGTTTTCGATTTCTTCTGCACCAGCGTCTGCGTGGCCAGCACATGCTCGACCTCGGAGGTACCGATGCCGTGGGCCAGCGCGCCGAAGGCGCCGTGCGTGGCGGTATGGCTGTCGCCGCAGACGACCGTCATGCCCGGCAGCGTGGTGCCGTTTTCCGGCCCGATCACATGGATGATGCCCTGGTTGGCGTGCTTGAACGGGAAATAGACCAGCGCGCCGAAATCCTTGATGTTCTGGTCGAGCGTCTCGACCTGCAGGCGTGAAATCGGGTCCTTGATGCCGCCCTCCCAGTTGTTGGTCGGCGTGTTGTGGTCGGGATTGGCGACGATGCTGCTGTTGCGCCAAGCCTTGCGGCCCGCCAGGCGCAGCCCTTCGAAGGCCTGCGGGCTGGTGACTTCGTGCATCAGGTGACGATCGATATAAAGGAGGCAGGTGCCGTCCTTCTCTTCGCGGACGACGTGCGATTCCCAGAGTTTGTCGTATAAGGTCTTGCCGGCCATTGCAGTTCCCGAGTTTGGAAAAACGCGAAGCATACATCAGCCCGGCGGGCCGTTCGCGGCTCAGAACAGCTTGGATTCCGCCAGGTAGTAGAGCAGGACGGCGATCAGCGCGATGAGGACGTAGCGATGGGTGAGCAGGTCGAACAAACCGACGCGCTCCTCGGTTTTCTTCCTGCGCGGCGCCCGCTCCTCGACCGGCCTTTTCGCGGCGAGCCGCTCGCGTCGCTCTTCGCGATCCATGTGGGCGAGCTCCTGGGATGCCATGGGGTCGGCCGGCATGCCGGCAGTTCGCGCCATAATCAGGTCGCCCTCGATCTTGCGCAGGGCATCCGGGAAGGGAATGTTTTGCAGGCGGGCGGCCAGCAGGGCGCGTGAAAGCGTGTTCACCTCGGCAAGCATCATCAGATCCTGGCTGACCTCGACCGGCAAACCCTGGCGCCGGCCGTCGCGCGAATCCATCAGCAGTTCCTCGACAAAGATGTTGAGCTTGGCGGTGCCCCAGTACTGGAGCACCTTGTCCAACAGATGCGGCAACTTTTCCAGCGGCGAGATAGTGGTATCCATGGCTGCCCGGTCAGATCGTGGATGCGGTAAAGGCCGAATTGTATGGATTGTAAGGAGGCGCGCGTTATTTTCCTATGCAGAAGCGTCCAAAGATTTCACCGAGCAGATCGTCGGCCGTAAATTCGCCGGTGATGGAAGACAGGGCCTGTTGCGCGAGGCGCAGTTCCTCGGCGGCGAGTTCGAGGCGTGCATTCGGCTCGTTCAGCCGCCGTGCCGCCAGCACCGACTTTGCAGCGGCGGTCTTCAACGCTTCGAGGTGACGCTCGCGGGCGAGCAGCACGTCCTCGCCATGGCCGACCCAGCCGGCGACGCGCAGCAGTTCGTCGTGCAGCAGTTCGACGCCGGCGCCGGTTTTCGCCGAGAGGCGCAGATGCACCTGGCCGGCAGTCTCGTAACGCGCAGGCATCCGCTCGGCGAGGTCGCCCAGCATGTCGCACTTGTTCTCGACGACGACGCGCTCGATGCCGGCCGGCAACCGCGCGGCGATGGCGCGGTCGGCGGGCGTGACGCCGGCGCGTGCGTCGACGATCTGCAGCACGACATCGGCACGCTCGATTTCACGCCAGGTGCGCGCGATGCCGATCTGCTCGACGGTGTCGTCGGTCTCGCGCAGGCCGGCGGTGTCGATGACGTGCAGCGGGATGCCCTCGACCTGGATGGTCTCGCGCACGGCGTCGCGCGTGGTGCCGGCGATCTCCGTGACGATGGCGCGTTCTTCACCAGCCAGCCGGTTGAGCAGGGATGATTTGCCGACGTTGGGCAGGCCGGCGAGCACGGCGGTAAGGCCGGAGCGCAGCACCGCGCCCTGGCGCGCGCGCGACTGCAACGCATCGATGTCGGCATTGAGTTTTTCGAGCCGGGCGACGGCGTCGATGTCGGCGAGCAGTTCTTCGGCGGGAATGTCCTCGTCGGGAAAGTCGAGCGTCGCCTCGATCAGCGCGCGCAACTCGACGAGCTGGTCGACGACAGCGCGCACGGCCTGCGAGAACTCGCCCGAGAGCGAACGCAGCGCCGAGCGCGCGGCCTGCGCCGAGGCAGCTTCGATGAGGTCGGCGATACCTTCGGCCTGGGCCAGGTCGATCTTGTCGTTTTCATAGGCGCGGCGAGCGAATTCGCCGGGCTCGGCCAGCCGCGCGCCGAGTTCGACGCAGCGGGCGAGCAGGGTCTGCATCACCACCAGTCCGCCATGGCCGTGCAGCTCGACGACGTCCTCGCCTGTGAAGGAGTGCGGCGCGGGAAACCAGAGGATCAGGCCACTGTCGAGCGGCTGGCCGTCGGCTGCACGAAAGTCGGCGCGGGTGGCACGGCGCGGCGCGGGGATTTTGCCGACCAGCGCTTCGATGAAAGGCGCCAGATCGTGCCCGGAAACGCGCACGATGCCGACACCACCACGCCCGGGCGGCGTGGCGATGGCGGCGATGGCGTCAGGCTTTCTTGCCGGCACCGGCCTCGATCATCCGGTTGCACTGCCATTGCTGGGCGATCGACAGGATGTTGTTGACGATCCAGTAGAGCACCAGCCCCGATGGAAACCAGAGGAACAGGAAAGTGAAGGCGACCGGCATCCAGGTCATGATTTTGGCCTGGATGGGATCGGGGGGCATCGGGTTGAGACGGGTCTGCACGAACATCGAGACGCCCATCAGCAGCGGCAGGATGAAGTAGGGGTCCATCGCCGAGAGGTCATCGATCCAGCCCAGCCAGGGCGCGCCGCGCATCTCGACGGCACCAAGCAGCACCCAGTAGAGCGCAATGAAGACGGGAATCTGCACGAGGATGGGTAGGCAGCCGCCGAGCGGATTGACCTTCTCCTTCTTGTAGAGATCCATCATTTCCTGATTCATGCGCTGGCGGTTGTCGGCGTAAGTTTCTTTCAGCTTCATCAGCTTGGGCGTCAGCACGCGCATCTTGGCCATCGATTTGTAGCTGGCGGCGGAAAGCGGGAAGAAGATCGCCTTGATGAGCACCGTGAGCAGAATGATCGCCCAGCCCCAGTTGCCGACATAGCCGTGGATCCATTCGAGCACCCAGAAGAGCGGCGCGGCGATGACGGTGAGGACGCCGTAATCGACGACCAGCACGAAGCCGGGGGCGGCAGCCTCGAGGCGCTTTTGTTCCTGCGGACCGGCGTACAGAGGCACGGCGAGACGCTCGCCGGCGAAGGGCACGATCACCCCGGCGGCGTAGAGGCCGCCATCGACCTTGCGCGTGAAGTATTCACGCATACCACCCGTCGGCAACCAGGCGGAGACGAAATAGTGCTCGACCAGGGCCACCCAGCCATTGTCGGCCTGGGCCGGATGCTTGTTCTTGGCGCCGAAATCGCCGAAATCCACCTTCTTGAATTTTTCTTGCTCGGTGTAGATCGCCGCACCGGTGAAGGTCATCATCATTTTGCTCGAGCCTTCCGGGGCGCGGTCGTCGCGGATCAGTTGGAAATACGCATGCGTCTCGGCCGCCGGGACGGCGCCGACGAAGGCGTGCTCGACATCCACCAGATAACTGTCGCGCTTGAAGACATAAGTCTTGACGATCTTGCCACCGCTTTCGATCGGCGCTTCCAGGGCGATGCGCAGATCGTTTTCGCCTTCCTTCAGTTCGAGACGCTCGGCGGGCAACGACCAGAGGGATTTGTGATTGGGCAGGCCGGCCCCGATGAGACCGGACTGTGCCGCGTAGTTGTGCGTCGGCGTGAGCAGGACGAAGTTCTCGTCGCGCTTGCCCGTGGCGCGGTGGTCGAGCAGTTCCAGACGCACCAGATCACCGCCCTGGGCGGAAATCTCGGCGACCACCCGGTCGGTACGCACCACAAGGCGCTGCGGCGCCCGCCCGTCGGGGGTCGCCGGATTCGCGGCCGCCCCGGACGGAGAGGGCAGCGCCGAGACTGGCGACGGCGAGGAAAAATCGGGGGCCGCTGGCACCTCTCCGCCCTGGACCGCCGCGGGGGCGGTGGCGACGCTGGCGGGCTGCGGCCGATTCTGGCGCTCCCAGGCGTCCCAAAGCATCATCACGGAAAAGAAAAAGACCAGCAGGAGAATCAGGCGTTGGGTATCCATAGGGGGCAATCAGTCGTCGAAACGGCGTCGAAAAATGTCGGTCATTCTACGGCACGGGGTCGTACCCGCCCGGATGCCATGGGTGGCAACGCGCAACGCGCCTTACCGCGAGCCACCCGCCCTTCAGGGCACCGTGGCGACGCAGCGCCTCGAGCGCGTAGCTGGAACAGGTCGGGTGAAATCGACACGACGGCGGCAACAGCGGACTGATGGCGAGCTGGTAGCCGCGTATCAGCCAGATGAGCGGCTTGGCGAAGGGCGAACTCATTGCGCAGGGACGCCTGCCTTTTTCGCCAGGCGTTCGAACAGGACTGAAATTTCATTCCGCCATGCGCGCCGCGCCGCAGGGTCATGTGCCCTGACGGGCGAACTCAGACGCAGGATCAAGTCCGCCGGGGGCAGAATCGAACGCATGTGTCGAAAGGTTTCGCGGGCCTGACGTTTCACCGCGTTGCGCAAGACCGCCGACCGCGCCTGTCTTTTGGGGACGACGAGGCCAAGTCGCGTGCGGTCCAGTTCGTTCGCCCGGTAATGTAGGTTGAAGCCGTCGCCCCGCAGCACGCGACGCGCGGCGAAAACCTCTGCAAACTGCGCGGCCGTCAGGAGTCGGTGTTGCGAACCGAACGTTTCCGCTTTCAAGGCGGCGCTTAGACGCCCAGGCGCTGGCGACCCTTGGCGCGACGGGCACGAATGACGGCACGACCACCACGGGTGCGCATGCGAACGAGAAAACCGTGGGTGCGCTTGCGACGCACGACGGAAGGCTGATAAGTACGTTTCATGGCCTAGGTTCCTTGACAGAAAAGCGCGCGATTACAGCCTGTTAGCCACCCTTTTGTCAAGTTGTTTTTTCCCGGGAGACTGCGGTTTCGGTCCCGATCCATTTCGTGGCTTGTGGATAACTTTCCCGCGATTGGCTAGAATGCGCGGCTTGCCAATAATAAAAACCTCTTTTTTTCCACCTCCCAACGTTCCCCTGAGTCGCCCGTCTCGATGAGTCATCCCTTCTGGTCCGATTGCCTGGCACGCTTCGAGCACGAGTTGCCGGCACAGCAATTCAATGCCTGGATCAAGACCCTGCGTGTCGAATCAGACGACGAGGCGCGTCGTCTGCGCCTCGTCGCACCGAACGGTTTCATCCTGAAATGGGTGCGTGATCGTTACCTCGGTCGCATCGAGGAGTTGTCGCGTGGTTTTTTCGCGGACCCAGTCAGCATCGACCTCGAGGTCGATGCGGGAGCCCAGCCGGCTGCGGTTACCGTCAATGCGGAAAATGGACGCACGTCCGCCCCGCAAGCGGTCGCGACCGCCGGTCCGAGCGCCGAATATGCACAAAACCACGAGAAATCCCGCCTCAACCCGGAATTCGTGTTTGACACGCTGGTGACGGGTCGCTCCAACGACCTGGCACGTGCCGCCGCCCAGCAGGTCGCCATGAACCCCGGCGCCTCCTACAATCCGCTGTTCATTTACGGCGGCGTCGGCCTGGGCAAGACCCACCTCGTGCATGCCCTCGGCAACGAAGCGCTTGCGCGCTATCCGGAAAAGATCGTGCGCTACATTCACGCCGAGGATTATTATTCCGACGTGGTGCGGGCCTTTCAGCAGAAATCCTTCGAGACGTTCAAGCGCGCTTATCGCACCCTCGACATTCTGCTGATCGACGACATCCAGTTCTTCAACGGCAAGTCGCGCACTCAGGAAGAGTTTTTCTATGTCTTCAATGCCTTGGTTGAAGCGAAGAAGCAGATCGTCATCACCTGCGATACCTATCCGAAGGACATCGAGGGGCTCGAGGAACGTCTGATTTCGCGTTTCGACTGTGGGCTCACCGTACAGATCGAACCGCCCGAGCTCGAGATGCGCGTCGCCATCCTCAAGAAAAAGGCGGATAGCGAAACCATTTCCCTCGGCGACGACGTCGCCTTCCTGATCGCCAAGCATCTGCGCTCGAATGTGCGCGAACTCGAGGGTGCGCTGAAAAAAGTCTTCGCCTACGCGCGCTTTCATCAGCGGGAAATCAGCCTGGAACTTGCCAAGGATGCCCTCAAGGACATCATTGGCGCCCATAACCGTCAGATCACGCTTGAGTCGATCCAGAAAACGGTTGCCGATTACTACAAGATCAAGGTTGCCGACATGTACTCGCAAAAGCGTACGCGCGCCATCGCGCGCCCACGCCAGGTCGCCATGTGGTTGGCCAGGGAATTGACGCCACACAGCCTGCCGGAAATCGGCGACGCCTTCGGCGGACGCGACCACACCACCGTGTTGCATGCCTGCCGCACCATCATCGATCTGCGCAGTAGAGAAACCCATCTGAACAACGACTTGCTGGTTCTTTCGCAAACCATCAAGGGATGACCGCCATGCACGGGAAAAGCGTCTGCAAAACCACTGGACAGATTGTGAATAACCCTTTCGATTTTCCACCGCTTAAAAATCATCCACAATCATCCACACGTCTCAAGTCCGGTTATCCCAAGCCTTTTCAGTCTGTCAATTCTTTGTTTATAAAAGAATTTATTTGCATTTCCACACCATTTCCTGCCCTTCATCATCATAAGGAGTTTTAAAGATGCTCCTATTTAAAGGACCACGCGATCAGTTTTTGGCACCCCTGCAGGCAGTCTGCGGCATCGTTGAAAAACGGCATACCCTGCCGATTCTTTCGAACGTGCTGATCGAGAAATCGGCAGATTGCCTGACCTTGCTGGCGACGGACATCGAAATGCAGATTCGCAGCACCACCGTTTCCGAAGGGCCGGAGCAAGTCTCCATCACGGTGGCTGCGCGCAAGCTGCAGGATATTTTGCGATCACTACCGGAGAACGTCGAGGTCAGCCTGAATCTCGACGAGCGCCGCTTGCAACTGCGTGCAGGAAAGAGTCGTTTCAACCTTCAGACACTTCCGGCAGAGGACTTTCCGCGCATGGCCACCGCCGCCGGGCAGCCGGCCGTGATCCGCCTGACGCAAAGGCAGTTCAAGCGGCAATTGGCCCTCGTGCAGTACGCGATGGCGCAGCAGGACATCCGCTATTACCTGAACGGCTTGTTGCTGGTTTTTCAGGGAGACGAGTTGCGTCTCGTTGCCACCGACGGGCATCGTCTGGGCTATGCCAGCGAAACGGTGGGAGATCAGGCGGCCGGCCGGCCGGAGCGGGTCGAGGTGGTACTGCCGCGCAAGACAGTCCTGGAACTGTCGCGTCAGCTGGCGGAGAACGACGAGCCGCTGGATATCGAACTGACGGCTTCGCAGGCGCGCTTCAGTTTCGGCAACGTCGAGTTCGTCAGCAAGCTGATCGACGGCAAGTTTCCGGATTATGAGCGTGTCATTCCACAGAATCAGAACAAGGTTATCGTTCTGGATCGCGCGTTGTTCCAGCATTCCTTGCAGCGCGCCGCGATTCTCACCAACGAGAAATTCCGTGGTGTGCGTTTCGTACTGGCGCCCGGCAGCCTGAAGATCCTCTCGACCAACGCCGAGAACGAGGAAGCCCAGGAGGAAATCGAGATCGCCTATGCCGGCGAGGATCTTGACGTCGGCTTCAACGTGAATTACCTGCTCGACGTTCTCAACAACGTGGCGGCGGAGGCGATCGAGATCCGTCTGGCCGACGGCAATTCCAGCGCGTTGATCACCCTGCCTGGCAACGAGCGTTTCAAATATATCGTCATGCCGATGCGCATTTGACGACGCACGATGGAAGAATGATGACTGAAGACAGCAAGCATGCGCTGACCCACGACGGTTACAACGAAGATTCGATCCAGCAGCTCGAAGGCCTCGAGGCCGTGCGCAAGCGGCCGGGCATGTATATCGGCGACACTTCCGATGGCACCGGCCTGCATCACATGGTCTTCGAGGTGGTCGATAACGCCATTGATGAAGCACTGGCCGGCCACTGCGACGAAATCGTCATCACCATCCATACGGATAATTCCATCTCGGTTACCGATAACGGCCGCGGTATTCCGGTCGGCGTCAAGATGGATGACAAGCATGAGCCCAAGCGTTCCGCTGCCGAGATCGTCATGTGCGTGCTGCACGCCGGCGGCAAGTTCAACCAGAATTCCTACAAAGTTTCGGGTGGTCTACACGGCGTCGGTGTGTCCTGCGTCAATGCGCTCTCGAAGTGGCTACGACTGACCATCCGCCGCGATGGTAAAAAGCACTTCATGGAATTCAACCGCGGCCATGCGGTGGATCGTGTCATCGAAGTACAAAATGGCATTGAAGTTTCGCCGCTCAAGGTCATTGGCGACACCAAAAATCGTGGCACTGAAGTTCATTTCCTGGCCGACGAGGAGATCTTCGGCACCATCGAATTCCACTATGACATTCTTGCCAAGCGTCTGCGCGAACTGTCCTTCCTGAACAATGGCGTCAAGATCAAGCTGGTCGATCAACGCAATAACAAGGAAGAGGACTTTGCCTTCTCTGGCGGTGTCAAGGGTTTCGTCGAGTACATCAACCGCGCCAAGACAGTGTTGCACCCAACCGTGTTCTATTCGGCTGGTGAATCTGCGCTGCCCAACGGTGGCAGCATCGGTGTTGAAGTGGCGATGCAATGGAATGACTCCTACGCCGAGCAGGTGCTGTGCTTTACCAACAACATTCCGCAGGCGGATGGCGGTACCCACCTGACCGGCCTGCGCCAGGCGATGACCCGTGTCATCAACAAGTACATCGAAGAAAACGAGATTGCCAAGAAGGCGAAAGTGGACATTTCCGGTGATGACATGCGTGAAGGTCTTGCCTGCGTACTGTCCGTGAAAATGCCCGATCCGAAATTCGCCTCGCAGACCAAGATGAAGCTCGTTTCTTCCGAGGCGCAGCCCGCGGTGCAGGAAGTCGTGGCCCAGAGGCTTGCCGAGTTCCTGCTCGAGCGCCCCGGCGATGCCAAGATCATCACAGGCAAGATCGTCGAGGCGGCACGGGCGCGCGAAGCCGCGCGCAAGGCACGCGAAATGACGCGCAGGAAGGGCGTGCTCGACAACATCGGCCTGCCCGGCAAGCTGGCCGACTGCCAGGAAAAAGATCCGGCCCTGTGCGAGCTCTACATCGTCGAGGGCGACTCCGCCGGCGGCTCCGCCAAGCAGGGCCGTGACCGCAAGTTCCAGGCGATCCTGCCGCTCCGGGGCAAGGTGCTCAATGTCGAGAAGGCGCGCATCGACAAAGTGATTTCCTCCGAGCAGATCGTCACGCTGCTGACCGCGCTCGGCTGCGGCTTCGGCAAGGAGGACTACAAGCCCGAGAAGCTGCGCTATCACCGCATCATCATCATGACCGACGCGGACGTGGACGGCGCGCACATCCGCACCCTGTTGCTCACCTTCTTCTACCGCCAGATGCCCGAGCTGGTCGAGGGCGGCCACATCTACATCGCCCAACCTCCGCTCTACAAGATCAAGCACGGCAAGAGCGAGCGCTACATCAAGGACGACAATGAGCTCAACCAGTACCTGCTCACGCTGGCGCTTGACGGTGCCGCGCTGACGCCGGGTGCGGGTGCGGTGGCTATCGAGGGTACGGCGCTGGAAGAACTGGCAAGGAGCTACCTGACATCCGAAGCCATCATCCGCCGGCTTGGCGATTTCGTCGATGCCGACGTTTTGCACGCGCTGATTGCCCACGACATTGAACTGACTCTTGATGACGAAACCGCTGCTCGATCCAGCGCCGATACCCTGCGCCGCGCGCTAAGCGTGCCTCTCAATGTGCAGCCTGCCTGGGATGAAAAAACCGAGGCCTGGCAGCTTCGTATCGAAAAAATGCGTCACGGCAACGTGCGTCTCAGCACGATAGACGATTACTTTCTCGTTTCTGGAGACTACGCCCAGTTGCGCAAAACCTCACAGCTTCTGGCTGGTTTGGTCGGACGAGACGCCACCATCCGCCGGGGCGAGAAGTCGCAGTCGGTGGCCAGTTTCGCCGAGGCCATGGCTTGGCTCCTCAACGATGTCGAACGTAACCTCGGCAAACAGCGCTACAAGGGTCTGGGCGAAATGAATCCGGAGCAATTGTGGGAAACCACGATGGACCCCAAGGTGCGCCGACTGCTCAAGGTGCAGATCGAGGATGCCCAGAAGGCCGATGAGATCTTTACCACCCTGATGGGCGACGTGGTGGAACCGCGCCGCAAGTTCATCGAGGACAACGCCTTGTATGCGAGGAACATCGACGTCTGAAGGTGTTCGAACGCAAAGTCGGTCCTGGCGGCACGGCGGCACCAACAAAAAAGCGAATCCGGAGGTTCGCTTTTTTGTTGCGAAGCAGGCGGCTTATTTCGCCTCTTCGCCGACTTCCTTGAACATCAGCGAGATCACCTTCTTGAGTTCGTCGTCGGTCAGGTCGGCCAGGCCGCCGCGCGCCGGCATGTTGCCGTGGCCGCGAATGACGGTTTTGGTGACGGCGTCGAGACCCTTGGAACCGCGCTGCGACCAGGCGGCGCGATCGGAAAGCTTGGGCGCGCCCTGTTCGCCGGTTTCATGACATTTGAAGCAGGCGGCCCGGGCGATTTCCTCTGGGCTGCGATCGCTCGAGGCCGGCTTGGCGCCGGCGCCCGGCTCCTTAAACTTCGCACCGGACTGGTTGGCCATGAAAACGACGGCGCGGGCAAGTTCTTCCTCGGTGGCATCCGCCGCGCCGCCCTTGGGCGGCATCGCGCCCTTGCCGGTGACGGAGGTTTTCGTCAGTACGTCGAGGCCGACGCCGATGCGCGGCGCCCAGGCGGCCTTGTCGCCCGTCTTCGGGGCGCCGGCGACGCCGGCGGTGTGGCAGGCACCGCACACCGCCTTGTAGAGATCCTCGCCCGAGCGGGTGCCACTCGCGGCCCCCGCCGCCGACAACGGTGCCAGCTTGACCTTGGCCACCGGCTGGATGCGCGCGTTTGCGGCTTCCTCGTTACCGGCGGGTCGTCCGCCCATGCCCATGGCGGACGAGACGGCAAACAGCCCGCCCAGCGCCAGAGTCAATGAAAGCTTGGTGTTCATCGTCTATCCCTTCGTCAGAGTTTGGCATCCGCCGTCCGCCTGCGAAACGCAGGGCGGGCAACGGCGAAAAGCTAATTTCGCCGATGATTATAATCGCTGCCGTCGGCTGCGCGTTTGTCGTGCTCGTTTATACGCCGGCGAGAATTCTCGGGAGACCCGCATGACCAGACATATCGGCATTCTCACCGCCGGGGGCGACAGCCCTGGCCTCAACGCGGCGATCCGCGGCGTCGGCAAGGCGGCGATGGGCCATTACCAGATGCACGTCGTCGGCTTCCGCGACGGTTTTCGCGGCCTGATGGAAAACCGCACCATGGCGCTCGATGGCGGGCAGCTTTCGGGCATCCTCACCAGCGGCGGCACCATCCTCGGCACCAGCCGCGACAAGCCGCACAAGATGCCGGTGGGCGGCAAGATCCTCGACATGACCGATGCCATTGCTGGAAACTACCGCGACAACCATCTCGATTGCCTGGTCTGCCTGGGCGGCGGCGGCACGTTGAAGAACGCGCTGCGCCTCAAGAAGAAAGGCCTCAACGTCATCACGCTGCCGAAGACCATCGACAACGACGTCTGGGGCACCGACATCACCTTCGGTTTCGACACGGCGCTGGGCATCGCCACCGAGGCGATCGACCGCCTGCACAGCACGGCGCACAGCCATCACCGCATCATCGTCGTCGAGATCATGGGCCACCGCGCCGGCTGGCTGGCGCTCGGCGCCGGCATTGCCGGCGGGGCCGACGTGATATTGATTCCCGAGATTCCCTACGACGTGAATTCGGTGGCCGAGGCGATCCGCGAGCGTGCGCGCGGCGGCAAACCTTTCTCCATCGTCGCGGTTGCCGAAGGCGCGCTCTCGCAGGACGAACTGGACGTCGCCGCGACGACGGAAAAATCCGCCAAGGGCAGGAAGAAGGCGATTATCGAGGATGACGACACGGCGGCCGACGCCCGCGAGCTGGTGTATGCCGGGCGCACCTTGCGACTCGCGCGCCAGCTTGAGAAGCTCACGGGCCTGGAGGCGCGCCTGACCATTCTTGGCCACTTGCAGCGCGGCGGCGCGCCTTCGGCGGCGGACCGCATTCTCGCCACGCGCCTTGGCACGGCGGCGGCCGATCTGATCGCGAAACAGAAGTATGGCGTGATGGTAGCCGCCTGCGGCGAGGATACGCGCGCCGTCAAGCTCGAGGATGCCGCCGGCCGGGTCAAGACCGTGCCGCCCGATCACCCCTGGATCCTGTCGGCGCGGCGCGTCGGCACCAATTTCGGCGACTGACGGCCCGACGAGACGCTGCCCCGTGTGCGCGGCGTCGAAAGTCGGCGCTGGCGCCACGGCGACCCGATGGAATTCGACCCGCTCTGGACGACCCTGCTGCTGGCCGCTGCCTTCGCCGGCTTCGTCGATGCCGTGGCGGGCGGCGGCGGGCTGATCCAGGTGCCGGCCCTGTTCGCCGGCCTGCCGCGCGAAAGTCCGGCGACCCTGCTCGGCACCAACAAGCTGGCCTCGATCTTCGGCACGCTCAATGCCGCGCGCAAGTACGCGCGCGAGGTGGACATGCCCTGGGCGACGGTGTTGCCGACGGCGCTGGCCGCCTTCGCGTTTTCCTTCGTCGGGGCGGGGGTCGCCGCGTGGTTGCCGAAGGAGGCGTTGCGTCCGCTGGTTCTCGTGTTGCTGCTGTGCGTGGCGGCCTACACGCTGTTGCGTCCGGATTTCGGCCGCGCCGCCCGCCGTGTCGAGCGATCACGGCAGCACGCGCTGGTGCTGGCCATCACTGCGGGCGCGGTGCTGGGGTTCTACGACGGCGTGTTCGGCCCGGGCGTCGGCAGCTTCATGATCTTCGCCTTCGTGCGCCTGTTCGGCATGGATTTCCTGCACGCTTCGGCGAGCGCCAAGGTGACGAACGCCGCGACCAACGCCGGTGCGCTGCTGCTCTTCGTGCCGGCGGGCCATGTGTTGTGGATTCTCGGTCTCGGCATGGCGGTCTGCAACGTTCTCGGTGCGCAACTGGGCAGTCGCATGGCGATCCGCCATGGCAGCGGTTTCGTGCGCGCGGTGTTCGTCGGCGTGACCCTGCTGTTGATTGCGAAGATGGCCGCCGATCTGTTGATCGGGCAATAACCCCTTTGATTACATGAACGAATCGTCGCGGTGATAAGTTCGCGCACGCTGCCGCAGAAGACGCTCAAGGGGTGCGGCCACGACTGATCACCCCGGTTTCGGTTCGCTGACCAGCCGTCAACGCGAGGAGAAAGAGTGAATGCTCGCTTCCTTGTTGCCGGCTTTGCGACGAGCCGAAAGTGGTGGGGGCCTATCCGGGACTGGACGGCAAGAGGGACGGGTTTGTTTCACGTGAAACAGGGTGCGCGCGGTTTCACGTGAAACCGCTTTCTCGGGGGCGTATCATTCGCCGTCCTGCCATCACCGACTTTTGAGATTCCCATGCAGTTTCCGTACGGCTTCGATGTGATCGTGATTGGTGGCGGCCATGCCGGCACCGAGGCGGCGCTCGCCGCCGCACGCATGGGTGCGCGCACGCTGCTGCTGACCCACAACATTGAGACGCTCGGCGCCATGTCATGCAATCCGTCCGTCGGCGGCATCGGCAAGGGTCATCTGGTCAGGGAGGTCGATGCGCTCGGTGGCGCGATGGCGGCCGCGACCGACGAGTCCGGCATCCAGTTTCGAACCCTGAACGCCTCGAAAGGTCCGGCGGTACGCGCTACCCGGGCCCAGGCCGACCGGGCGCTGTATCGTCAGGCGATCCGCACGCGACTCGAAAATCAGCCGAACCTGACGATCTTCCAGCAGGCGGCGGACGACATCCTGGTCGAGGGCGATCGTGTCGCTGGCGCCGTTACCCAGCTCGGCGTGCGCTTCGCGGCGCCGACGGTGGTGCTCACCGCCGGCACCTTCCTCAATGGCCTCGTTCATGTCGGTCTGGAAAATTACCGCGCCGGCCGCTTCGGCGACCCCCCTTCCCTGTCGCTGGCCGCACGCTTGCGCGAACTGAAGTTGCCGGTCGGACGCCTCAAAACCGGCACGCCGCCGCGTCTCGACGGCAAGACCATCGATTTCTCGGCGATGCAGGCACAACCGGGCGACGACCCGGCGCCGGTCTTTTCCTTCCTCGGCAAACGGGAACAGCATCCGCGCCAGATTCCCTGCTGGATCACCCATACCAACACGCGCACCCACGACATCATCCGCGCCGGGCTGAACCGCTCGCCAATGTTTACCGGCGTGATCGAGGGGGTTGGACCGCGCTACTGCCCGTCGATCGAAGACAAGATTCACAAGTTCGCCGGCAGGGATTCGCACCAAGTCTTTCTGGAACCGGAAGGCCTGACCACCCACGAGTATTACCCGCAGGGGGTGTCGACCAGCCTGCCTTTCGACGTGCAGCTCGATCTAGTGCAGTCGATCCGCGGGCTGGAAAACGCCCACATCACGCGGCCCGGCTACGCCATCGAATACGACTACTTCGATCCGCGCGCCCTCAAGGCGACCCTGGAGACGCAGGCCATCGGCGGCTTGTTCTTCGCCGGCCAGATCAACGGTACCACCGGCTACGAAGAGGCGGCGGCGCAGGGCCTGCTGGCTGGCTTGAACGCGGCGCGTGTCGCGCGCGGTGAGGATGGCTGGTGGCCGCGTCGCGACGAGGCTTATCTTGGCGTGATGGTCGACGATCTTGTCACGCGCGGGGTGACGGAACCTTACCGCATGTTCACCAGCCGTGCCGAGTATCGCCTGTCTTTGCGTGAGGACAATGCTGACCTGCGGCTGACGGAGGCAGGCCGGAATCTGGGGCTTGTCGATGACATCCGTTGGGATGCCTTCAATCGAAAAAGAGACGCCATTGCCGCCGAGGTGGAGCGTCTCAAGCGGACGTGGGTTAATCCGAATGTGGTGGCGATGTACGCAATCGAGCGGGTGCTGGGCAAGCCGATCGAGCGCGAGTATTCGCTCTTCGACCTGCTGCGTCGCCCGGAAGTCGGCTACGCGAACCTGATGACCCTGCTCGGTGCCGGCGCTCCGGTGACGGCGCCGGAAGTCATCGAGCAGGTGGATATCCAGGCCAAGTACCACGGCTACATCGAGCGCCAGAAGGAAGACGTGGCAAAGATGGCGCAGCAGGAGAGCATGGTGATTCCGGCCGATCTCGACTACGCAGCGCTCAATGGCCTGTCCATCGAGGTGCGCCAGCGTCTCGCCCAAGCCAGACCGCAGACTCTCGGTCAGGCGAGCCGCATCCAGGGCGTGACGCCGGCCGCCATTGCCGTGCTGCTGGTGCATCTGAAGAGGCTGCGCGGATGAAGCTCGCCGAGGGCATCGCCGCCCTGGATCTGGTCCTGCCGTCCGGCGCCGAGGAAAAGCTGGTTGCCTACCTCGCCTTGCTGGCGAAGTGGAACAAGGTCTATAACCTGACAGCGATCCGCCATCCGGGCGAGATGGTGACTCACCATCTACTCGATTCGCTGGCGGTTCTGCCCTTGCTCGAAAAGTCGGCGCTGGCAGGACGGCAATTCCGGCTTGCGGATGTGGGTAGCGGCGCCGGCCTGCCCGGGCTGGTGCTGGCCATCGCCCGGCCGGATTGGGAGATCGCCTCCGTGGAGGTGGTCGAGAAGAAGGCGGCCTTCCAGCGCCAGGCGGTGATCGAGCTGGGTCTTGCCAACGTGAGCATTCACTGCGGACGCGTCCAGGATGAAAACGGGCGTTTCGACGCAGCCATCGCGCGTGCCTACGCAAGTCTGGCGGATATCGTCGCTTCCGCCGGCCACCTCGCCGACACGCTCTGGGCGATGAAAGGCGGCTATCCTGCCGAGGAGCTGGCGGCCTTGCCACCGGGATGGCGCCTCGCGGCCAGTCACGAATTGAAGGTTCCCGGCCTTGCGGCCGAGCGCCACGTGTTGCAACTGGAGAAGAACTGATGCACATTTTCGCCGTCGCCAACCAGAAGGGTGGGGTTGGCAAGACCACCACCACCGTCAATCTTGCCGCCGCGCTGGCGCTGTCTGGCAAGCGCACGCTGCTCGTCGACCTCGACCCGCAAGGCAACGCGACCATGGGCAGCGGCATCGACAAGCGCAATCTCAATCGCTCCGTCTATCAGCTGCTGGTCGGATTGAAGCCGCTTGCCGAGGTGCGCCAGACCTCGCCGGCTGCCGCCTTCGACGTATTGCCGGCGAACCGCGATCTGGCCGGGGCGGAGGTCGAGCTGGTCAATCTCGATTTGCGCGAGATGCGCCTCAAGGGCGCGCTCAACGAGCACCGCCACGACTACGACTTCGTGCTGGTCGACTGTCCGCCCTCGCTGTCGCTGCTGACCCTGAACGGCCTGTGCGCCGCGCACGGGGTGATCATCCCGATGCAGTGCGAGTACTACGCCCTCGAGGGTCTTTCGGATCTGGTCAATACCATCAAGAAGGTGCATGCCAACCTCAATCGGGATCTCAAGATCATCGGGCTGCTGCGCGTCATGTTCGATGCGCGCTCCACGCTTTCCAACCAGGTGTCGGCGCAGCTCGAGCAGCATTTCGGCGACAAGGTGTTTCGTACTCTGGTGCCGCGCAACGTGCGGCTGGCCGAGGCGCCCAGCTACGGGCTGCCCGGTGTTTTGTTCGACAAGGCGTCGAAAGGCGCGCAGGCTTACCTGGCCTTCGCGCAGGAAATGATCGAACGTGCACAGGCATGGGAGGGAGAAAAACAATGAATCCACCGAAACTCAAGGGGCTGGGCCGCGGGCTGGACGTACTGTTGGCGGGCAATGCGGAAACGATCGCCGCGCAACGTCAGGAGACCCTGCCGATCGGCGACCTGCAGCCGGGAAAGTATCAGCCACGTACACGCATGGACCCGGGTTCGCTGGAAGAACTGGCGGCGTCGATCAAGGCGCAGGGCCTGATCCAGCCGATCACCGTGCGGCCGGTCGACAACGGACGTCATGAGATCATTGCCGGCGAGCGGCGCTGGCGCGCAGCACAGATCGCCGGTCTTCTCGAGGTACCGGTACTGATCCGCGAGATTCCGGACGACGTGGCGCTGGCCATGTCGCTGATCGAAAACATTCAGCGCGAGGATCTCAACCCGCTCGAGGAGGCGGCGGGCATTCAGCGTCTCATCGACGAATTCGGCATGACTCACCAGCAGGCGGCGGATGCGGTCGGCCGATCCCGCCCCGCCGCGACGAACCTGCTGCGCCTGCTTCAGCTGGCCAAGCCCGCGCAGGATCTGCTCATGGCTGGCGACATCGAAATGGGCCATGCGCGCGCGATTCTCGCGGCGCCCAAAGGCGAACAGGGCCGCTTGGCCGCCGAAGCCGCCGACAAGGGCTGGTCGGTGCGCGAAACCGAACGTCGTGTGGCGCGCCAACTAAAACCGGTCAGTCGCAGGAGCGCGCCGGAAAAGTCACGCGACTTGGTGCGCATCGAAGAAGAACTGTCAGATAGGATAGGGTCGACAGTGACAGTGAGCGCTAACAAAAATGGGGTTGGCACGCTTACCATCCGATTTGCCAGCCTGGATCAGCTGGACGGAGTTCTCAAGTTTCTCCGCGATGGCGGCGGCGCGACCTCCCCGGCCCCATGAATTTGTTGCGATGCAATAAATTTATTGACTGATTTCGATAACTCATCTATATTGCGCGGCTTCGTGTGGCAAGGATTTTGTTGATTCAGTCGATTGCGGTACTGCTGACGGGCGCGTTGGCAGGATTGCTGGCGGGAGGTGGGGTGGCGTTGTCCGTGCTGGCAGGCGGTGCGGCCTACGTGGTGCCCAACCTGCTGTTCGTGTTGCGCATGCGTCTGGCGATGACGACGCGCGCGGCGAGTGCGGCGGGCTTCCTGGTTGGCGCGGCCGTCAAGTCTCTGGCTGTGATCGTCGTGCTCGCGTTGTTGCCACGCGTAGTTGAAATACATTGGCCGGCGCTGATCGCCGGATTGATTGTCGTGCTGTTCGTGAATCTTTTTGCGTTATTGCTGAAGACCTAAAACATGGCTACCGAGCACGCTCCCACCGCGTCTGAATACGTCGTCCACCACCTTACCCACCTGACAAGCTCCAAACAGACCTCGTTGGTCGACTGGACGGTCTTCCATCTCGATACCCTCTTCTACTCGATTTCCCTCGGCCTGCTGACGGTTTTCGTGCTTGCGCGCGTGGCCTCACGCGCGACCTCCGGTGTGCCGGGCCGCTTTCAGGCCTTCGTCGAGCTGCTCGTCGAAATGGTCGCCGACCAGGCCAAGGGCATCGTCCATTCACCCGAATCGCGCAAGTTCGTCGCCCCGCTGGCGCTCACCGTGTTCGTCTGGATCTTCCTGCTGAACTTCATGGACCTGGTTCCGGTGGATCTTCTGCCGATGGCCGGTGCGACGGTCGGCATCGACTACATGCGTGTCGTTGCGACCGCCGACCTCAATGCCACGCTCGGCATGTCGCTTTCCGTGCTGCTGATGTGCCTTTACTACAGCGTCAAGATCAAGGGGTTCGGCGGCTGGATGCACGAGATGTTCACCGCGCCCTTCGGCAGCCACCCGGTGCTGTGGCCGATCAACTTCGCCATGCAGATCATCGAGTTCATCGCCAAAACGGTCTCGCACGGCATGCGACTGTTCGGCAACATGTACGCCGGCGAGCTGATCTTCATCCTTATCGCGCTCATGGGCGGCGCCTGGGCCGGCACCTTCGGCAGCAGCCTGCTCTTCCTCGGCCACATCGTCGCCGGCACGATCTGGGCGATCTTCCACATCCTGATCATCACCCTCCAGGCCTTCATCTTCATGATGCTGACCCTGGTGTATGTCGGTCAGGCACATGAGAGTCATTGAACCCGTCTGAGTCACCAAGCAAGTCGTAACCCCCAACTTCATCCACCTTCATTTTTTTCAAACACAAGGAGTCATCATGGAAGGCAACATCGTTGGTTTCGTCGCGCTGGCCGCCGGCCTGATCATCGGTCTGGGCGCCGCGGGCGCCTGTATCGGCATCGGCATCATGGGCAGCCGTTTTCTCGAGGCGTCCGCCCGACAGCCCGAGCTGATGAATACCCTGCAAACCAAGATGTTCCTGCTCGTCGGCCTGATCGACGCCGCGTTCATCATCGGCACCGGCATCGCGCTCTGGTACACCACCGCCAACCCGTTCATCCAGTAAGCGGCGGCTTCCCTCATCAACGCTTGAAGGAGCGAGAACCGTGAATCTGAACGCAACGCTGTTCGCTCAGGTCATCGTGTTCTTCATTCTGGGCTGGTTCACGATGCGTTTCGTGTGGCCGCCCATCATGAAGGCACTGGACGAGCGCGCCGCCAAGATCGCCGACGGTCTGGCCGCCGCGGACAAGGCGAAAACCGATCTTCAGCTGGCCGAGCGCCGTGCGACCGACGAATTGCGCAAGGCGCGAGAAACCGCCAACGAATTGCGTGCCGGGGCTGAACGCCAGGGCGCGCAGATTCTCGAAGAGGCGCGTACCGAGGCGGCGCGGATCATCGCGGCGGCGCGAACCGCCGCCGAGGGTGAGGCAGCCGTCGCGGCGCAACGCGCGAAGGAAATCCTGCGCGACCAGGTCGCCTTGCTGGCCGTGGCGGGTGCAGAGCAGATCCTGCGCAAGGAGGTCGATGCCGTGCGGCATGCCGACCTGCTTGTCCAGCTGAAGGCGGAGCTCTGATCCATCATGGCCGAGAACCTTACCGTCGCACGTCCTTACGCGGAAGCCGCGTTCGAGCTCGCCAGGGCGGCGGGCGCGTTGCCGGCCTGGCAGGGTGCGCTGGAGCGCATGGCGGCGGCGGCGGCCGACGCGCGGATGCGCGAGTGCATCGCCGATCCGCGCGTGGCGCCGGACGCGCTTGCCGAACTGTTTCTCGGTGTTGCGGGCGAGTTGAGCGCGGAGCAGCGCAATTTCGCCAGCGTGCTCGTCGAGAACGCGCGTCTGGGCGTTTTGCCGGAAATCAGCAGCCTGTTCGACGAGCTCAAGAATGCCGCCGAGGACACGCGTGAAGCGCTGGTCAGTTCGGCCTTCCCGCTCGACGATGCGCAGGTGAAGAATCTGGTGGCGGACCTTGAGCGCAAGTTCGGTTGCAAGATCACGGCGACCGTGCAACTCGCACCCGAGCTGATCGGCGGCGTGCGTATCGCCTTGGGCGACCAGGTGATCGACGCATCCGTGCGAGGCAAGCTGAACGCCATGGCCGTCTCGCTCAAGAATTGAATGGCAACCCACGCTCATAAAATCACTTCGCTGCCCCCCTTGGGGCGCCGCCACTTTCCGGGCGGCCCGGCGAGAGTCTAGGAGTTTTTCCATGAACCTCAATCCCTCCGAAATCAGCGACCTGATCAAGAGCCGGATCCAGAACATGCAACTCGCGCCCACCGCCCGGAACGAAGGCACGGTGGTGACGGTGACCGACGGCATCTGCCGCATCCACGGCCTGGCCGAAGTCATGCAGGGCGAGATGCTCGAGTTCCCCGGCAACACCTTCGGCCTGGCGCTCAACCTCGAGCGCGATTCCGTCGGCGCCGTGGTGCTGGGCGAATACGAACACATCACCGAAGGCGATACGGTCAAGTGCACCGGGCGCATCCTCGAAGTGCCGGTCGGCCCCGAATTGATCGGCCGGGTGGTCAACGCGCTTGGCGAGCCGATCGACGGCAAGGGTCCGATCGAAGCCAAGATGACCGACAAGATCGAAAAGGTTGCTCCCGGCGTGATCTGGCGCAAGTCCGTGTCACAGCCCGTGCAGACCGGCCTCAAGTCGGTCGACTCCATGGTGCCGATCGGCCGCGGCCAGCGCGAACTGATCATCGGCGACCGCCAGACCGGCAAGACCGCCGTCGCGGTCGATACGATCATCAACCAGAAGGGCAAGGATCTGATCTGTATTTACGTCGCCGTCGGACAGAAGGCTTCCACCGTGATGAACGTGGTGCGCAAGCTCGAAGAGACCGGCGCGATGGAATACACCATCGTCGTCGCCGCCACCGCTTCCGAATCCGCTGCGATGCAGTTCATCGCGCCCTACTCCGGCTGCACGATGGGCGAGTATTTCCGCGACAACGGCCAAGACGCCCTGATCATCTATGACGACCTGACCAAACAGGCCTGGGCCTATCGCCAGATCTCGCTGCTGCTGCGCCGCCCGCCGGGCCGCGAAGCCTATCCGGGCGACGTGTTCTACCTGCACTCCCGTCTGCTGGAGCGCGCCGCGCGCGTATCGGAAGCCTGGGTCGAGCGCCACACCAACGGTGCCGTCAAGGGCAAGACCGGATCGCTGACCGCGCTACC
The DNA here is from genome assembly GCA_964527195.1 of uncultured Methyloversatilis sp. Lineage (GTDB taxonomy): Bacteria > Pseudomonadota > Gammaproteobacteria > Burkholderiales > Rhodocyclaceae > Sulfuricystis. The sequence goes on from CAZGOH010000005.1 coordinate 43,378, forward strand.
CGTCATCGAAACGCAGGCTGGCGACGTGTCCGCCTTCGTGCCGACGAACGTGATCTCGATTACCGACGGCCAGATCTTCCTCGAGACCGACCTGTTCAACGCCGGCATCCGCCCCGCCATCAACGCGGGCGTCTCGGTGTCGCGTGTCGGCGGCGCCGCGCAGACCAAGGCGATCAAGAAACTCGGCGGCGGCGTGCGTCTCGCGCTCGCCCAGTATCGTGAGTTGGCGGCCTTCGCGCAGTTCGCCTCCGACCTCGACGACGCGACCCGCAAGCAGCTCGAGCGCGGTCGCCGCGTGACCGAACTGATGAAACAGGCGCAGTATTCGCCTTTGCAGGTGGCCGAGATGGCGGTATCGCTGTACGCGGTGAACCAGGGCTTCTTCGATGACGTCGATACGGCGAAGATTCTCTCGTTCGAGACCGCGCTGCATCAGTACATGCGCCAGCAGCACACCGCGCTGATGGACAAGATCGAAAGCACCAAGGATCTGGACAAGGAAGGCGAGGCCGAGCTGGCCACGGCCGTCGCCGCGTTCAAGAAGACCTGGTCCTGATCCGGAGAGCGCCATGGCAGGCGGCAAGGAAATTCGCACCAAGATCAAGTCGGTCCAGAACACTCGCAAGATCACCAAGGCCATGGAGATGGTGGCCGCGTCCAAAATGCGCAAGGCGCAGGACCGGATGCGCGCCGCCCGTCCCTACAGCGAGAAGATACGCAATCTCGCGGCTCACCTTGCGGCGGCCAACGTGACCGAGTACCGGCATCCCTTCCTCGGCAAGCACAAGGAAGACGGGACCCCCAAGCGCGTTGGCGTGGTGACCGTGACGACCGACAAGGGTCTGTGTGGCGGCCTCAACACCAACGTGCTGCGCATGACGCTTTCCGCCATGCGCAAGTGGGAAGCGGAAGGCGCGAAGGAAATTCGCGCCACCTGTGTCGGCAACAAGGGGCTGGGCTTCATGCAGCGCCTCGGTGCCAACGTCGTCTCCCATGTGGTGCATCTGGGCGACACGCCGCACATGGAAAAACTGATCGGCCCGATGAAGGTCATGATCGACGCATTCCAGAACGGCGAGCTGGACGTGGTGTACATCGCTTACACGCGCTTCATCAACACCATGCGCCAGGAGCCGGTGCTCGAGCAGCTGCTGCCGCTCACCGGAGATCGCCTGGGTACGCCGGCAGGCAGCTGGGATTATCTCTACGAGCCGGAAGCCAAGCTGGTCATCGATGACCTGCTGTTGCGCTACGTCGAGGCGCTGATTTACCAGGCCGTTGCCGAGAACATGGCTTCCGAGCAATCGGCGCGCATGGTGGCGATGAAGGCGGCAACCGACAATGCCGGTACCGTCATCAAGGAATTGCAGCTGATCTACAACAAGGCGCGTCAGGCGTCGATTACCAAAGAGATTTCCGAGATCGTCGGCGGTGCGGCCGCGATCGCGGGTTAACGATTGAGCATTCAAGGAAAAATCATGAGCAACGGACAAATCGTGCAGTGCATCGGTGCGGTGGTCGACATCAAGTTCCCGCGCGGAGAAATGCCCAAGGTCTTCGACGCCCTGATGATCGACCCGAGCGAAAAGGGTGCGGAAGACGGCCTGACCTTCGAGGTACAGCAGCAACTCGGCGACGGCGTGGTGCGCACCATCGCCATGGGTTCCTCGGACGGCCTGCGCCGCGGCATGAAGGTGAACAACACCGGCGCGGCGATTTCCGTGCCGGTCGGCCACGCCACCCTCGGCCGTATCATGGACGTGCTGGGCCGCCCGATCGACGAAGCCGGCCCGATCGGTACCGACGTGCGCCGTCCGATCCACCAGAAGGCGCCAGCCTTCCGCGAGCTGTCGCCTTCCGTCGAATTGCTCGAGACCGGCATCAAGGTCATCGACCTGATCTGCCCGTTCGCCAAGGGCGGCAAGATCGGCCTGTTCGGGGGCGCCGGCGTCGGCAAGACCGTGAACATGATGGAGCTGATCAACAACATCGCCAAGCAGCACGCCGGCCTGTCGGTGTTCGCCGGCGTCGGCGAGCGCACTCGCGAGGGCAACGACTTCTATCACGAGATGAAGGAGTCCAACGTTCTCGACAAGGTCGGCATGGTGTTCGGCCAGATGAACGAGCCGCCCGGCAACCGCCTGCGCGTCGCGCTGACCGGCCTGACGATGGCCGAAGCCTTCCGCGACGAAGGTCGCGACATCCTGTTCTTCGTCGACAACATCTATCGCTACACGCTGGCCGGTACCGAAGTGTCCGCGTTGCTGGGCCGCATGCCCTCCGCCGTGGGCTACCAGCCGACGCTGGCCGAGGAAATGGGCCGCCTGCAAGAGCGCATCACCTCCACCAAGACCGGCTCGATCACCTCGATCCAGGCCGTGTATGTGCCGGCGGACGACCTGACCGACCCCTCCCCTGCCACCACCTTCGGCCACCTCGACGCCACCGTGGTGCTCTCGCGCGACATCGCCTCGCTGGGCATCTACCCGGCGGTCGATCCGCTCGATTCCACGTCCCGCCAGGTCGATCCGAACATCATCGGCGAAGAGCACTACAGCACCACCCGCAAGGTGCAGGCGACGCTCCAGCGCTACAAGGAACTCCGGGACATCATCGCGATTCTCGGCATGGACGAGCTCTCGCCCGAAGACAAGCTCACCGTGTCGCGCGCCCGCAAGATCCAGCGCTTCCTGTCGCAGCCCTTCTTCGTGGCGGAAGTGTTCACGGGTTCGGCCGGCAAGTATGTCACGCTCAAGGAAACGATCAAGGGCTTCAAGATGATCGTCGAAGGCGAGTGCGACCAGTTGCCCGAGCAGGCCTTCTACATGGTCGGCGGCATCGAGGAAGCCTTCGAGAAGGCCAAGACTCTCCAGTAAAGGATCGCCATCATGGCAATGACCGTACATGTGGACGTCGTCAGCGCGGAAGAGTCGATCTTCTCGGGCCTTGCGGAGTTCGTCGTGCTTCCCGGCGAAGCCGGCGAGCTCGGCATCCTGCCTGGCCACATGCCGCTGATGACGCGCATCAAGCCAGGCGCCGTGCGACTCAAGGTGCCCCAGCAGGATCAGGAAGAGCTCATTTTCGTCGCCGGCGGCATTCTTGAAGTGCAGCCGGGGGTGGTGACGGTGCTCGCCGACACGGCGATCCGCGGCAAGGATCTCGATGAGGCGAAAGCGCTCGACGCGAAGAAGAAGGCCGAGGAAGCCATGGCCGATCGCAGCGCCGAGATGGACTTCGCGCGCGCACAGGCCGAACTGGCCGAGGCCGTGGCACAACTTGCCGCCATCCAGAAGCTCCGTCGCAAATAAGGCAAGCGCTGACTTACATAAAGCATCGCTTCCGCACGATATCGGCCCGGCCATCCGCCGGGCCGATGTTTTTTCGGCGTGCTGCCAGCGCCGACTTTCGGCGGACGAAAAAAAGCCCCGGGGAAGCCGGGGCTCAAAGGGTAGTAGTGCGGAAGGCGCGTGCTTAATTCGGATTCGGACGCGGCGTCTTGTTGGTCGACGGCGGCAGGATCGGCAGGACGATCTGGGGTTGTTCGCCCGTCAGCGTCTTCAGGAAAGCAACGATCTGGGCGTTCTCCTTGTCGGTGAACTTCTTGCCGAGCTGCAGGCGGCCCATGATGTCCACGGCTTCCTTCAGGGTCCAGACGGCGCCGTCGTGGAAGTAGGGATAGGTCAGTTCGACGTTGCGCAGGGTGGGCACCTTGAAGTTGAAGCGGTCGGCGTCCTTGCCGGTGACGGCGGCGCGTCCTTCGGCCGGGCTCTTCGCCTTGTAGGGCTCGACGACGCCCATCTTCTGGAACGACGTGCCACCGAGGGCTTCGCCGTTGTGGCAGGCGACGCAGCCACTGCCCTTGAAGAGATTCCAGCCGGCCTGCTCGTCGGCGGTCAGTGCGTCCTTCTTGCCTAGCAGCCACTGGTCAAAGCGCGAGTTGGGCGTTTTCAGGGTCTTCTCGAACTCGGCGATCGCGTCGGCGATCTTGTCGATGGTGACGCCGGGAGCACCAAAGACGAGATTGAACTCGCGCTGATAGCCGGGGATGCTGTCGATGACTTCGACCGCGACGGCGTGCGGCATCGCCATTTCTCCGCCGGCCTGGATCGGGCCCTTCGCCTGTTCCGACAGGTTGGCCGCGCGGCCATCCCAGAACTGGGCGACGTTGAGGTCGGAGTTGAGCGCGGTGGGGGTGTTCACGGGTGCGAACGCCCAGCGGTGGCCGATGGCGAACTGCACGTTGTCGGCGCCGCCCATCGACAGGTTATGGCAGGTATTGCACGAGATGATGCCGGACTTGGACAGGCGCGGATCGAAATAGAGCTTCTTGCCCAGATCCGCCTTGCCGAGGTTGATTTGCTGCGGCGGACGGATCGGCTTGACCAGTTCTTCGGCAGCGAAAGCGGGGAGCGTGGCTGCGGAGCTACCGATGACGGCCAGAGAAGCGATAAGCGTGCGGATCTTCATGAACGACTCCTTGGTCTGATTGAAAAGGGAAACAGAAAAAATATTGCAATGCCACGAAGAATACTCATACAATGAATAGGGTTCTTGATCTAAGTCAATGATTCTTAAGTCTTTTTATAGTCTTAGACTATTTGCTGCATAGCCGTTACCTATATCTGGAAATTATGAAATTCTCCGCACTCCGCTATCTGGTCGCCTTCGCCGACGAAGGCACGATCAGCAAGGCCGCCGAGCGCTGCCATGTCAGCCAGCCCACCTTGTCCGTTGCCCTGCAGAATCTCGAAAGCGAGCTGGGCGTGGCGCTCGTCGAGCGCAGCAAGGGTCACGTGGTCCTGACGGAAATAGGCTGGCAGGTTGTCGGCCAGGCGCGCAAAACTCTCGACGAGGCCCGCCGCATCGAGCAGGTGGCCGAGCTGGGCAAGAATCCGCTGCACGGAAATTTCCGCCTCGGCGTCATTCATACCATCGGACCGTATCTGTTGCCGGAACTGATCGCCGCGATGAAACAGATCGCGCCGGAAACCCACCTGTTCATCGAGGAAAGCATGACCATGCTGCTGGCCGATGCCCTCAAGTACGGCACGGTGGATGCGGCGATCATCGCCTTGCCCTTCGACGTGCCCGGCATCAAGACACGGGCGCTCTACGACGAACCCTTCGAGGTCGTCGTGCCGAAGGGGCACCCCTGGGCGAAGCGCAAGAAAATCGCATCCGGCGAAGTGCGCGGCAACGACGTGCTGGTCTTGAAGGCGGGCAACTGTTTTCGCGAACAGGTGCTCGATGCCTGCCCGGACATCAGCCACGCCGACGCCTCGACCCACGAGGGCCATTCGATCGAGACGGTACGCTGCATGGTCGCTTCCGGCTACGGCATCTCGGTGCTGCCGGCGGCGTCGCTCTCGGGCATCTACAAGAACGACATGGTGGCATCGATCCCCTTCGAAGCGCCCGCGCCGTCGCGTCGCGTCGCGCTCGCGTGGCGGCAGGGCTTCACCCGTCCGCAGGCCATCGAGGCGATCATCCAGGCCGTCGCGCAGATCAAGAATCCGAGTTACCTGCCGATCGGCTGAACGTCGGGGAAAGTCGGTCCCGGTGCGACGGTGGCGCGGAGTGCTAAAGTTCGCCCCTCCGCGAATCCGGTTACTACCGTGCGCCTCTTCCGCCTTGCCAAGATCGCCCGCGTCGGGCTGAAACACGGCCTCGACCGCCTGATCCTCGAACACGACCCCGAGGGGCGGCTCGCCCTGCCGCTTCGTCTGCTGGACGCCCTGCTCGTCTGGCGTCGGGGTTCCCCGCGCCTGCAAACCGCGCGCGGCAGGCGCTTGCGCGAGGCGCTCGAGGAACTCGGGCCGATCTTCGTCAAGTTCGGTCAGGTGCTCTCCACCCGCCGTGACCTGTTGCCGGCCGACCTGGCCGACGAGTTGGCGCTATTGCAGGATCGCGTGCCGCCATTTCCGGGCGACCAGGCGGTGGCGGAAATCGAAGCGAGTTTCGGTCGGCCGCTCGACGAAATCTTCACGCATTTCGACCGCGTACCCGTGGCTTCGGCCTCGGTGGCCCAGGTGCATTTCGCCACCTTGCCCGACGGTCGCGAAGTGGCCGTCAAGGTGCTGCGACCCGGCATCGCGCCGGTCATCGCGCACGACATCGCCCTGCTCGACAGCTTTGCCGACCTGCTCGAACGCTTCTGGAGCGACGGCAAACGCCTGAAGCCGCGCGAGGTGGTGGCGGAGTTTTCGAAGCACCTGGGCGACGAGCTCGATCTGATGCGCGAAGCCGCCAACTGCTCGCAATTGCGGCGCAACTTCGTCGATTCGAAGCTCCTGCTGGTGCCGGAAGTGCATTGGGACTGGTGCACCCACAAGGTGATGACCATGGAGCGCATGCAGGGCCTGCCCATCGGTCAGGTAGCGCGCCTGCGCGAGGCCGGCATCGACCTCAAGGCCTTGTCGCGGGCCGGCGTCGAGCTGTTCTTCACCCAGGTGTTCCGCGACGGCTTTTTCCACGCCGACATGCATCCGGGCAACATCCTGGTCTCGACCGATCCGGCCACCTTCAACCGCTATATCGCACTCGATTTCGGCATCGTCGGCACGCTCACCGAGACCGACAAGAACTATCTGGCGATCAACTTCCTCGCCTTCTTCCGCCGCGACTACAAACGCGTCGCCGAGGCGCACATCGAGTCGGGCTGGGCGCCGCGCGAGACGCGCGTCGATGAGCTGGAGGCGGCGGTGCGCGCCGTCTGCGAGCCGATTTTCGACCGGCCGCTCAAGGAAATCTCGTTCGGCAAGGTGCTGCTGCGCCTGTTCCAGACCTCGCGTCGCTTCAACGTCGAGATCCAGCCGCAGCTCGTCCTGTTGCAAAAGACGCTGCTCAACATCGAAGGGCTGGGACGCATGCTCGACCCGGATCTCGACCTGTGGGACACCGCCAAGCCCTTCCTCGAACGCTGGATGCACGAGCAGGTCGGCTGGCGCGGCCTGGCCAACCACATCAGGCGCGAAAGCCCGCAGTGGGCGACCCTGCTCCCGCAACTGCCGCGCCTGGCGCACCAGGCGCTGACGCAGGCCAATGCGCGTCTCGCGGCCGAAGAGGAACTTGCGCGCCTGCGCGAAGAAGCGGCCGCCAGTCGCCATACCGCGCGCCTCGCTCTGGCGCTCGCCGCCACCGCGCTGCTGGTGATCGTTCTGATGGGCTGAAAGTCGGCCCTGGCGGGACGGCGCTGAGGCCGACGCTCAGGCCGGCGCGTCCTCCACGCAGCACACGGATAGCGGCAGGCGCTTGCCCTTGACCTGCAACGAATAGGCTTCGCCAAAGCGAAAGTGCCCCGGTCGGGCGACTTCGACAACTTCGCGCAAACGGGTGCTGACCAGTACGCCGCCAGGTGGACAGGCCTTCTCGATGCGTGCGGCGGTGTTGACCGTGTCACCGATGGCCGTCCAGTCGAGCCGCTCCGGGGTACCGACGTTGCCGATCGTCACCAGACCCCAGTGGATGCCGATACGCAACTGCAGGACGCGCTGTTCGACTGACAGGCGCAGGGCATTCACATCCTCGGCGTGGCGTTGCATTTCCAGCGCGGCTTCAAGGGCGTCTGACGGGTTATCGAACAGGGCCATCACCGCATCGCCCATGAACTTGTCGATATGGCCGTGGTGACGCCTGACGGGAACGGAAACGCGTCGCAGCATGGTGTTCAGGGCGGCGATCACCGATTCGCCACGCGTGTGGCGTTCGACGTACTCGGTAAAGCCGACGATGTCGCAAAACAGCAGGGCGACTTCGCGTTCCTCGTGGCGTTGGCGCAATATAATGTCATAGACCGTCAAGTGACGGGGATTTGAAGCGG
>CAZGOH010000006.1:0-49116 GCA_964527195.1 uncultured Methyloversatilis sp.
GCCCTACCTCAAACCCGGAACAGCGATGCTATTCCGGCCTACCTGAGTAGTTACGCCGGAGACGATGATGAACTTGCCGTCCGGAGTGACATCGACGCCGTGGGGCGACTTCGGTTCGGGGACGAGGAAGAGCAGGCCCTCCTTGACGGCGGTATCCATCATGATCACGTCGTGGCCGTTGATCTTCTTCGTCTTGCCGGCCTTGAAGACCTGCTCGGCCTTCTTCCAGTTGACGACGTGCAGATAGTCGGTGTCCTTGGCGGAACAGCCGGCCTCGTACGGGGGACGGCCCTTCTCGATGCCGCCGACGTAACGCTCGGAACAGAAGGAGTTGGTGAAGGACCAGCCGTCGGAGGGGCCCTTGCCGAAGTCGGAGAGGTCCTGCCAGTAGGGCGGCATCTCGATGGAGAATGACTGCTTCTGGTCGATCTTGCCTTCCTTGCGGTCGAACTTCCAGTAGGTGACGCCGCCACGATACTTCTCGTTCATCTCCTCGAGGGGGAAGAACTTGCGGTTCTCGAGGGGAGCGGGATACTGGGCGGCATCGATGACGTAATCGGTGTTGGGCGTGACGAAGGCGCCGCCGTGGGTGGACTTGAAGACCGGATTCACGACGATCTGCTTGGTCTCGAAGTCGCGCAGGTCGATGACGGCGATGCGCGGGTTGGCCTTGTCGTTGATGAAGAGGAACTGACCGTCGTACTCGCCATTGGTCTCGGAGATGGCGGGGTGGTGGGTGTCGCCCCAGGTGATGTCCTTGCCATCGATGCGGCCCTGGCGCAGGACGTTGCGGGAATTCTCGTCGAAGCCGTAACCCTGCCAGGGCTCGGGGGTGAAGACGCCGATGTACTTGAGGATGCGCATCGAGGGAATGCCATAGACGATGACCTGACCAGACTGGCCACCGGAACTGAAAGCGACGAATTCGTCACGCTTGCCCGTCGGCACGTAGGTCTTCGCTGCCGCCAGCAAATCCTGCTGACTCAAACTCCGCCGCTTCATCACATCCTGCAGCGACTCCGGCGCAGCCTGCACCACCATCGCCCCCATCCCCATCACCGCCGCCAAGAGCAGCGGCACCAATCGTTGTTTCATACATGCCTCCCGTTAAAGGTGAAGGATCGCCGTACCGTCATCCGGCCGCGGCCTGCGGCGCGATGCCGCGCGCGACAAAACGTCGCACGCCGCCATGCTAGAGGGCGTGGCGGCGCAAATGAATCGGCGAAACCTGATTTGCGGGGTAGGAATATTCCTATTCGGCACCGCCGGATGGCAGTTCGTGCTCGATGGCGTAGCGCACCAGGTCGGCGATGCTGCCGCAGCCCATCTTTTCCATCACGTGGGTCTTGTGGGTGCTGACGGTCTTCACGCTCAGGTTGAGCGTCTGAGCGATGTCGCTGACACTCGCGCCGCCCGCCAGCGCCTGGAAGATCTGGTATTCGCGGTCGGAAAGGCGCGTGTGCGGCGGCACGTCGCCGCGGTTGCCCTGCAGGGCGTCGAGCGCGAGCTTTTCCGCCGCCGCCGCCGTGATGTACATGCCGCCGGCGGCGACCTTGCGCAGGGCGGCGACCAACTGATCCTCGGCGTTGTCCTTGCACAGGTAACCGGAAGCCCCCGCCTTGAGGGCGCGCACGGCGAACACGTCTTCCTTGTGCATGCTGAGCACGAGAATCGGCAGCCTGGGCGCCAGTAGCTTGATCTGCTTGATGAGCTCGATGCCGCTCTTGCCCGGCATGGTCATGTCGAGCATCAGCACGTCCCAGGGTTCGGCCTGCACCATGGCGAGCACCTCGAAGCCGTTGCCCGCCTCACCGCCGACGCGAATGTCAGGGTATTCGGAAAGCATGAGCTTGAGGCCGGCGCGCAGGATGGTGTGGTCGTCGGCGATGAGTACCTTGATCATTCTTCGCGTTCCTCGCGATGGGGCAGCCAGACGCGTACGCGCGTGCCAGTGGGGTCGCTGTCGATGTCGAGCGCGCCGCCCAGGATGGTGATGCGTTCGCGCATGCCGAGCAGGCCGAAGCGCGTGGTCCGCGCGTCGACGTCGAATCCCCTGCCGTCGTCGGCGACTTCCAGCCGGATGCCGTCAGTGTCTTCATCGATGCCGACCGTCGCCCGCGTGGCGTCGGCGTGGCGGGCGATGTTGGTCAGCGCTTCCTGGACGATGCGGAACACGGCCGTGGCGAGGTCGTCCGGCAATTCGAATTCCTCGCGGTTGGCGCGCACCGCGCAGACGAGGCCGCTGCGCTAGGCGAACTGTGCCGCATGATGCTCGATGGCGGCGACCAGACCGAGGCTGTCGAGCATCGCCGGCCGCAAATCCTCGGAAATCCGCCGCAGCGAGACGATGCTTTGCTCGACGACGCCGAAAGCGGTGCCGGCGCGTTCGGCCAGCGGCGTGTCGGCGGATTTGCCGCGCAGCCAGCCGAGATCGAGGCGCAGGGCGGTGAGCGCCTGGCCGAGTTCGTCGTGCAGTTCGCGGGCGATGCGCGTGCGCTCTTCCTCGCGCACCGTTTCGAGGAAGGCGGCGAGCTCGCGCAGGCGTGCCTCGGATTCTTCCAGGCGCTGCTTGTGGCGGCGCAAGGCGTCGGCGTGTTCCTGCTGCTCGGCGGCGTGCATCGTCAGTTCGCGGGCGCGGTGACGCAGGAAATACCAGTAGGCGAAGACGAAGGCGAGGCCGATGGACCAGATGCCGACGTGCCAGTACTGGATGGTGCGCCAGGCCGGCTCCTGCGCCGACCAGTAGGTGTTGAGATCGACCGAGATGGCGGCGCCGCCGCGCAGACCGCCCACCGGGATCAGCGTGTTGCGGTGGCAGTGCAGGCACTCCTCGTCCATGCGCATCGGAATCATCACGCGCATCAGGCCGTGGCCCTTGTTTTTCGGCATGGCCTGCGTGACGAGCTGCGAGCCGGCCTCGAGCTTCTTCAGCGCATCCTTCTCCCATTCGTCCGGCGCGTTCTCGCGATTGAGCGCCTGCAGCGAGGTGAGGCGTTCCTTGCTGCCATATTCCGCGTTGCCGACCTGCTGGATGCCCATGAGGATGTGCATCGAAGTGAGCGACACCAGCTTGAGCACGTCCCCGGTCGAGCGGATGCCGAACAGGCGCTCGTTCTCGCTCAGCATGTCCACGTCCGGCGCCAGGTTTTCCTGGATGAAGACGCCGATGTACTTGAGGATGCGCATCATTGTCGCACCGAAACCGGCCGTGCCAGAGTCGGTCTCCGCCGCACGGCGATCAGAAGTCGAACTTTCCCTTGTCCAGATGGCGCGGCATCTCCGGCGTGATCTCGTCGAAACGCAGGATGCGCCGGCCCTTGTGTTCCTTCATGAACTCCTCGGCGTCGGCGCGGCTTGCCAGCGGCACGAATTCGTGGCCCATCGGGCCGAGCACGGCGGAGCCGACGACGTAATGGGCGCTTTTCGCGTCGATCGGCCTGAGGCCGTAGTACTCGGTGACGCGGAACGTGGCGAACTTCTCGCGGCGCGCATCCTTCGCGTACCTGGCCGGCTCGAACCAGAACTTGAACAGGTCCTTGGCGCCGTCGAAATGGTAGGCACTGCCGTCGGCCTGGACGATGGTCGCCACCCAGGGGGGATACTTGGCCACCAGCATGCCGCACACCGGACACAGATCCTTCGCCCCCGGCCTGGGTGCGGTCAGCTGGGGCAGGGGGGGCTTGGCGAAGGCGGCGGGCGGCGTCTCGGCACCGGCCAGCAGCGGCCACGCGCCCAGCAGCAGGCAGGCGAGCCGCCGCCTCATCCCTTCGGCTGTTCCATGGCGCGCTTGCGGCGCTCGGCCCGGCGCTTGCGGATGCGCGCCACGTCGGCCGACATGTCGGTGTAGGCCGCGAGCAGGGCCTTGTCGAAATCGACGATCTCGCCGCCGTTGGCCGCCTGCGTGGCCCGCGCCGCCGCCGTGTCGCCGTAGGCGACTTTGCTGTTCGCCGTCATCACACCGGGAATCCTGCTGCCGACGAGGAACACGGCCTTGTCGACCTCGACGAGCGGCTTGATCTCGCCCGGCGCGGCGTTGTCGCCGACCCACAGCGCCTTCGGCTCACGGTCGATGTTGAGCGACAGGCTGATCGCGGCGCAGTGTAGCGAGCAGGTACCGTCGGCGAGGTCGTCGCTGTAATGCACCAGCATGCGCGAATGGTGGAACTGCGTGCGGTCCATGCCGCAGTAGGGGCACTTCGGATGCTTGGTGCGGTCGTCGATGTGGGCCTGCGCATCGGGCGCGCCTTTCGGGATGAACTGCGCCGGCGTGCCGTCGCTCTCGCAGCGGGGAGACGGCATGGCGTGGGCGGTGCGGGTTCCGGCGGCGAGACCGGCGCTGGCGAACAGGGTGAATTTGAGGGCTGAACGGCGATCCATGGCACTGCCTCCGCTTGTCTGGAATGCGGCGGACTATAAGCGAAGCGCTCGCCGGGGGTCTGCGACACGTTGTCACAGAAATGGCTACTTTGCGGGAACAGGGCGCGCCGGCATCAGCCAGGCGAACAGGGCGGTGGCGGCGAAGGCGCCGAGCAGCTGGGCGACGATGAAGCCGGGCACGTCGAAGGGGCGGATGCCGGCAAAGCTGTCGCTCGCGGCGCGCGCCAGCGTGACGGCCGGATTGGCGAACGAGGTCGAGGCGGTGAACCAGTAGGCCGCCGCGATGTAGGCGCCGACGACGAAGGGCACCGCGCTCGGGCGCTGGCGCACGCTGCCCCAGATGGCGGCGAGCAGGCCGAAGGTGGCGATGAATTCGCTGAACCACTGCGCCTCGCCCGTGCGTATCTTGCTGGCGGCGAACCACGCCGGCAGTTCGAACATCAGGTTGGCGACGGCCACGCCGATAAACGCGCCGGCGATTTGCGCGCCGATGTAGGGCAGGGCATCGCGCCGGGCGAGGCCGCCCTGCCAGGCGTCGGCGAGCGTTACCGCCGGATTGAAATGCGCGCCGGAAACCGGGCCGAAGATCAGGATCAGCACGACGAGGATGGCGCCGGTGGCGAGGGTGTTCGCCAGCAACGCCAGCGCCACGTTGCCGTCGGCCAGCCGCTCGGCCATGATGCCCGAGCCGACCACGGTGGCGAGCAGCAAGGCGGTGCCGAGCGCCTCGGCCGTCAGGCGGCGCGGCAGCGAATTCGCGGCGAAGCTCATAGCGTGAACGCCTTGCGCAGTTCGCCGATCAGCCGCGTGCGAATCTCGTCGCGCACCGCGACGAAGCGCTCCAGCGGTTCGCCGTGCGGGTCGTGGAAGGACAGGTGAAGGCGCGGGATCGGCCGGGGGAAGATCGGGCAGCTTTCCCTGGCGTTGTCGCAGACGGTGACGACAAGATCGATCGGCGCGTCGATCACCGCGTCGATGTCCTTGGGCGTCAGCCCGGCGGTGGAAATGCCCGCGAGCCGCAAGGCCTCGATGGCGCCGTCGGCCACCCTGGGCTGCGGCTTCGTGCCGGCCGACAGGGCGCGCACGCTGCCGGCGAGATCATGGTTGACGAGCGCTTCCGCCATCTGGGAGCGGCAGGAGTTTCCGGTGCAGAGGATTAATACGGTTTTCATGTGGGGTCAGCCTTTCGTGGATAGGAGGGGGTCGCATTGCGTGCGGGGCGAGAGACAGGATTTGCCCTGGCAGCAGTTTTCGGTGAGGTAGGCGATCAGGTCGTCCATCGTCGAAAAATTGGCGGCGTAGAAAATGAAGCGGCTTTCCTGTCGCGACGAGACGAGACCCGTGCGCGCCAGGTGGGCGACATGGAAAGAGAGCGTGGCCGCCGGAATGTCGAGCGCCGACGCGATGGCGCCGGCGTTCATCCCCGCCGGGCCGGCCTCCACCAACAGGCGAAAAATCCGCAAACGGGTTTCCTGGGCCAGTGCGGCGAGTTTGTCGACAGCCTGTGCTGCAATCATTACGATATTTCCATGAATGTCGAAATATCTGGCCATTCTACACGCCGATTTCGATTGCGCCGATCAGACGAAGGCGCATGGCATTCCGTAGGCCTTGCCTTCCGTTGCATCCCGACCTACGCTCAACTGACCAATTGAACAGGAATGTTAAAGATGATTACGGTCGGCATCTTCGAAGCCGTCGTCGACTGTTCGGTGGGTATTGGCTGGCTATTCGACGAACAGGCCGACCCCTACAGCGAGTCGGCACTCCACGCCCTGACCGTCTCTTTCGCCGTCGCTCTCCGTTGGTGGACTATCGAAATCCTCAATGTCTTGCTGGCGCTCGAACGGCGCGAAAGACTGGCGGCGGGCAAAGCGATGGAAGCGCTGCACTGGTATCATCCCCGGGCCTTTTTCGGGGGGGATCCGTCGTGACGCTCAAACGCAAGATCTGGCTCTGGCTCGCCTTGTTGGTCGGCGCGATCCTGAGCGTCGACCTGACGGCCAGCTACCGCAGGCTCGACGCGGAATTGCGGGCCGAGACGGAAAGCGACGCGCGCCTCGTCTATGGCTTCATGATGGCCACGCGGCGCATCTACCAGCAGCAGTTCGTCGAGAGCGGCCTGCCGGTTACCGCCAAGACCGTCGGCTTTCTGCCGGCGCATTCCTTTTCGCGCATCGCAAAGGATTTCGCCAACTGGAACGACAGCGGGGTGATCTTCAACAACGTCTCCGACGTGCCGCGCAATCCGGGCAACCGGGCCGATCGCGACGAACTGGCGGCCATGGCGTGGTTTCGCGTCAACCCGGAAGCAAAGGATCGCACCGACCGCATCGTCGACGCGACGGGGCGGGGTTACCTGCTCTACAGCGCGCCGATCTGGATCGAGCCCTTCTGCCTGCGCTGCCACGGCGATCCGGACGATGCGCCGCCCAGCATCCGCGACAACTACCCGATGGCCTACGGCTATCAGGTCGGCGACTTGCGCGGCCTGGTGAGCATCAAGATTCCGCTCGAGAAGTATGACGGCCGCTTCGCCGCGCTGTGGGGCGAGCAGCTGGGCAAGAGCCTGGCCGGCTATGCACTGCTCTTCCTTGTGGTCGGCCTCTTGATCGACTGGCTGGTGGTGCGTCGCCTGTCGCGGCTCCAGGCCGGGGCGGAACGCATTGCCGCCGGCGACTATTCGGTCCCCCTGGCCGTGCACGGCCAGGACGAAATCTGCCAGCTGGCGGCGGGCTTCAACCGCATGGCCGAAGAGGTGCGCCAGCGCGAGGACGCGCTGACGTGCGCCACCGACGAGAAGTTGCGCGCCGCCGCCGAGATCGACCGGCTCGCCTATTTCGACACGCTGACCGGCCTGCCCAATCGCACGTTGCTGCTCGACCGCATCGCGCTGGCGCTGGCGGTGGCGGTGCGGCGTGGCCATTTCGACGCGCTCATCCTGTTCAATCTCGACCGCTTCAAGCTGCTCAACGACGCCCATGGCCAGGAACTGGGCGATCTGCTGCTCGTGGCGGTCGGCGGGCGACTGACCGGCCTGCTGCGCGACGGCGATACGCTGGCACGCATCGCGGGCGACGAGTTCGCCATCTTGCTGCAGGATGTCGCCACGCGGCGCGAGGATGCCAGCCGCCGCGTCCTCGGCGTGGCGGAAAAGCTCCATGAGGCGATGCGCCAGCCGTTCAGTCTCGCGGAAGGCGACAACACCGTGTTGACGGTGAGCGTGGGCATCGCGCTCAGCCCCGAGGGCGGCACCGATTCGCCGCGCGACGTGCTGCGGCGCGCCGATACCGCCATGCACCGCGCCAAGGAAGCCGGTGGCAACCAGTCCGCCTTCTTCGACGACGCCATGGGCGATTCCGCGCGTCAGCGTTACAGCATCGAACGCGAGCTGCGGCGCGCCATTCCCGCTGGCGAATTGCGCCTCTATCTACAGCCGCAGGTCGGGCCCGACGGCGACCTCGCCGGTGCCGAGGCCCTGGTGCGCTGGCAGCATCCGGAGCGTGGCCTGTTGCCGCCCGGCTGCTTCGTGCCGGTCGCCGAGGAATCCGATCTGATCGTCGAACTTGGCGCCTGGGTACTCGATGCCGTCTGCCGCCTGCTCGCCCATGAGGCGATGACCGGCCGGGTGATCCGCATCGCGGTCAACATTTCGCCGCGCCAGTTCCGCCAGTCGGGATTCGTGTCGTGGCTCAAGAATCTGCTGGTTGCCACCGGCGCCGATCCCGGTCAGCTGACCCTCGAGGTCACCGAAGGACTGGTGATCGACAACATCGATACCGTCGTCGCCCGCATGAGCGATCTGGCCAAGTTGGGCGTGCGGTTTTCCATTGACGATTTTGGTACCGGCTATTCTTCGCTGGCCTACCTGAAGCGCCTGCCCATCCACGAATTGAAGATCGATAAAAGCTTCGTCCAGGATGCACCGGTCGATCCGAACGACGCGGCTCTGGTCGAAACCATCCTTTCCATTGCGCGCCACCTGCGCCTGCAGGTCGTCGCCGAAGGTGTCGAGACCCCGGCGCAGGCCGCGTACCTCGACGGCCAGGGCCCCATCATCCGCCAGGGCTATCTCTACGGCAAGCCCGCCCCGGCGGAAGAATGGCTGGGGCGCTGGCGCGGGTGAATACCCATCCTCCATACCGGGCTCCCTCCTCATGACTTTCGAAGCAAGTGATCACGGCCGGCGCATCGAAGAAGGCATCGGCATCGCCATCCGCGACATCGGCATTCCGCCGCGCCCTTCGGTGCTGGTCAAGATCGATGCGGAGATGGCCAAGCACGAGCCCGATTTCTCCTTTCTGGCCAAGATCATCTCTTCAGACGTCGCCTTGTCGGCGGCCTTGCTGAAGACGACGAATTCGCCGTTCTTCGGGCTTGACAAGAAGATCCGCAGCGTTCCCGAGGCCTTGCTGGTGCTTGGCCTGCGCCTGGCGATCCGCACCGTGGCGGGCATTTCCCTGCAGAAGGTGTTCGGCCACGCGCCGCACCTCGAACGTTTCTGGGACGAATCCGGCACCACGGCGCGCGTTTCCGGCTGGCTGGCAAAACGCCTGCGCCGCTGTTGCTGGCTGCGTTGCGAGGATGCCTACACGTTCGGCCTCTTCCGCGATTGCGGCATCCCGGTGCTGATGGTGCCGTTTCCGGAATACCGCGACACCCTCGCCCGGGCGAACGCCGAGCCGGTCGAGCGCTTCACCCTGATCGAGGAGTGCGCCATCGGCACCAACCACGCGGAAATGGGGGCGCTGCTGGCCGAGTCGTGGTCCTTGCCGCACGAGATCGTCGAGGCGGTACGCCACCACCACGATCTCGACCTTCTGTATCGCAACGAGGATTACCACGGCGCGGCCATCACCCTGCCGCTGATCGCCGTCACCTTGCTGGCCGAGCACCTGATCCACGAGCGCACCGGCACGGGCAACTCACACGAATGGCAGAAGGTGGCGCCCATCGCCATGGAGATTCTCAATGTCGATGCGGCCAAGATTGCCGAACTGATCGGAGAATGCCACGAAGCCATCGCCGGTTTCGAGTGAGCGCGAAAGTCGGTGCGGGCAGCACGGCGGCGCGCAATTCTTGAGGCATAATCTTTCGCCATGACCGACCGCCGCCAGTTCCTGCGAGTTGCCTGCGCCGCCCCGCTCGCCGTCACGGGCCTGGTGGCTTGTGCGCCCACGCGTCCCCTGGTGATCGGCATTCATCCCTGGCCCGGTTACGAACCCCTGCTGCTGGCGCGCGACTTCGGCTGGCTGCCGCCGCTCGCGCAACTGGAAGAGGGCGGCAATGCCGGCGATTCCATCGCCGGCCTGCGTGCCGGCCGGCTCGATGCCGCCTGCCTCACGCTCGACGAGGTGTTGAGTGTGCGCGCCGGCGGCCTGCCGCTCACGGTGGTACTGGTGCTGAACGAGTCGGTCGGCGCGGATGTCGTGCTGGCCAGGCCGGGGATTCGCTCGCTCGCCGACCTCAAGGGCCGGCGCCTGGCCGTCGAGAAGAGCGCGGTGGGCGGCATCGTGCTCAAGAAGCTGCTCGCGGCGGCCGGCCTGCGAATGGAGGATCTGCATCTGTTGTCCTTGCCCGTCGACCGGCACCTCGATCTCTGGCGACGCAACGAGATCGACGCGGCGATCAGCTTTTCTCCCTACGCGGACTACCTGGTGCGCGAGGGCGCCGTGCGCATCTACGACAGCCGGCAGTTTCCGCAAACCATTTTCGATACGCTGGCGGTACGCGGCGATCACTTGCGGGAACATGCCGCGACCCTGCGCGCTACCGTGGCCGCCCACCTGCGCGCTCTTGACCACCTGCGCGTCAACCGCGAGGATGCCATGCGCCGTATCGCCGCGCGGCGCAAATTGCGCTTCGAGGAGGTCGAGGCAGGCTACGCCGGCCTGCACCTGCCCGACCTGACGGCGAATCGTCGTGCGCTCTCCGCCAGCGGCAGCCTGTCCGGCGCCGCTGGCACGCTGGCGGCGTTCATGGTGGAGAACGGCCTGCTTCCCGGGCCGGACAACCTCGCCGGCCTGACAACCGACGCCTACCTGCCGCGCCAGAACTGATGTCCCTTTCGCGACGCCTCATCCTGCCGATCCTGCCGATCCTGCTGTCGCTGCTGGCGTTGTCGCCCGCACTGGCCTCGGCCGCGGAGGCCCTGAAGCTCGGCGTGTTCGCCTATCGACCGAAACCCGTGATCGAAGAGCGTTTTCGCCCGCTCGCGGCGTATCTGGGTGCGGCGCTCGGCGACCGGCGCGTCGATCTTCTCGTGCTCGACCAGGACGAGATGGAAGAAGCGCTCAACCAGAACCGGCTCGACTTCGTCATGACCAATCCCAGCCATTTTCTGGTCGTGCGCAGTCGCAGCCATCTGGCCGGCGTGGTGGCCACCGTCATCAGCAGCGAGGGCGGCATGGCGACGACCAGCCTGGGCGGCGTGATTGTCGCTTCCGTCGGGTACGCCGACATGCGTGGCTTGCGCGACCTGCGGGGCAAGGTGATCGGCGTGCCGGATACGCGCGATATGGGGGGATTCCAGTCCCAGGCCCTGGAATTGCTCGAAGCCGGGATCGACCTGCCGGCCGACCCGCGCCTCAAGGTGCTTGGCAGCCACGATGCGGTCATCGATGCCGTGCTGGGCGGAAGCATCGATGTTGGGTTCGTGCGTACCGGCGTGCTGGAAAGCCTGCATGCGGAAGGCCGCCTCGATCCGGCGCGCCTGAAGATCATCAATCCCCAGAATCTTGCCGGATTTCCCTACCGCGTCTCCACGCGCCTGTATCCGGAATGGCCATTCGTCGCCTTGCCCTCGGTGGATCGCCAGACCCTGCGCGTCGTCAGCGCCGCGCTGTTCGCGCTCGACGAAAACCACCCGGCGGCGCGCGCCGCGCACATCGCCGGCTTCGCCCCGGCGGCCGACTACACGCCGGTGGAGCACCTCGCCCGCCGCCTGCGCATGCCGCCGTTCGAGGCCGTGCCGGAGGTCAGCTTCGCCGACATCTGGCAGCTGTACCGGCCGGCCTTCATCGTCGGTGGCGTCGGCCTGGTAGTCGTCCTGTTGCTGCTCGTCCTGCTGGTGCGCCGCAACCGCGCCCTGTCCGTGCTGACCCGTTCCCTGCGCGAGAACGCGCGAAGCCTGCGCTTGGCGGCCAGCGTGTTCGAACACGCCAATGAAAGCATCATGATTACCGATGCGCAGGGCAAGATCCTCGACGTCAATGCGTCCTTCACGGAAATCACCGGTTATGCGCGCGACGAGGTGCTGGGAAAGAATCCGCGTATTCTCAAGTCGGGTCGCCATGGTGCCGAGTATTACGAGGCCATGTGGCGTGCGCTGGCGGAGTCAGATCGCTGGAGCTGCGAAGTCTGGAATCGCCGCAAGGATGGCCATCTCTTCGTCGCGCGCCAGACCATCAGTGCGGTGCGCGACGAGGCCGGCAGGTTACTGCGCTACGTCTCGCTGTTTTCCGACTACACCGCGCTCAAGGAGCGCCATCTGATGCTCGAGCGCCTGGTCGAGAGCCGCACGCACGATCTGGCCGAAGCCAAAGAGCAGGCCGAGGTCGCCAATCGCGCCAAGACGACCTTCCTCGCCAACATGAGCCACGAGTTGCGCACGCCGATGAACGGCGTGCTCGGCATGATCGCGCTGGCCAAGCGGCGGGTGAACGATCCGAAAGTGATCGACCAGCTTGGCAAGGCCGAGGCGTCGGCCCAACGCCTGCTGGGCCTGCTCAACGACATCCTCGACCTGTCGAAGATCGAGGCGGAGCGCCTGGTTCTCGAAATCGCCCCGCTCAAGGTTGCCACCGTGCTCGAACACTTGATTCCGCTGTTCGGCCACCGGGCCGCCGAAAAAGGTTTGCGCATCGTGGTCGCCGAACGCGCCGAGGTCAATTGCCTGCCCCTGCGTGGCGACGTGCTGCGCCTCGAACAGGTGCTCATCAACCTGGTGGGCAATGCCATCAAGTTCTCCGACCACGGTGCGATACGTATCGGCGTGGTGATCGAGGACGAAGACGCGGCGAGCGTGCTGCTGCGCTTCGAGGTGCGCGACGAAGGGATCGGCATCGCCGCGCAGGACCAGGAACGCCTGTTCAACGCCTTCGAGCAGGCGGACGGTTCGATGACCCGCAAATACGGCGGAACCGGCCTCGGACTCGCCATCTGCAAGCGGCTGGTGCAGATGATGGGCGGCGAGATCGGCGTGAAGAGCGTGAGCGGCGCGGGCAGCACTTTCTGGTTCACGGCGCGCCTGCAGCGCGATGCCGAGTCCGTTGCGTCCGCCGACCCGCAGCGGGACGACGAGACGGCCGAAAGCCGGCTGATGCGCATCCATCCCGGCGCGCGCATCCTGGTCGCGGAGGACGAGCCGATCAGCCGCGAAGTGCTGACCAGGCAGCTGAGCGATGTCGGCTTGTGGGTCGATACCGCCGAAAACGGTCGCGAGGCGCTGAAACTCGCGCGCCGCGAACGTTACCAGCTGATCCTGATGGACATGCAGATGCCGGAAATGAACGGGCTGGAGGCGACGCGGGCGATTCGCGACGACTCGCTGAACCGCGACACGCCGATCCTGGCGACCACCGCGAATGCCTTCGATCAGGATCGTCAGTCGTGCATCGAAGCCGGCATGAACGCGCACCTGGCCAAGCCGATCACCCAGCACGATCTCTATGCGCAGGTTCTCGACTGGCTCGATCATCCCTGGCGCACGACGACCCGTTGAGAACGCGCGGGTAGAATCGCCGCCGCCATGCTTGCCTTCCCCTTCGAGACCTTCATCGGCCTGCGCTACACCGCGTCCCGCAAGACGGGCGGCGGCAATCGCTTCATCTCCTTCATCTCGCTGATCTCCATGCTCGGCCTGGCGCTCGGCGTGGCGGTGCTGATCGTCGTGCTGTCGGTGATGAACGGCTTCCAGAAGGAACTGCGCACGCGCATCCTCGGCGTCGCCTCGCATGCGCAGATTTCCGGCGTCGACGGCGAACTCGACCACTGGCAGGCCGTGGCGCGCCATGCCGTCGAGCATCCGCGTGTGCTCGCCGCCGCCCCCTACGTGCAGCAGCAGGCCATGCTCTCCTTCGACGGCCAGGTGAAGGGCACGCTGATCCGTGGCATCCTGCCCGTCGAAGAGGAGGGCGTTGCCGATTTCGTGCGCCACATGAAATCCGGCACGCTCGACGGCCTGCGCGCCGGCGACTTCGGCATCGTCATCGGCGCCGAACTCGCCTACGCCCTGCGCGCCTTCGTCGGCGACAAGATCACCCTGATCGCGCCGCAGGGCATGGTGACGCCCGCTGCCGTGCTGCCGCGCATGAAGCAATTCACCGTGGTCGGCATTTTCGAGGTGGGCATGTACGAGTACGACAGCGGCCTCGCGCTGCTGCACCTGGAGGACGCGCAGAAGCTCTACCTGATGGATGAACAGGTCTCGGGCGTGCGCCTCAAGCTCGACGACCTGTTCGCCGCGCCGCGCGTGGTGCGCGAACTCGCGTCCGGTTTCGGCCAAGAAATGCGCGTTTCCGACTGGACGCGCATGCATGCCAATTTCTTTCGCGCCGTGCAAATCGAGAAGAACATGATGTTCCTGATCCTGCTCTTGATCGTCGCGGTGGCGGCCTTCAACATCGTGTCGACGCTGGTCATGACGGTGACCGACAAGCGCGCCGACATCGCCATCCTGCGCACGCTCGGCGCGAGCCCCGGTAGCATCCTCGCCATCTTCGTCATCCAGGGCACGCTGATCGGCGTGATCGGTCTCGTGCTGGGCATCGCCGGCGGGGTGGCGCTGGCGCTCAACGTCGAGACCGTGGTGCCCTTCCTCGAACGCCTGCTCGGCTTCCAGTTTCTCGCCAAGGACGTGTATTACATTTCCGACCTGCCCTCCGATCTGCAATGGCCGGATGTCTGGATCGTCGCCGTCACCTCGTTTTGCCTCACCGTGCTGGCGACGCTCTACCCGAGCTGGCGCGCCGCGCGCACGAATCCGGCGGAGGCCTTGCGCTATGAGTGATGCGGTGCTCGCCTGTTCCGGCCTCGCCAAGGTTTACCGCGAGAAGGCCGACGAAGTGCGCGTGCTCGATGGCGTGAACATGAAAGTCGGCCCTGGCGAGACGGTGGCGATCGTCGGCGCGAGCGGTTCGGGCAAGAGCACGCTGCTGCATCTGCTCGGCGGACTGGACGCGCCGTCGGCCGGTTCGGTGCATCTGCTCGGCAAGGATCTGGCCCAGGTTTCGGAGCGCGAGCGCGGCCGCCTGCGCAACGAGGCGCTGGGCTTCGTCTACCAGTTTCACCACCTGCTGCCGGAGTTCACCGCGCTAGAGAACGTGGCGATGCCGCTCCTGGTCCGGCGCATGGCGAAGGCCGCGGCCGAGGCGCGCGCGGCGGCGATTCTCGCCGAGGTTGGTCTGGGCGCGCGCCTGAAACATCGTCCCGGCGAACTGTCGGGCGGCGAACGCCAGCGCGCGGCGCTGGCGCGGGCGCTGGTGACGCGGCCGGCCTGCGTGCTGGCCGACGAGCCGACCGGCAACCTCGACCGCCGCACCGCCGACGAAGTCTTCGCCCTGATGCTCGGCCTCAACGCCAGCCATGGCACCAGCCTCGTCATCGTCACCCACGACACGACGCTGGCGGCCTCCTGTCAGCGCCGACTCATCCTCGAGGACGGCCGTTTGCGCGCCGATTGAATCGGCCCGTGCGTATTACCTTCGTGGTAAGCTGAACTGATTTAGATCAATTTTCAGGCAGAGGAGGTCAGCAATGGCCCAAGGTGGCATGCGTGCGTGGCGCGGGATTTTCGCCATCGCGTTTTTTTCCTGGTGGCTGCTCGTCCTTCCCGCGGCGGCGGCCGAGCCCCTCAAGCTCGGCGTGCTGCCCTACAACAGCACGCTGGCGCTCCTGAAGATTTACGCCCCACTGCGTGACCATCTCTCCAGCCGTCTCAACCGCCCGGTCGATATCGTCAGTTCCGCCGACTATTTCACCTTCATCAACGAATCGCTCGACGGCCAGTTCGATCTGCTGGTCACCGCGCCGCATTTCGGCGTGATGAGCATCGAGCGCGGTTATGTGCCGCTGCGCCGTTTCAAGGCGACCCTCGAATCGCGGCTGGTGGTCGCGCAGGGGGCGCCGATCACGAAGGCGGCCGACCTGCGCGGCAAGCGCATCGGCTTCGCCAGCCGGCTGGCCATCATTCCCATCGGCAGCGTCCGCTGGTTGCGCGACGCCGGCCTCGAGCTCGGGCGCGATTATCGGGTCGTCGAATATCCGACCCATGCTGCCGCGCTTGCCGCCGTGGCGGTGGGCGATATCGACGCGGCCTTCGTGTCCGGCACGATGATTCCGCAGACGCCGGCCGACATCCGCGTGCGCGTCAAGGTGTTGTCGACGGAGATCCGCCTGCCGCACCTGATCACGCTCGGTCATCCGCGCCTCGGCAAGCGCACGCTCGATGCCGTGCGTGCCGCGCTCGACGATTTCCCCGCCACGCTCGGCGGTCAGGCTTTCTTCGCCCAGACCGGCTTCGCGGGGTACGCGTCGCTGACGCCTGCCGACCTGGCCGCCCTCAAGCCCTACGTGGACATCACCCGGACGATGCTCTCGCACCGGCCGTGAGCCGCGTCCTTCCCTTCCGCCTATTCCGCGTCTTCCGCACCGACCGATGCCGACCTGGACCCGATCCCTGCGCTTGCGCCTCGTGGCGGTCGGCGTGCTCGCGCAGGTCCTGCTGCTTGTCCTGCTGGTCGGCAACAGCCAGCGCCTGATCGAGACGAAACTCGTCGACCAGACACGCGCGCGCATCGCGGCCATCGAGCACGCTTACGTTACCGCCGTCGCCATGCCGATGGTGGCGCGCGACTACGCCAGCTTGCGTGACATCATCGACGGCTGGCGCGAAGCGCGGGAGGTCGCCTACATCGTGGTCATGGATACCGGCGGACGGGTGCTGGCGGCTTCCGGGCACGCCGCCGAGACTCCCCTGCCGGCGCCCTCGACGCATTTCGACCCGGCCGAACTGCACCATGTGCGCTTCCCGGTACGCACCATGGGGCAGACGTTCGGCACGGTGCAATACGGCCTGTCGCTCGAACATCTCGCGGCGGCGCGCCAGGCGTTGCTCGTCCAGTCGGCGCTGCTCGCCGCGTTTGCAATCGCCGCGAGCCTGTTGCTGCTCGGCTTCGCCGGCTACTTGTTGACGCGCCGCCTCGTGGCGTTGACGGAGGCCAGCTCGCATGTGGCCGCCGGGGAATACGACGTGCGCTTGCCCGCCGATGGCGACGACGAAGTCGCCCGGCTGGCGCGCAACTTCAACGACATGGCCCACGCCGTCGAGGCGCGCGTCGATGAGCTGCGCTTCCAGGCGCGCCACGATTCGCTGACCGGCCTGCACAACCGCCGCGCCTTCGAGATGCACATGGCAGACGCACTGGCGCGTCGCCGCGAGCATGCGCTGTTCATGCTGTACATCGACCTCGACCAGTTCAAGGCGGTGAACGACAGTTGCGGCCATGTCGCGGGCGACTTGCTGCTGCAGCGGGTCACCACCTTCCTGATGCAGCAGCGCACCTTCGGCTTCGTCGCCCGCCTGGGGGGCGACGAGTTCGCGCTGGTGATCGAAGGCGGCGACGAGGCGGCCGCGCTCGACCATGCGCGGCGCATCATCGACGGCATTCGCGGCATCGACTTCAGTTGGGAAGGGCAGAGCTTCAGCATCGGTGCCAGCGTCGGCATCGTGCGCGCCGAGGCCGATCTCGACAACGTCACCAATCTGCTGATGGCCGCCGACAGCGCCTGCTACGCCGCCAAGGAGCACGGCCGCAACCGTGCCGAGATCTACCGGCGCGGCGACGACTGGTATCGCCAGCGGCAAAGCGAGTTCGACATCCTGCCGCGCATCACCGAGGCGCTGGCCGAGGGGCGTTTCGAGTTGTTCCATCAGCGTATCGAGTCGCTCGGCGCAGCGGGTGCCCCGGCGGCCGAGGTGCTGGTGCGCATGCGCGAGACGGATGGCACGCTGGTGCTGCCCGGCGAATTCATTCCGGCCGCGGAGCGCTACAACCTGATGCCCTTCCTCGATCGCTGGGTGATCGAGGCGACGATGCGCCAGTTTGCCGCGTGGCGCGCCGCCGGCCGCGCGCCGCCCTTTCATCACCTGTCCGTCAATCTTTCCGGTCCGACGCTCAATGACGCCGACCTGCCGCGCTTCCTCGAGGAAAAACTCGCCGCGCACGGGGTCGATCCGCACCATTTGTGTTTCGAGATCACCGAGTCGGCGGCGGTCGCCGACCCGGAGCGCGCACTGGAATTCATCCGCCGCGTGCGCGCGCTGGGCGCGGCGGTGTCCCTCGACGATTTCGGCAGCGGCCTCTCCTCGTTTGGCTACCTCAAGCAGTTCCGCGTCGATTACCTCAAGATCGACGGACAGTTCGTGCGCAATCTGGATCGCGACCCGACCGATCGGGCCGTGGTCGAGGCCATGGTGCGGCTCGCTCGCGCCCATGGGCTGCGCTCGGTGGCGGAATACGTGGTGTCGCCCCAGGTACTCGAGGTGACGCGCGTGCTGGGTGTCGATTACGCGCAGGGCTACGCCCTGCACGAACCTGCACCGCTTGCCGCCGCCTGATCAGGCCTTGAAGCGCGCCACCGAGGCGCGCAGGTTGCGTGCCAGGGTATCGAGTTCGCTGGCGGTGCTGCTGTTCGCTTCCGCCGCCTGGTTGTTCTGCTCGGTCTTCAGGGCGATCGCCTCGATGCTGAGCGCCACCTGACGCAAGGCGGCGTCCTGTTCCTTGAGCGCTACGGAAATCGCCGTCACGTTGGCCGAGACGTCCATCGACCCGGCGTCGATGCGGCTCAAGGCCGCCTCGGTGTCGCCGACCAGGCGCAGGCTGGCGTCGGCCTGGCGGTTGGCTTCATCCATCGAGCCGACGCTGGCTTCCACGCCGGACTGCATGGTGCCGATCAGCCCGCCGATCTCTCCCGTGGCCTTGGCGGTGCGCTCCGCCAGCTTGCGCACTTCGTCGGCCACCACGGCGAAGCCGCGCCCCTGCTCGCCGGCGCGCGCCGCCTCGATGGCGGCGTTGAGCGCCAGCAGGTTGGTCTGTTCGGCGATTTCCTGGATGACCTGGACGATGCCACCGATCTGCTGTGACGAGGCCGACAGCGCGGTGATCTGATCCGAGGAAGCGCGGATCAGCGCGGCGATCTGGCGCATGTTGCCGACCGTTTCGCCCATCACGCGCATTGCCGTGACGGTGTCCGCGCGCGCGGTTTCCACGATCTGCGCCGCGCTCTCGGCGTTCGACGAGGTCTGGCTGACGCTTACCGAGGCTTCTTCGAAGGCGGCGGCGACCGATGCGGTCGCCTCCGATTGTGCCCGCGAACTGGTGCGTACCGCCTGGCTCGATCCGGCCAGTTCGTCGGCCACCGACGTGATGCGCTCGCTCGAGGATTTCATGTCGGCGACGATCTGTCGGAAGGTGTGCATCAGCTGGTTGAAGGCGTGGCCGGCGCGTACGACCTCGGCGGGGCCGCTTTCCGGCACGTCCTGCGTGAAATCGCTGTGGCGGATGGCGTGCTCGGCCACTTCGACCTCGGCGCGCAGTGGAGTGGCGATGCTCGCCGAGATCCACAGGGAGGCGAAGATCACCAGGGCGACGGCGGCGGCGACGAGAATCAGGTAGCCGGTGAGCGCACCCTGGCTCGCGGCGACGATATCGGCGGTGTTGCGGGCGATGTTTCTGGTCACGAGCGTTTCGGTGCCGAGCAGGCCGTCGATCTTCTTGGTGATTTCGGCGAACCAGTAGGTGGGTTCGATATCGAAGCCGCCGCTGGCGGCCTTGTCGATGAGCACGCCGCGCATGCGCTGCACCTCGCGCGACGCGGCACCCTGCAGCACCTGATCGAGCGAGGCGGTTTCGTCCGCGCTCGCCGAGCTGCGGTAAATCTCCAGATAGGCTTCCTGGCGATGGTGGCGTTCGAGAATCAGGCGGTAGCGTGCCGGTTCGGTGGCGTTGGCGGCGAAGGCCGCCGTGGTCATGGCGCGCTCCTGGCCAGTCTGTTCCTTGGCGAGCACCAGGGCGAGGTAGGCGGTGGCCTGGCGCACGACGACCGGGCTGCTGCTGAACTGGCCGCTCTTGGCGATGACCTCGACGAGGGCGGAGATGGTCGCCGTGTAGGCGGCGATGCCATCGGGCACCGGGATGCCGAAGGCGTCCACGCGTCCGCGCAGATCCTTCAGGGCGTCGAGCCTGGTGCGTGCCGATTTCAGCGCGGCCTGCAATTCGTCGAGCCCGGCGGCGGCCCCCGCCTCGGCGAGATAGGTGGCGAGCTTGCCGTCGCTGTTTTTGCGCACCCCCGGGAGGGTGTCGGCAAAGCGTGCGCCCTTCGATTGCAGGAAACCGGCCGTGGTGCCGCGTTCGATCTGCAGGGTGTGGATCAGTTCGCCGGCGGCGACGGCGACCTTGAGTGTTTCCTGGGTGGAGACGGCGCCCCGGTAATCGCGGTAGGCGTTGAGGATCAGGTTTGCCGCGGTGATCGCCAGGGCGAGCAACGGAACGATGATGAGGATGACGAGGCGCTGGCGGATCGTGGTCGTTGTCATGGACGGTCTATTCCGTTGTGGGCGGTCTGAGCGGCTTGCGAGTTATAGCGTGTTTGTTGCGTCTTGCCTTGCGTTGCGTCAATTTATGCAAAATGTGTAATCTCCATGCAATTCGGGTAAAAAGGTAGCCGAGCACGGAGAAGGTGCTCGCCAGCAGCAGCACGCCGACGACGAGCGCCAGGCCGATCTGGCCGAGCCAGGCGGCCGCCGTGGCGAACCAGGCGCCGAGATCGGCGAGATCGGCCAGCCCGAATTCGGGGGGCGGCGCCGGATTGGCGTCGCCGCCGACGAGGAAGCGGCCGATCCACCAGGCGAGCAGGTAGAGCGGCCAGAAGGTGACGGGGTTGGTGTACAGCGTGGCGAGGATGGCGATGGGCAGGTTGACGCGCAAGACGATGGCGGCGAGCGCCGCGCCAAGCATCTGGAAGGGTGCGGGCATGAGGCCGAAGAACAGCCCGGCGGCGACGCCGCCGGCCACCGAGTGGCGGTTCATGTGCCACAGGCGCGGGTGCAGCAGGGTGTTGCGGAACGGGTACAGCCAGCGGTTCTGCTCGATGGCCGCGTGGTCGGGGGCGAGTTTTCTGAGCCACTTGCGCATGGGGAAATTGTAATGCCTTGGCGGGTGGTCGCCTGCGCGCTCGGCGTCTGGAGCGTGCAGGGGTTCGCCGTGCTGCCGGGGCCGACTTTCGTTGCCGCGCTTGCCCTGTGCGGATCGGCGGCGGCCTGGTGCGGGCGCCGGCATCCGCTGCCACCGCTCGTCGGCATGCTGCTCCTGGGGTTCGCCTGGGCTGCCGCCTACGGCCACTGGCGGCTGGCGGACGAACTGCCGGCGGCGTGGGAAGGGCGCGACATCGAGGTGACGGGCGTGGTGGCGCGCCTGCCGCAGCGTTTCGAGCGCGGCGTGCGCTTCGTGTTTGTCGTGGAGGAGAGCGCCGCGCCGCTGCCGGAGCGCATTTCCCTGGCCTGGTATCGCCGCCTGCCACCGCCGGAAGAGGAGGAATCGGGCGATGTCGAAGCCGCTCCGGGCGCGTACCCGCTGCCGCGCGTCGGCGAGCGCTGGCGTTTCCAGGTGCGGCTGAAGCGTCCGCACGGCAACCTGAATCCGCATGGCTTCGACTGGGAAGGCTGGCTGTTCGAGCGCGGCATCCGCGCCACCGGCTACGTGCGAAAGTCGGCCCTGACGGCACGCCTCGACACGTCGGCCGGCGGGCCGCTGATCGCGGTCGAACGCCTGCGCGAGGCGACGCGCGAGCGCATGCGGCGCGTGCTCGGCGACGCGCCGCACGCCGGCATTCTCGTCGCCCTCGCGGTGGGCGACCAGCAGGCCATCGCGCCGGCGCAGTGGCGGCTTTTCGCCGCGACGGGCATCACGCACCTGATGAGCATCTCCGGCCTGCACGTGACGATGATCGGCGCGCTCGCCGCCGCGCTGGCGTTCTTCCTGTGGCGGCGTCACGCGCGCCTGCCGCTGCTGTGGCCGGCGCAGAAGGTCGCCGCCATCGCGGGCTTTCTCGCCGCCTTTACCTACGCGCTGATCGCCGGCTTCGGCATCCCGGCGCAGCGCACCCTGTACATGCTCGGCGTGGTGGCGCTGGCGCTGGCGTCCGGGCGCGCCATCGCTCCCGGGCGGGTGCTCGGCACGGCCCTGTTCCTGGTGCTGCTCGTCGATCCGCTGGCGGTGCGCGCGCCGGGATTCTGGCTTTCCTTCGGCGCGGTGGCACTGTTGCTTTTCGTCGCCGAAGGCCGGCTGGCGCCACGCCATTGGCTGTTCGAATGGTTGCGCGCGCAATGGGCGGTGACGCTGGGCCTGATGCCTCCGTTGCTCGCGCTGTTCCAGCAGTTTTCGCTCGTCTCGCCGTTCGCCAACGTACTGGCGATTCCGCTGGTGAGTCTTGCCGTGACGCCGCTGACGCTCGCCGGCGCGCTGCCCGGGTTTTCCTGGTTGCTCCACCTGTCCCACGCGCTGCTGACGCCGCTGATGGATTTTCTCGCCTGGCTGGCGACCCTGCCCGGCGCGCTCTGGCAGCAACACGCGCCGCCGCCCTGGGCGGTGCCGCTCGCCCTGCTGGGTGCGGCCTGGCTGCTGATGCCGCGCGGTTTTCCGGCACGCTGGCTGGGGACTCTACTGTTCCTGCCGCTGTTCCTGGTCGCCCCCGGGCGGCCGGCGAGCGGCGAACTGTGGGTGCGCGTGCTCGATGTCGGCCAGGGGCAGGCGGTGCACGTGCAGACGGCCGCGCACGACCTGATGTTCGATGCCGGCCCGGCTTTCGGTGGCACGGCCGATGCCGGCGAACGCATCCTGGTGCCTTACCTGCGCGCCGTCGGCGTGCGCCGTCTCGACCGCCTGATCGTCAGCCATGCCGACAGCGACCACGCGGGCGGCGCCGACTCCCTGCTCGCCGCCGTGCCGACCGCCATCGTCGAGCGTCGCTGCGTTGATGGCGACGCCTGGGAATGGGACGGCATACGATTTCGCATATTGCATCCGGCGCCAGGTGACTACGAACGCAAACTCACGACCAACGCGCTTTCCTGCGTGCTGAAGATCGAGTCGGTGCACGGCCATGTGCTGATTCCCGGCGACATCGAAGGCCCGGCCGAACGCGAACTGCTGCAACGCCATCGCGACGAACTGCTGGCCGACATTCTCGTCGCGCCGCATCATGGCGGCAAGCGAACTTCCTCACCGGATTTCGTTGCGGCTGTCGGCGCGCGCGAAGTCATCTTTCCGGTCGGCTACCGCAACCGCTTCGGCCATCCGCACCCGGATATCCTCGCACGCTACGCCGATGCGAACATCCATCGCACCGACCGGCACGGCGCGGTCACGCTGAAAGTCGGCGCCGGCGGGACGGCGATCACGCGCGAAAGGGAAGTGCGCCGCCGCTACTGGCACAATGCGGTTTTCTGATGTCGGAGTGTCTCCATGCGCCAACATTACGTTCATTGCCTCAGCCCCGCCGGTTTTCACCGCATGGCCTATGTGGAGTGGGGTGATCCGGCGAATCCGCGGGTAGTGGTCTGCGTACATGGTCTGACGCGCACCGGGCGCGATTTCGATTTCCTTGCGCAGGCGCTGGCGGCCGACTATCGCGTGGTCTGCCCCGATGTCGCCGGGCGGGGTCTGAGCGACCGGTTTCCCGACCCTGCGCTGTATGCCGTGCCGCAATATGCGCAGGACATGGCGGCGCTGATCGCGCGGCTGGATGTCGAAACGGTGGATTGGCTCGGCACCTCGATGGGCGGGTTGATCGGCATGGCGCTCGCGGCGCAAGCCGGCGCGCCGATCCGCAAGTTGATTCTCAACGATGTCGGCCCGGTGGTGTCGGCGCCGGCGTTGCAGCGCATCGGCGCTTATCTCGCCGGTGCCCCGGCGCGCTTCGCCGATCTGGCGGCGGTCGAGGCCTACGCGCGCCTGACCTACGGCGCCTTCGGTCCGCACGACGACGCGCAGTGGCGCGCACTGGCGCGCAACACGGTCAGGCCGGACGACGCGGGCGGCTGGGTGTTCCATTACGACAAGGGCATCGTGGCGGCTTTCGCGCAGGCGGCGGCCGCGCTTGACGGTCGCGACATGGCACTGTGGCCGCTTTACGACGCGATCCGCTGTCCGACGCTGGCGATCCGCGGTGAACTGTCCGACCTGCTGACGTGTGCGACGCTTGCAGCGATGGCGGAACGCGGCCCGCGCGCACAAATCGCCGAAATCGCCGCCGTCGGCCACGCGCCGACTTTCATGCACGACGCGCAGGTGGGGCTGGTGCGCGACTTTCTCGCCGGCTGAACGATGGCTGGCGGCGAAATTCTCCAGCCCGGTGTGCGTCGCCGCGAGGTGTGGGCCTGGGCGATGTTCGACTTCGCCAACTCGGGCTATACCACGGTGGTCATCACGGCGATCTTCAATGCCTATTTCGTCGCCGTCGTCGCCGCGGGCGCGGTGTGGGGCACCTTCGCGTGGACGGCGGCGCTGTCGTTGTCCTACGCGCTGATCCTCGTCACCGCGCCCTTCGTCGGCGCGCACGCCGACCTGTTC
The DNA here is from genome assembly GCA_964527195.1 of uncultured Methyloversatilis sp. GTDB lineage: Bacteria > Pseudomonadota > Gammaproteobacteria > Burkholderiales > Rhodocyclaceae > Sulfuricystis. The sequence continues at coordinate 24,006 of CAZGOH010000006.1, forward strand.
GGCAAGAAGCGGCTGCTGCTGGCGACGACCCTCGGCTGCGTGTTCGCCACGGCCGCGCTGGCGCTGGCGGGGCCCGGCGCGCTGGCCCTCGCGCTGGTGCTGCTGGTCGTCTCGAACTTCTGCTTCGGCACCGGCGAGAACCTCGTCGCCGCCTTCCTGCCGGAACTGGCGCGCGAGAAGGGGCTCGGCCGCGTTTCCGGCTGGGGTTGGGGGCTGGGTTATCTGGGCGGGCTGGCGAGCCTCGGCGCCTGCCTCGCGTGGATCGACTGGGCGCAGGCGCGCGGCATGGGCGCGGCCGAGTTCGTGCCGGTCTGCCTCTTGATCACCGCCGTGCTGTTCGCCGTGGCGTCGGCGCCGACTTTTCTGCTGCTGCGCGAGCGCACGCCGGCGCGGCCGGCGAACGGGGAGGGCGCCTGGCAGCGCGTGCGCGCGACGCTGCGCCAGTTGGGCGACTACCCCGACATGCGCCGCTTCATGCTTTGCATCATCTTCTACCAAGCGGGCATCCAGGCCGTCATCACGTTGGCGGCGATCTACGCCGAGCAGGCGATGGGCTTTACGACGCGCGAGACGATCCTGCTCATCTTCGTGGTGAATATCACCGCCGCCATCGGCGCGTTGGGGTTCGGCCACCTGCAGGACCGTGTCGGCCATGTGCGTGCGCTGGCACTGACGCTGGTCGGCTGGATCGTCATGATCCTGCTCGCCTGGGGCGCGGAGGGATCGGGCATGTTCTGGCTGGCCGCCAACATCGCCGGGCTGTGCCTGGGCGCCAGCCAGTCGGCGGGCCGTGCGCTGGTGGGGCTGCTCGCGCCGGCCGGCCGCCATGGCGAATTCTTCGGCCTGTGGGGGCTGGCGGTGAAGCTCTCGGCGATCCTCGGCCCGCTCACCTACGGCGCGGTGAGCTGGCTCACCGCCGGCGACCACCGGCTGGCGATTCTCGTCACCGGCGGCTATTTCGTCGTCGGCCTCGTCCTTCTTGCCGGCGTCGACGCCGAACGCGGCCGCCGTGCCGCCGAGGCCGACTTTTGAAATAGAATCACTTCCGTGGCGGGTCTCCCCGCATTGTGGGGTGGTGAATCTGGTCAGGGCCGGAAGGCAGCAGCCACAGCCGTTTTCCGCAAGTGCCGGGGGTCAGGCTCGCCACCCTTCCCATCTCCTTTGCCGCATGCCGGATTCCCGGTGTCGGCCGCAATGGCCGGCTACGCGGCGTCCGTCACCTCTTGTCGCTGTTGCCCCACAGATCGATGGTGCCCAGCCAATCCATGGATTGGTGCTGGCGGATGAAGGTTTCGATTTCCGCCGCGGGCAGTGGCTTGCTGATGAAGTAGCCCTGGACTTTTTCGCAGCCGATCGAAAGCAGGTACTTGAGCTGTCCCGCCGTCTCGACACCTTCGGCGACGACTTCCATGCCGAGCTTGTGGGCGAGCAGCACGGTCACGTCGCAGATATTCGCGTCGTCGGGGTCGGATTCGATATCGTCGACAAAGGAACGGTCGATTTTCAGGGTGCGGATCGGAAACAGCTTGAGGTAGGACAGCGAGGAGTATCCCGTGCCGAAATCGTCGATCGCCATCATGACGCCGCGCTGCCGGATGGCATGCATGGTGCCGATGACGTTTTCGACATCCTTCATCATCATGCTCTCGGTGATTTCGAGTTCCAGCAAGTGTGCGGGAAAACCGGTGGCACGCAGCACCCGGTCGAGCAGTTCGGGGAGCTTGCCATACTGCAACTGGCGGGCGGAAATATTGACGGCGAGCGAAAGCTCGCGTCCGAGCCGCCGGTTGATGTCTTGCAACTCGCGGCAGGCGGTTTCGAGTATCCACTCGCCCAGCGGCAGGATCAGGCCGGTTTCTTCCGCCAACGGGATGAAGTTGGCGGGGGAGACCGGTTCGCCTGCGCTGCGCGGCCAGCGTGCGAGCGCTTCCACGCCGGCGATGGCGCCGGACGGCAAGTCGATCTTTGGCTGGTAGGCGATCTGGAACCCGTTCGCCGCGATGGCCTTGCGCATGTCGCTTTCGAGTTGGAAGCGATTCAGGCTTCGCGCGTTCATCGTTTCCGAGAAGAAACGGAAGCAGTTGCCGCCCGCCTGCCGAGCGTTGTTCAGGGCTTTCCCCGCGCAGGTCATCATGCCTTCCAGCGACATCGCGTTCTGGGGGTAGACGGCGATGCCCATCGATCCCGACAGATAGACTTCCTGTCCGGCCACCGCGAACGGTTTGGAGAACACGTCTGTCAGCCGTCGGGCGCCGATCGCGGCATTTTCCGGAGCGTTGAGGTCGGCCAGGATGAAGGTGAACTCGTCGCCACCGTAACGAGAAACCGTATCCGCCGAGCGCTCGTCGAGATTGAACTGCCGCGCGATCAGGTCGGTCTTGCGGATGCTCTCGGTCAGCCGCCTCGCCACCGCCTGGAGCAACTGGTCGCCGGCCACATAGCCGAGGGTCTCGTTTACCCGGCCGAAGCGGTCAAGGTTGAGGAGCAGCAGGCCGACGCTGGTCTGGCGGCGGTTGGCGAAACTGAACTCGTGTTCGAGCCGGTTGAGGAAGAGAACCTTGTTGGCCAGGCCGGTGAGCGAGTCGTAGTGCATATGGCGCTCAAGCTCCGATTCGATCGCCTTCCGTTCGGTGAGGTCTTCGAATATCGCCAAATAGTTCGCCACCCGCCCGTCCTGGTCGAGAATGCGGAAGATGGCCAGATGCTTGGGATAGGCTTCGCCATTGCGGCGGCGATCCCAGAGTTCGCCTTCCCAGTAATTGTGCTGCGTCAGCGCATCCCACATCTGCCGGTAGAAGGCCTGGTCGTGGCGCCCAGATTTTCCGATCGAAGGCGTTTTGCCGATGACCTCATCGCGGCTGAATCCCGTCATCTCGCTGTAGGCGGCGTTGACGTCGCGAATGATGTTGTCGGTATCGGTAATCACCACGGCCTGCCGACAGTGCTCGAACACCAGCCGATTCAGATGCAACGCTTGTCGAGTCTGTGCGTGGCTCTCGATTTCGGTCTTCAGGTCGGCAAGCAGCCGCGCCATGTCCTGCGTCATGCAACCTCCTCCGGTCTTACTGCCCTCTTTTCGGGAAGGCGGAAATGTACCCCTTTTTCGGAAGCGAGAGGCCCGGAATGAAACCCAAAATGAAGTCCCAGACTTCGATTTCTGGTGTCTTGCGCGGGATGGGGACGGTTCACGTTTCGTTACAAACGCGCCACCGTTCGCTTACATTCCCGGCGCCTAATCCTCCTTGCCGATACTTCATTCACAAGGAGACGAACATGAAAACCTCGCGCAAACTTCTCGCCGGACTGATTCTCGCCGCTGGCATCGCCGGCACGGCGCTCGCACAACCCGGCATGGGCATGATGAAAGCGGGCTATGGCTGCGATGGCACGGGGCCGATGGGCAAGATGGGACGCATGGCCGGCAACTTCGATCCCGCCGAGCGGGCGGCCGAACGCCTCGACTACATGAAATATCAACTCAAGATCACTGATGCGCAGGCACCGTTGTGGAGCGCGTTCGCCGGCAAGATGCAGGCCAAGGCGGGGCAGGGCGTGAAGGCTTTCCGTGATCAGGCGCAGTCGAGCGCGACGCTGCCGGCTCCCGAGCGCATGGCACAGCGCCAGGCGGCGATGGAGCAGCACCTGGCCTCCATGAAGGATGTGCATGAGAGCTTCGCCCGCCTGTACGCCGCGCTGACGCCGGAGCAGCAGGCGGTGGCCGACAAGAACTTCGCCCGCATGGGCATGGGTGGCATGGGCGGCCGGATGGGGCCGGGCCGCATGGCGCCGCAAGGCTGAGGCGTTCCACGTTAAAATCCGGGCCATGAGCTATCAGGTTCTGGCCCGCAAGTGGCGCCCCAAGTCGTTCGACACGCTGGTTGGCCAGGAACATGTCGTGCGCGCGCTGACGCACGCGCTCGACGCCAACCGCCTCCATCACGCCTATCTGTTCACCGGCACGCGCGGCGTCGGCAAGACGACCATCGCGCGCATCATGGCCAAGGCGCTCAACTGCGAACGCGGCGTGTCGGCCGCGCCCTGCGGCGAGTGTGCTGCCTGCCGCGAGATCGACGCCGGACGCTTCATCGACTACGTGGAAATGGACGCCGCCTCGAACCGTGGCGTCGAGGACATGGCGGCGTTGCTCGAGAAGGCGGCCTACGCACCCAACAGCGGCCGCTTCAAGGTGTACATGATCGACGAGGTGCACCAGCTTTCGGGTCACGCCTTCAACGCGATGCTGAAGACGCTGGAGGAGCCGCCCGAGCATGTGAAATTCATCCTCGCCACCACCGATCCGCAAAAAATCCCCGTCACGGTGCTGTCGCGCTGCCTGCAATTCAATCTCAAGCAGATGCCGCCGCAACACATCGTCGCGCACCTTTCGCGCGTGCTGGAGGCCGAGCAGGTCGACTTCGAGCCGGCCGCGCTGCGCCATTTGGCGAAGGCCGCCGCCGGTTCGATGCGCGATGCGCTGTCGCTGCTCGACCAGGCGATCGCCCACGGCGCCGGCCGCGTCGAGGACGAGGGCGTGCGCGGGATGCTCGGCACGGTGGGCGACGATCACCTCTACGCGCTGCTCGACGGGCTGGCTGCCGGCGACATCCAGGCGATGCTCGACGTGGCCGCAACGATGGAGGAGCGCAGTCTCGGCTTTTCCGCCGCCTTGCAGGAGCTTGCGGTCCTGCTGCATCGTATCGCGCTCTTGCAGTTCGCCCCGCAGGCCCTTGCCGACGCCGACGAGCGTGAACGGCTCGCCCCGTATGCCGGGCGCTTCGACGCCGAGTTCCTGCAACTGTGTTACCAGATTGTCGTGCATGGCCGTGACGAGCTGCCGCTGGCGCCCGACGAGGCGGCCGGCTTCGGCATGACGTTGCTGCGGCTGTTCGCCTTCCATCCCGATGCGGTTGCGGCGCCGAAAGTCGCCCCTGGTGGTACGGCGCGGCCGGCACCCAGGGTCGGCGTGTCGCCGGCACCGACTCTGGCGCCGCCTCCGCCTCCGTGCCCTGCATCGGCCACGCCGCCGACGGTTGTCGATCCCGACGACTGGCACGGACTGGTCGGTCAGTTGCCGGTGTCTGGTATGGTGCGCCAACTGGCCCAGCATTGCGAACTGGTCGACCGCACGGCACGTCGCGTCGTGTTGCGCCTGTCGCCAGCCCACAAGCATCTGCAGATGCACCAGGACAAGTTGCGCGCCGGCCTGGCTGCGCATTTCGGCGAGCCAATGGCGCTGGATATCCAGATCGACGAGCCGGCCGGCCAGACCCCCAAGTCACGCGTCGATACCGAAAGACGCGAGCGCCAGGAGCGCGCCATCGCTGCCATCGAAAGCGACCCGTTCGTGCGCGAGGCCTGCGACCTGTTCGACGCGAGCATCGATGAATCCACCATCAAACCCGTTTAACCGAAGGAGGACACCATGCTGAACAAGGGCGGTATCGCCAACCTGATGAAACAGGCGCAGAAAATGCAGGAGAACATGCAGAAGGCGCAGGATGAACTGGCCAGTCTCGAGGTCGAGGGCCAGTCCGGTGCCGGTGCCGTGAAGGTCGTCATGACCTGCAAGCACGACGTCAAGCGTGTCGTCATCGATCCCTCGGTCATGGACGACAAGGAAATGCTCGAGGATCTCGTCGCCGCCGCGATGAACGACGCCAACCGTCGTGTCGAGCAGACGGCTCAGGAGCGCATGGGCGCGCTCACCGCCGGCTTGCCCCTGCCGCCCGGCATGAAACTGCCTTTCTGAAGCCGCGATGCACGGGCTTTGCTAGAATCCGCGCCCTCAAGCGCATGCGAGATTAGCTCAGTTGGTAGAGCGGTTGCCTTACAAGCAATAGGTCGGCGGTTCGAACCCGTCATCTCGCACCATCGAATTCCCCTCCCGCAGATAAATTCGTCATGTTCGACAAGGTTCGCAACAGCAAGCGGTTCATCCAGATCGTTCTCGCCATCATCATCGTGCCCTTCGCCCTGTTCGGACTCGATGCCTACATCAATCCGACGGCGCGCGACGGCGTGGCGACGGTCGGCGACTTGAGCATCTCGGCGGGTGAATTCCAGCAAACCTTGCGCGAGCAGCAGGATCGCCTGCGGCCGCAGTTGGGCAATGCCGATCCGGCCTTGCTCGACAGCCCGGAGATCCGGCGCGGCGTGCTCGACGAACTGATCAATCGGCGATTGCTGCTGCTGCATGCCGCCGATTCGAAGGTATCGGTCGGCAACGCGGCGCTCGCCGAGGCGATCATGTCCGTGCCGGCCCTGCAGGAAAACGGCCAGTTTTCGCGTGAACGCTACGAAGCGCTGGTGGCTTCGCAGGGCATGCGTGTCGATGCGTTCGAGGCGCAGGTGCGCCAGGACATGATCGTGCAGCAGATGATGTTGCCGGTCGGCAATGGCGCCTTGGCCGGCCGTGTGCCGGCCGACCGCTGGATCGTTTCGCAACTCGAGGAGCGCGAGATCGCCGAATCGCTGTTGCGCGCTGATCTTTTCCTCGCGGACAGCAAGCCCGACGCGGCCGCCATTGAGCGTTACTACCAGGAAAACCGCGCCAGGTTCGAGAATCCGGAGCAGGTGCGCGTCGAGTATCTCGTCATGAGCCAGGATGCCCTGTTCGAGCGCATCCGCGTCAAGGATGAGGAAGTCGAGGCCTGGTACCGCGCCAACGAGGCGCGTTTCCGGCGCCCCGAGGAACGCCAGGCCAGTCATATTCTCATCCGCGCCGACAAGGGCGCTCCCGAGGCCGAAATCAAGGCGGCCCAGGAAAAGGCTGCCGACCTGCTGCGCCAGGCGCGGGCGGCGCCCGGCGACTTCGCCCGGCTGGCGCGCGAGCACTCCCAGGATCCGGGTTCCGCCGCGCGAGGCGGCGATCTCGGTTACTTCAGTCGCGGCATGATGGTCAAACCCTTCGAGGACGCCGCCTATGCCCTGAAAGAAGGCGAGATTTCCGATGTCGTGCGCTCCGACTTCGGCTTTCACGTCATCCGGCTGACGGGCGTTCGCGCCGAGCAGGCGCGACCGCTCGCCGCGGTGCGCGACGAGATCGTTGCCGACCTGCGTCGTCAGGCGGCCGCCCGCCAGTATGCGGAACTGGCGGAAAGCTTCTCGAACACCGTGTATGAGCAGTCGGACAGCCTGCAACCGGCAGTCGAAAAATACGGCCTGAAGATCGAGAAGACCGACTGGCTGGTGCGCGGCGAGCCGGCCGTGGCACCTTTCTCGAACGCGCGCTTGCTGCAGGCCGTGTTTTCCGAGGATGCGATCAAGAACAAGCGCAACACCGAGGCGATCGACATCGGTGGGAACACGCTGGTTGCCGCGCGCGTGGCGGAACATCGGCCGGCACGTCTCGAACCTGTCGAGGCGGTGTCGGGCACGATCGCCCAGTTGCTCTCCCAGGAGGCCGCACTGGCAAAGGCGGTCGCTGCCGGCGAAGAGCGCCTGGCCCGGTTGCGTGCCGGCGAGAAGACCGATGTGCGCTGGGGTGCCGCGCGCAGCGTGGCCCGCATGCATGCGCCGAACATGACTTTCGACGGACTGCGGGCGGTCTTTTCCGCGCCGGCCGGAAAGTTGCCGGCATACGTGGGGGCGAAGATTCCCGGCGGTTATGCGCTTTACCGCATCGACAAGGTAAAGCCGTACGACCCGGCGGATGCGCTCTCGGCCCAGCGTGCCCAGGCCCTGCGCCAGCATTACGCCGAGTTGGTCGCCCAGGAAGAACTGATCGGCTGGCTCTCGGCCTTGCGCCAGCACTATGGCGTCAAGGTGGATAACGCGGCGCTGGAGCGTCGGTAAAAAACCCTACGCGGGCAACGGCTCCGCGTTGAATTTGTTACGCGGGCAACGGCTCCGCGTTGCCCATGGCCACGTTGTGCGTGCCGCCATCGACGTAGATGGTCTCGCCGGTGATGCCGCTCGACAAATCCGAGAGCAGGAAGGCGGCCACGTTGCCGACTTCGTCGATGGTGACGTTGCGGCGCAGCGGCGCGTGGTGGGCGTTGTAGGCGAGCAGCTTGCCGAAGTTGCCGATGCCGGAGGCGGCGAGCGTCTTGATCGGGCCGGCGGAGAGCGCGTTGGCGCGGATGCCCTTCGGGCCGAGTGAAAAGGCCAGGTAGCGCGTGGCGGCCTCGAGGCTGGCCTTGGCCAGGCCCATGGTGTTGTAGTTGGGCATGGTGCGCTCGGCGCCCAGGTAGGAAAGGCAGACCAGCGAGGGATTGTTGCCGTTCATCAGCAGCGGGCGCGCCGCCTTGGCCAACGCGGGAAAGCTGTAGGACGAGACTTCGTGGGCGATGCGGAAGGATTCGCGCGAGATGCCGTCCAGAAAGTCGCCTTCGATGGCCTCGTTGGGCGCGTAGGCGATGGAGTGCACCAGGCCTTCGAGCCCATCCCAGCGATGGCCGAGACTCTCGAAGGCGGCGTCGATCTGCGCATCGTCGGCGACATCGACCTGATAGACGAGATCACTGCCGAATTCGGCGGCGAACTTGGCGATGCGTTCGGCGAAACGCTCGTTCTGGTAGGTGAAGGCGAGCTGCGCGCCCTCGCGGTGACAGGCCCTGGCAATGCCATAGGCGATGGAGCGATTGGACAGCAGGCCCGTGATCAGAATGCGCTTGCCGGCGAGAAAGCCCATGGTTTGACACCTCCCTTTTGCGAGCGGGAGATTATAGCTGCGATTCCATTACACTTCGGCCATGCGCGGACTTCTACATCTTCTGGTGATCGGCTTGCTGAGCGGCTGCGGCGCGGCCTGGAACGACCCCTATCCGGCCGCGGAACGCGGCAAGAACATTCTCTATTCGGCATTCACGGAACGTCCCAAGCATCTCGACCCGGTGCAATCCTATAGCGCCGACGAAATCGCCTTCACGGCGCAGATCTACGAGCCGCCGCTGCAATACCACTACCTGCGCCGTCCCTACGAACTCATCCCGGCGACGGTGACCGCGGTGCCGCAACCGCGCTATCTCGACGCCCGGGGCCGCCCGTTGCCGGACGATGCGGACGCGGCGCAGATCGCGTTTACCGATTATGTCGTCGAGATCAAGCCGGGCATCCTCTATCAGCCGCATCCGGCCTTCGCCGAACAACCGGCCGACATTGCCGCGTTTCGCACGCTGGCGGATTTTCCCAATCGCGGCACCCGCGAACTCACGGCGGCGGACTACGTCTTCGGCATCAAGCGGCTGGCGCATCCGCGCCTGCATTCGCCGATCCTTGGTCTGATGAGCGAATACATCGTCGGCCTGGGCGACCTGGCGGAAACCTTGCGAAAGTCGGCCCCGGCGCAACGGCGGGAAAGCTGGCTCGACCTGCGCGACTATCCGCTGGCGGGCGCGGAGGTGCTCGACACGTACCGTTACCGCATCCGCATCAAGGGCAAGTATCCGCAATTTCTCTACTGGCTGACCATGCCGTTCTTCGCGCCGATGCCCTGGGAAGCGGACCGTTTCCACAGCCAGCCCGGCATGGCGGAAAAAAACCTCACGCTCGACTGGTATCCGGTCGGCACCGGGCCTTACATGCTGACGGAGAACAATCCCAACGCCCGCATGGTGATGGAGCGCAATCCGAACTTCCGTGGCGAAATCTATCCTTGCGACGGCGCGGCAACGGATCGCGCGGCCGGCCTGCTCGAGGATTGCGGCAAGCCGCTGCCCTTCATCGACAAGGCGGTATTCACGCGCGAGAAGGAGCAGATTCCTTACTGGAACAAGTTCCTGCAGGGCTATTACGATGCATCCGGCATCGCTTCGGATTCGTTCGACCAGGCCGTGCAGGTGGGCACGGGCGGGGAAGTGTCACTGACGACCGGAATGCGCGAGAAGGGCATCGCGCTGAGCACTTCGGTGGCCGCCACGACTTTCTACATGGGCTTCAACATGCAGGATGCGCTGGTCGGTGGCGAGAGCGTCGAGGCGCGCAAGCTGCGCCAGGCCATCGCCATCGCCATCGACCAGGAAGAGTTCATCTCCATCTTCATGAACGGACGTGGCGTGGCGGCGATGAGCCCGATTCCCCCCGGCATCTTCGGTTATCGGGCTGGCCCGGAAGGGATGAATCCGCTCATGTACGACTGGAGCGCCGATGGCCCACGGCGCAAGGACGTCGCTGTCGCGAAACGGCTGCTCGCCGAAGCCGGCTGGCCGAATGGCCGCAATGCCAAAAGCGGCGAGCCGCTGGTGGTGAACCTCGACACCACGGCGACCGGCGTCGGCGCCAAGGCGCGCATGGACTGGCTGCACAAGCAGTTCCAGAAGATCGACGTGCAGCTCGTGGTGCGCAGCACCGACTGGAACCGCTTCCAGGAAAAGGCGCGTACCGGCGCGGTGCAGCTGTTCTATTTCGGCTGGAACGCGGACTATCCCGATCCGGAGAATTTCCTCTTCCTGCTCCATGGCCCGCAGGGCAAGGTGAAGTTCGACGGACAAAATGCCGCGAACTACGCCAACCCGGCCTATGACCGCTTGTTCGAGCAGATGCAGGCGATGGGCAACACGTCGGAGCGCCAGGCAATCATCGACCGCATGCTGGCGATCCTGCACGAGGACACGCCCTGGGTCTGGGGCTTCCATCCCAAGGATTACAGCCTGCGCCATGCCTGGCTGAAAAATCACAAGCCGAGCACGGTCGGCAATAACACGCTGAAGTATCAGCGCATCGACGTCGCCCTGCGCGACGAAAGCCGCACCGCGTGGAACCGTCCGAAACTCTGGCCGATCTTCCTGGTTGCCGGCGTGCTGGTGGCCGCCGCCCTGCCGGCCTGGCTGGGGCACCGGCGGCGCGAGCGTCGCGCCGCGCTCTGATCAGACGGGCTTGATGGCGCGCATCAGGTAGTTGACGCTGGCGTCGTCGCCGAGTTTGTAGGTGCGCGTGAGCGGGTTGTAGCTCATGCCGATGATTTCCGCGACTTCGAGCCCCGCGTTGCGGGCGAAGCGCGACAGTTCCGCCGGACGCAGAAACTTGGCGTAGTCGTGTGTTCCCTTCGGCAGCAGGTTGAGAAGGTATTCCGCCCCGACGATGGCGAACAGGTAGGCCTTGGGATTGCGGTTGATCGTCGAAAAGAAGACCTGCCCGCCAGGCTTTGCCAGCCGCATGCAGGCGGCCACGGTCGACGCGGGGTCGGGCACGTGTTCGAGCATTTCGAGGCAGGTGACGACATCGAAGCTGGCCGGCATTTCCTCGGCAAGAGTTTCGGCGGCGACGAGGCGGTAGTCGATCTCCCGTCCGCTTTCGTACATGTGCAGCTTGGCCACGCCGAGCGCCTTCTCGGAGAGGTCGATGCCGGTGACGCGGGCGCCGCAGGCCGCCATGCCTTCGGTCAGCAGTCCGCCGCCGCAGCCGACGTCGAGCGCCGTCTTGCCGGCAAGACCGACGCAGCGATCGATCCAGCCCAGGCGCAGCGGATTGATGTCGTGCAGCGGTTTGAATTCGGAGGTGGGATCCCACCAGCGGTGGGCGAGTTCGCTGAATTTGGCGATTTCCTGATGATCGACGTTGTGTGCGGTATTCATGCGCTGACCCCATGAAGCAAAAAGCCCTGCGCGGGCAGGGCTTTTCGCGGAAAGGAAACGGCTTACCTGGCGGTCGTGCCGATCACTTCGATGTCGACGCGACGATCGGGTTGCAGGCACTGCACCAGCTTCGTGTTGGAACGATGCTCGCGCCCCATTTTCTTGCAGGCGTCGCCCGTCTTGGGTTGCTTTTCGCCCTTGCCTTCGGCATAGACGCGATTGGCCTCGGCACCCTTGCTGACCAGGTACTCCTTGACGGCATTGGCGCGACGCTCGGAAAGCCCCTGGTTGTACTTGTCGGAGCCGATGCGGTCGGCGTGGCCGACGGCGATGATCACCTCGAGCTTGATGCCCTTGATGTCGTTGACCAACTTGTCGAGGGCGGCACGGCCTTCGGGGCGCAGCACGGCCTTGTCGAAATCGAAGAGGGTGTCAGCGGCCAGGGTGATTTTCTGGGCGGCGGGCGTCGGTGCCGGCGTGGGCGCCGGCGCCGGCGCCGGCGCAGCGGCAGGCGCGACCGGGGCGGCGGCCTTGGGCTCAGGCTTCTTCACGAGGTCGGGGTCGCATTCGGCGATGGCCATCGCGGGCGTCCAGTAGCCGGTGCGCCAGCACAGGCCGGTGCCACTCTTGGCGACGAACCCGCGCTGGTCGATGACATAACCCACGGTGCCCTTCATGTCGACACCGGGGGTCTGGGCTTGCACGGCGGCACCCATGCCAACCAGGGCAGAGGCCAGGAGAAGATTCTTGTAAATGCGCTTGATCATGTTGTTCCCTCTTGAGAATGCGTTGGAGACGGTTGGTGGATCCGATTGCCTGCAGAAACTGATTTCTGCCGCCGATTTTAGATGACCCGGAGCCGCAGGACTAGTTCCGATTTGGTACGACATTTTGCCACATTTCGATTTTTTGCAGCAATGCGTCGACATCAAGACCGCATGGCTGTCCTGCAGCGATGCGGCGGCGTCCGGCAACCCAGACGTCGCTGACGGATTCCCGGCCGGCGACGTACACCAGGTGGGATATGGGGTCGAAGCATGGCTGCATGATCCAATCGTCGACACGGACGGCTGCCAGATCGGCGGCCTTGCCGATTTCCAGCGATCCGGTTTGATGCGCCAGACCCAGTGCGCGTGCGCCCTCCAGCGTCGCCATGCGCAGCGCCGTCTGGGCCGGCAGCCGCGCCGGGTCGCCAGTGGCGACTTTCGCCAGCAAGGCGGCGTGACGCATCTCCCGGAACAGGTCGAGCCGGTTGTTGCTGGCCGCCCCGTCGGTGCCGAGGCCGATGGAAAGGCCGCAGGCCTGCATCGCCGTGATCGGGGCGATACCGCTGGCGAGTTTCATGTTCGAGGTCGGGCAATGCGCCACGTGGCAGCCGCGTTGCGCCAGTCGCTCGATTTCATCCTGTTTCAGATGGATGGCATGCACGGCGATCAGGCGTGGGCCGAGCAGGCCGAGGCGTTCGAGGCGGGCGAGTGGACGTACGCCGTGTTCTGCCAGGCTGCGATCGATTTCGTCAGAAGACTCATGGAGATGGATATGGATCGGCAGGTCGACCTCGTTGGCGAGGGCGGTGATGCGTTCGAAGGTGGCGTCCGCGACGGTATAGGGTGCGTGGGGTGCGAGACAGAAGGAAGCGAGAGGTTCGTTGCGCAAGGCGGCGCGTGCCTGCAAACCCTTGTCGAGGTAGTCCGCCGGTCCGCTGCCGTAGGCGCTGGGAAATTCGAAGACGGTGATGCCCAGAACGGCGCGCATCCCGGCCGACAAGGCGGCGCGAGCTGCCTCTTCGGGAAAGAAGTACATGTCGTTGAAGCAGGTGATGCCGCCGCGCAGCATTTCCCAGCAGGCCAGCAAGGTGCCGTCATGGACGAATTCCGGCGCGACGAGACGCCCCTCGGCGGGCCAGATGCGTTCCTGCAGCCAGCGCATCAGCGGCATGTCGTCGGCGTAACCGCGCAGCAGGCTCATCGCTGCATGCGTGTGCAGGTTGACCAGGCCTGGCAGCAGAACGTGTTTGTCGAGCCGGCAATGTTCCCGCGCCACATAGCTCGTCGCGCAATCGGCGCTGGGCAGCAGGTCGAGGATGCGGCCGTCGGCGACGACCAGGCTGTGATCCACCAGCACGGTGCCCGCGGGTTCGACCGGAACGATCCAGCGGGCGTCGATGACGAGTTCGACCGATAGTGGCGAGGCTGGGGAAAGCGCAGTCATGGGTGTTAGAATTTCCCGTTTCGAATCAACCTGCATTCTAGCGGGCAAGCCAAACCATGACTTCCGTCACCGCGTCCGATTTCGCCAAGGAAACCCTCCCGATCAGCCTCGAGGAGGAAATGCGCCATTCCTACCTCGACTACGCCATGAGCGTGATCGTCGGCCGGGCGCTGCCGGACGCGCGCGACGGCCTCAAGCCGGTGCATCGCCGCGTGCTCTTCGCGATGTACGAGCTGAACAACGACTGGAACCGGCCCTACAAGAAATCGGCGCGCATCGTCGGCGACGTCATCGGTAAATACCATCCGCACGGCGACACCGCGGTTTACGACACGATCGTGCGCATGGCGCAGGATTTTTCGCTGCGCTACATGCTGGTCGATGGCCAGGGCAACTTCGGTTCGGTCGATGGCGACAATGCGGCGGCGATGCGTTACACCGAAGTGCGCATGGCGAAGATTGGTCACGAGCTGCTGGTCGATATCGACAAGGAAACGGTGGACTTCGGCCCGAACTATGACGGCTCGGAAAAGGAACCGCTGGTCCTGCCGGCGAAGATTCCCAACCTGCTGATCAACGGCAGCGCGGGCATTGCCGTCGGCATGGCGACGAACATTCCGCCGCACAATCTCGACGAGGTGATCGAAGGCTGCCTGGCGCTGCTCGACAACCCGACCATCGACATCGAGGATCTCATCAGGATCATTCCGGCCCCCGACTTTCCCACCGCCGGCCTCATCTATGGCGTTTCCGGCGTGCGCGAGGGCTACCTGACGGGCCGGGGCCGCGTCATCATGCGCGCCCGTACCCACTTCGAGGACCTGAAGTCCGGTCGCCAAGCCATCGTCGTCGATGAACTGCCCTACCAGGTCAACAAGAAGACCCTGCAAGAAAAAATCGCCGAGCTGGTCAACGAGAAGAAGATCGAGGGTATCGCCCATATCCAGGACGAGTCGGACAAGTCCGGCATGCGCTTGGTGATCGAGTTGAAGAAGGGCGAAGTGCCCGAGGTCATCCTCAACAACCTCTACAAGCAGACGCAGTTGCAGGATACCTTCGGCATGAACATGGTGGCGCTGGTCGATGGCCGCCCGCAACTGCTGAACCTGAAGCAATTGTTGGAGTGCTTCCTGTCGCATCGCCGCGAAGTGGTGACGCGCCGTACCGTCTTCGAACTGCGCAAGGCGCGCGATCGCGGCCACGTGCTCGAAGGCCTGGCCGTCGCGCTATCGAACGTCGACGAGATCATCGCGCTGATCAAGGCCGCGCCGACGCCGGCGGACGCCAAGCGCGAACTGATGGCGCGCACCTGGCGTTCGGCGCTGGTCGAGGAAATGCTGCTGCGGACGGCGGCCGAGGCTTCGCGCCCCGAGGGGCTGGCCCCCGAGTTCGGCCTTTCGAGGCGCGGCTACCTGCTTTCCGACGTGCAGGCCCAGGCGATTCTCGAACTGCGCCTGCAGCGGCTGACCGGCCTCGAACAGGACAAGATCGTCGCCGAGTACAAGGAAGTGATGGACCAGATCGCCGACCTGCTCGACATCCTCGCGCGACCCGAGCGCATCACGCGGATCATCGCCGACGAACTCGCCGCCATCAAGACGCAGTTCGGCGACCAGCGGCGCTCGGAGATCGTGCTGCAGACCGCCGACATCAACCTCGAGGACCTGATCGCCCGCGAGGACATGGTGGTGACGCTCTCGCACGGCGGCTACTTCAAGCGCCAGTCGCTCGACGACTACCGCACGCAGAAGCGCGGCGGGCGCGGCAAGCAGGCGGCGGCGATCAAGGAAGACGACTTCGTCGACCGGCTGTTCATCGCCAACACGCACGACACCATCCTCTGCTTCTCGAACCGCGGCCGCGTCTACTGGCTCAAGGTGTATGAGGTGCCGGAAGGCACGCGCAACTCGCGCGGCAAGCCGATCGTGAATCTGTTCCCGCTGGAGGAAGGCGAGAAAATCACCGCCGTGCTGCCGACGCCGACTTTCGACGAGGCGCATTTCATCTTCATGGCCACCGCGATGGGCACCGTGAAGAAGACGCCGCTCACCGATTTCGCCAACCCGCGCAAGGCCGGCATCATCGCCGTCAATCTCGACGCGGGCGACTATCTCATCGGTGTGGCGATCACCGACGGCAGCTGCGACGTGATGCTGTTCTCCGACGCCGGCAAGGCGGTGCGTTTCGCCGAGGACGACGTGCGGCCGATGGGCCGCAACGCGCGCGGCGTGCGCGGCATGATGCTGGAAGACGGCCAGGCGGTGATCTGCATGCTGGTGGCGCAGGACGAAAGCCTCAACGTGCTGACGGCCACCGAGAATGGCTACGGTAAGCGCACGCCGATTGCCGACTACACCAAGCATGGCCGCGGCACCAAGGGCATGATCGCGATCAGCACTTCGGAACGCAACGGCCCCGTCGTCGGCGCCGTGCTGGTGGAGGAGGGCGACGAGGTGATGCTGATCTCGACCGGCGGCGTGCTGATCCGCAGCAAGGTGGACCAGGTGCGCGAGACCGGGCGTTCGGCGCAGGGCGTGCGCCTCATCAATCTGGATGATGGCACTAGGCTGGCTGGCATCGAAAAAGTTATCGAAACCGACGAGGAGGAATAAACCATGGCACGTGTATTCAATTTCAGCGCCGGCCCCGCCGCGCTGCCCGAGGAAGTGCTCAAGCAGGCCGCCGAGGAGATGCTCGACTGGCATGGCAGCGGTTCTTCCGTGATGGAAATGAGCCACCGCGGCAAGGAATTCATGGGCATCGCCGCCCAGGCCGAAGCCGATCTGCGCGAACTGATGGGCATTCCCGCCAACTACAAGGTGCTGTTCCTGCAGGGCGGCGCCTCGCTGCAGTTCGAGATGATCCCGATCAACCTGTTGCGCGGCAAGCCGGTTGCCGACTACATCCATACGGGTGAATGGGCCAAGAAGGCGATCAAGGCCGCCAAGACCTTTTGCAACGTCAATGTCGCCGCCAGCGCCGAGGACAAGAGCTTCACCTACGCGCCGGCTTTCGCCGACTGGAAGCTCTCCAAGGACGCCGCCTACGTCCATTACACCGCCAACGAGACCATCGGCGGCGTGGAGTTCCACTGGACGCCGGATACCGGTGACGTGCCGCTGGTCTGCGACATGTCCTCGAACATCCTCTCGAAGCCGATCGACATCAACAAGTACGGCCTGATCTACGCCGGCGCGCAGAAGAACATCGGCCCGGCCGGCCTGACCATCGTCATCATGCGCGAAGACCTCGTCGGCCAGGCGCAACCGACGCCGCCCGCGATGCTCGACTACAAGACGCACGTCGACGCCGAGTCGATGTACAACACGCCGCCCACTTACGCGATTTACATCGCCGGGCTCGTGTTCCAGTGGTTGAAGCGGAACGGCGGTGTCGCCGCGATGGAGCAGAGGAGCATCGAGAAGGCGAACCTGCTTTACAACTATCTCGACACCACCGACTTCTATCGCAACCCGGTCGCCCGCAATGATCGTTCGCGCATGAACATTCCGTTCACCCTGAAGGATGCCGCGTTCGACGAGGAGTTCCTCAAGGGCGCCAAGGCGCGCGGCATGATCCAGCTGAAAGGCCACCGTTCGGTCGGCGGCATGCGCGCCTCGATCTACAATGCGATGCCGATGGCGGGCGTGCAGGCGCTGGTCGAGTACATGAAAGAATTCGCCGCGAGCAAGGGGTGATCGTCATGGCCGACCAATTCAATGTCCTGATTCTCAACAACGTCTCCCAGAACGGCCTCAAGCGGCTGGGCGAGCGTTTTTCCTGTGCCAAGGAAGTCGAACAACCGGACGCGATCCTGTTGCGTTCGGCCGATCTGCACAGCGTCGAGATCGCCAAGTCGGTGCTGGCCATCGGCCGCGCCGGCTCGGGAACCAACAACATCCCCGTCGCCGAGATGTCGAAGCGCGGCGTGCCCGTGTTCAACGCGCCGGGCGCCAACGCCAACGCGGTGAAGGAGCTGGTGCTGGCCGGCATGTTGCTGGCGGCGCGCAATATCGGCGGCGCGATGAAATTTGTTTCCGCGCTCGACCCGGCTGACGCCGAGATGGAAAAGAAGGTCGAAGGCGGCAAGAAGACCTTCGCCGGTTACGAGATCGCCGGTCATACGCTCGGCGTGATCGGCCTCGGCAAGATCGGCTGTCTCGTCGCCGACGCGGCGATCAAGCTCGGCATGCATGTCGTCGGCTTCGATCCGGAGATCACCGTCGATGCGGCCTGGAGCCTGCCGTCACAGGTGAAGAAGGCCAGCAGCCTGGGCGAGGTGCTGAAGGCGAGCAATTTCGTCACGCTGCACGTGCCGCTGGTCGATGCCACGCGCAACATGATCAACGCGGCGAGCATCGAACACATGAAGCACGGCGCGGTGCTGCTCAACTTCGCGCGCAACGGCGTGGTCGCCGAAACGGCGGTGCTGGCGGCGCTCGATGCCAAGAAGCTGTCCGCCTACGTCTGCGACTTTCCGAGCGCCAGCGTCAACGGTCACCCGCACGTCATCGCGCTGCCGCACCTGGGCGCCTCGACGCGCGAGGCCGAGGAGAACTGCGCGATCATGGTCGCCGATCAGGTGCGTGATTACCTGCTCGATGGCAATATCGTCAATTCGGTGAACTTCCCGAACGTTGTCATGCCGCGCGAATCCGCCTTCCGTATCGCCATCGCCAATGCCAACGTGCCGAACATGGTCGGCCAGATCTCGACGGCGATGGCAGAGGCCAAGCTCAACATCCACAACATGGTGAACAAGTCGAAGAAGGATATCGCCTACACGCTCGTCGATGTGGATAGCAAGGTGCCGAAGAAGCTGATCGACGCCATCGCGAAGATCGATGGCGTGCTGGCGGTGCGCTACCTGCCGCGGGAAACCTGATGGCCGATCCGTCACAAAAGGCGCAGGAAGAACTCGGCCAGCTGCGCGACGGCATCGACCGCATCGATAGCGAGGTCTTGCGCCTGCTTTCCGAGCGGGCGCGCCTCGCGCAGCGTGTCGGTGCAATCAAGCACGGCAACATTTATCGCCCGGAACGCGAGGCGCAGGTGCTCCGGCGCATCGCCGAGACCAACCCCGGGCCGCTGCCCGAGGTGGCGGTGCGCACCATCTTCCGCGAGGTGATGTCGGCCTGCCTCGCACTTGAACAGCCTCTCAAGATCGCTTATTTCGGCCCCGCTGGCACCTTCACCGAGTCGGCGGCGAAGAAGCACTTCGGTTCGGCGCCCACCTTCACGCCGTATCTCACCATCGACGATGTCTTCCGCGCCGTCGAGGCCGGGCAGGCCGATTATGGCGTCGTGCCCATCGAGAACTCCACCGAAGGCTCGGTCGGCCGCACGCTCGACCAGATGCTGACTTCGCCGCTGATGGTCTGCGGCGAAGTCAATCTGCGCATCCACCAGAACCTGATGTCCAGGGCGGAAACGCCCGACGGCTTGAACAAGCTGTATTCGCACGCCCAGTCGCTCGCCCAGTGCCACGAGTGGCTGAATCGCAACCAGCCGAATCTGGCACGCGTGCCGGTGGCGAGCAATGCCGAGGCGGCGCGCATGGCGGCGGCCGATCCCACGGCCTGCGCCATCGCCGGCGAGGCGGCGGCGCGGCTTTACGAACTCAATATCCTCGCCGCCAACATCGAGGACGATCCGAACAACACGACGCGCTTCGTCGTGCTGTCCAACCACGATGCCGGTCCCTCGGGCGCGGACAAGACTTCCTTCGTCTGTTCGGCGCAGAACAAGCCGGGCGCGGTGCATGACCTGCTGACGCCGTTGAAGAACCACGGTGTGTCGATGTCGCGCTTCGAGTCGCGTCCCGCGCGCGGCTTCGGCAACAGCCGCTGGGAGTACGTGTTCTTCGTCGATATCGACGGCCACCGCAACGAGTCGAAAGTGGCGACGGCGCTGGACGATCTGCGCGGTTGCGTCGGTTTCCTCAAGGAGCTCGGCTCCTATCCCAAAGCCGCCATCTGAGGTTTGACATGAGCATCACCGAACAGGCGCTGTCCTACATCCGCGGCATCTCGCCCTACGTGCCGGGCAAGCCGATCACCGAACTGGCCCGCGAGATGGGTTTGCCCGTCGAACGGATCGTCAAGCTCGCTTCGAATGAAAACCCGCTGGGCATGAGCCCGAAGGCGCGCGTCGCCGTTGAAAAGGCGATGGCCGGGCTGGAGCGCTACCCCGATCAGTTCGAACTGGTGACGAAGCTGGCCGAGCGGCTCGGCGTCGCGTCGAACCAGATTGCTCTCGGCAACGGCTCCAACGACGTGCTCGATCTCGCTGCGCGCGTCTTTCTCGCGCCGGGGCGTTCGTCGGTGTTCTCGCAGCATGCCTTCGCCGTCTACCCGCTGGCGACCTTGAGCACCGGTGCGCAATGCGTCGTCGCGCCGGCGAAGCATTACGGCCACGATCTCGCGGCCATGAAGGCGGCGATTCGCCCCGATACCCGCGTGGTCTGGATCGCCAACCCGAACAATCCGACCGGCAATTTCCTGCCCTATCCCGAGGTGCGGGATTTCATCACGGCGGTGCCCGCCGATGTCGCGGTCGTGCTCGACGAAGCCTATAACGAATACCTGCCGCCGGCGGAGCGTGTCGACACCGTGGCGTGGCTGCGCGAATTTCCCAACCTCGTCATCACCCGCACCTTCTCGAAGATCTACGGCCTGGCCGGGCTGCGCGTCGGTTTCGCCGTGGCATCGCCCGAGGTGGCCGATCTGCTCAACCGTGTGCGTCAGCCGTTCAACGTCAACAACCTCGCTATCGCCGCCGCCAGCGCTGCGCTCGATGATCATCTGTTCGTGGCGGAATCTTACGAACTCAACCGGCGTGGGATGGAGCAACTCGTCGCCGGCCTCAAACGCACCGGCCTCGAACACATTCCTTCGCATGGCAACTTCGTCACTTTCGCGGTGAAAGACGGCGTGGCGGTCAACCAGAAGTTGCTCAAGCAAGGCATCATTGTGCGCCCCATCGGCGGCTACGGTCTGCCGAACCACCTGCGCGTCACCATCGGCCGTGAAACCGAGAACGCGCGCTTTCTGGATGCGTTGGAGGCCTCGCTCTGATGGGCAAACTCGTCGTTTGCGGCGTCGGGCTGATCGGCGGTTCGTTTGCCCTCGCTGTAAAGTCGGCCCTGGCGGGACGGCGGCCCAAAATGATTGGCATGGGCCGCACGCGCGCGCCGCTGGAGCAGGCCTTCCAACTCGGCGCGATCGACGCCATCGAGACCGACTGGGCCAACGCGCTGAAGGGCGCCGATCTCGTGCTGCTCGGCATGCCGGTCGGTCAGATGGAAGCGACGATGCGCGCGATGGCGCCCTACCTCGAACCGCAAACCCTCGTTACCGACGGTGGCAGCACCAAGGCCGATGTGGTCGCCGCCGCGCGCGCGGCCTTCGGCAACAAGGTTTCGCAATTCGTGCCCGGTCATCCCATCGCCGGTGCCGAAAAAAGCGGAGTCGGGGCGGCGAAGGCCGACCTTTACGTCGGCAAGCGTGTCGTGCTGACGCCGCTACCGGAAAATCGTCCCGAAGATGTCGCCGCCGTGCGCAAGGTCTGGGAACTGTGCGGTGCGAAGGTGTCGCAACTGGCGCCCGAGGAACACGACCGCGTCTTCGCCGCGGTGAGCCACCTGCCGCATCTGCTCGCCTTCGCGCTGGTGCATGACCTGGCCGGTCGCGAGAACGCCGACCAGCTGTTTTCATTTGCCGCGAGCGGGTTCCGCGACTTCACGCGCATCGCCAGCAGTCATCCGGAAATGTGGCGCGACATCTGCCTCGCCAACCGTAAGGCGTTGCTCAAGGAACTTGACGCGTACATGGCCGAGTTGTTGCGTACCCGCGTGCTGTTGGCGAGCGCCGACGGCGACGGGCTCGAAGGAATGTTCGCCACGGCACGCACGCGGCGCGACGCCTGGCTGGAGTCGCTCGCGTCGGTTAGCGAATAAGCCGAAAAAAAACGAAGCCCCCCGGAATCCGGAGGGCTTCGCGCATTTTTGGTGGGCGGTACTGGGATCGAACCAGTGGCTTCCACCGTGTGAAGGTGGCACTCTACCGCTGAGTTAACCGCCCGATAAAGTGGCGCGGATTATAACGTTACTTGATCACCGCGGCGATGGCCTTCGCGACGTAGTCGATGTTCCGGGTGTTCAGAGCGGCCACACAAATCCGTCCCGTCGACACAGCGTAGATGCCGTATTCGGCACGCAGCTTCTCGACCTGTGCGGCGGTGAGGCCGGTGTAGGAGAACATGCCGCGCTGCACGTTAATGAAGTCGAAGCCGCTAGCGCCGTTGGCGGCGAGCTTTTCGACCAGGCTGGTGCGCATCGCGCGGATGCGGTTGCGCATGCCGGCCAGCTCGTCTTCCCACATCTGCCGCAGATCGGGGCTGGCCAGACAGGCCGCGACGATGGCGCCGCCATGGGTGGGCGGGTTCGAGTAGTTGGTGCGGATGACGCGCTTCACCTGCGACAGCACGCGGGCCGATTCGTCCTTGCTGGCGGTGACGATGGTCAGCGCGCCGACGCGCTCGCCGTAGAGCGAGAAGGACTTGGAGAACGAGCTGGAGACGACGAACTGGAGGCCCGAGGCGGCGAACAGGTCGAGCGCGACGGCGTCCGGCTGGATGCCGTCGGCGAAGCCCTGGTAGGCCATGTCGATGAAGGCGACGAGGTTCTTCTCCTGGACGAGGGCGACCACTTCCTTCCACTGGTCGGCGGAGAGGTCGGCGCCGGTGGGGTTGTGGCAGCAGGCGTGCAGCACGACGATGCTCTTGGCGGGCATCGCGGCCAGGTCGGCCTTCATGCCGGCGAAGTTGGCGCCGCGCGTTGCCGGGTCGTAGTAGGTGTAGTCCTTGACCGGGAAGCCGGCGGCCTCGAACAGGGCGCGGTGGTTTTCCCAGCTGGGGTTGCTGATATAGACGGTGGCGTCGGGCAGCAGGCGCTTCAGGTAGTCGGCGCCAACCTTGAGGGCGCCGGTGCCGCCGAGGCACTGACAGGTGATGGCGCGGCCGGCGGCGGTAATGTCCGAGTCCTTGCCGAACAGGAGCGCCTGCACGGCGCCGTTATAGGCGGGCGTACCTTCGATGGGCTGGTAGCCGCGCGGCGGCTGGGTTGCCAGGCGGGCTTGTTCGGCCTGCTTGACGGCGGCCAGGAGCGGAATCTTGCCGTCGTCGCCGAAGTAGACGCCGACGCCGAGGTTGACCTTGGCGGGATTCTGGTCGGCGTTGAAGGCTTCGTTGAGGCCCAGGATCGGATCGCGGGGGGCCATTTCGACGTTGGCGAAGAGGGAAGTGCTCATGTCAGCTCCAGCAGGGTTCGTGTGTTCGGGAGGGGTTCGCCTTGTGGCGAAAAGCGCGTAATAATACCCGAACCGCTGGCACGTCCTGAGTGTCGGTTTTTTATCGGTCAATCGAGCCGGCTTCTACACGTCAAAAAATTTTGAAGGTCGATTCGGTAGACGTTTTGCTGTGAGCGACTTTGAGGCACCCACATGTTTACGCGTATTCAGACGCTGAACTTCCGTTCCCTGAAATCCGTCGATCAGTTGCTCGGACACTTCCAAGCGCTGGTTGGACCGAACGCAAGCGGGAAGACGACATTTCTGGACGTCATCGGCATGCTTAGCGATATTGTGAGAAATCGCGGGGACGTTCGCGAGACGATCGGTGAACGCAGCTCGAATTTCGAGAAGCTGCTTTGGCTCGGTCGGGGGGATGCGTTTCAGCTTGCTGTTGAGGCGGAAATTCCAGAGATTGTTCGGCAGCGGATGTCTGCGGACAAGCAGACCTACAGTGCTGTGCGATATGAGGTTGCCATAGGAATTGATCGGGGAGCCAATGAGTTAGGCCTGAACCACGAGACGCTTTGGTTGATTCATTCGACGAAACGACATGAGCCTCAGCGCGACTTGTTTCCGTCGGTGGCAATCGAAGGACCGTCGGTACTCAGCGTGTCAGGCAATGGACGGAAGACACTGATTAACAAGAAAGTTGGCGGGAACGACAACTACTACCCAGAAGGCAGCGGCACGTACCGCCCTTCATATCGACTGGGACGCACCAAGTCGGCGTTAGCCAATATTCCGGCCGACGAGAGCAATTTCCCCGTTTGCACGTGGTTCCGCGATCTGTTGGAAACCGGGGTGCAGAACTTTGTCTTGAACAGTCAGATCATTCGGCAACCGAGTCCTCCTGGTTTGGGACTGCGGTTTCAAACTGACGGTTCGAATCTACCTTGGGTGGTCGCTGAGTTGCGCAAAGATTCAAAACGTTTTAAACGCTGGCTAGATCATGTGCGCACAGCGCTGGAAGACGTCAGAGATATTGACACCGTTGAACTTGAGGAGAATAGGCATCGCTATCTGGTGGTCGAATACGCCAACGGTGCGAGGGTTCCCTCTTGGCTTGTATCGGATGGAACGCTCCGGTTGCTTGCGCTGACCATACCTGCCTACTTGAAGGATATGGCCGGAATATTTCTCATCGAAGAACCCGAAAATGGTATTCATCCGAAGGCTATAGAAACCGTGCTCCAGTCGCTATCGTCGATATACGGAGGCCAGGTTCTGATTGCGACGCATAGCCCTGTTGCTTTGAACATGTTGCCGCCGAACCAAGTGCTTTGCTTTGCGAAAGACGGGCTTGGAGCTACTGATATCGTCAATGGCGGAAACCATCCGGCGCTTCGTAATTGGAAGCAGGGACAACCAGACTTGGGCGTGCTGTTTGCGGCCGGTATTTTGAGTTGAGGCTGGAGGCATGAAAGACCTGGTCTTGCTGGTTGCTGACAAGAACATGCAGTTTGCCCTCAAGGGAATACTGGGGCGTCCGCAGTCCATTGGTATCCGACCAATTAACTTTGAATTTCGCCCCCATATGGGACGTGATGGGGGCGTTAGAACGTCTGGACCCGATGTGCTGGCATTGGAGCGCGGTCGATTTAGCCACGGTCTGCTGGTGTTTGACCTCGAAGGATCGGGAGCCGATACGGATAATGCTGTTGCGCTCGAACAGGAACTTGATGCGAATATTGCGCAGCATTGGGACGCGCGCGGCAAGGCGATTGTCATCGATCCTGAGGTAGATGCGTGGATGTGGGGCGCCGACAATGCGTTGCGCGAGGTTCTGGAGTGGCCTCTGGATGGAGCGATTCGCGACTGGTTGCAAGCCAAAGGGTTTGAGTTCCAGCCTAATGACAAGCCGGTCCGGCCGAAGGAAGCGCTGGAAGCTCTCGTACCGGTGCATAGGCAGCCACGTTCCTCCGCCTTGTACGAGCAAATCACCAGCAAGATCAGCCTCAAGCGTTGTCAGGATGCTGCGTTCCATCGGCTACGCGCACAGCTTCAGATGTGGTTTCCGGTTGAACCATATTGATTTGT
>CAZGOH010000007.1:0-48008 GCA_964527195.1 uncultured Methyloversatilis sp.
ATTATTTTTCGGCGCACCTGCGCATGCCCTCGAAGGTGCAGCGCGGCGAGATCGTCGATGACTGGCGCGCACGCTTGTCGCCGGGCGAGGATCTCGCACTGTGGTCGGCAAAAGGCTGCGAGCAGTGCGGCGGCGAGGGTTACAAGGGACGCGTCGCCGTGTTCGAACTGCTCGAGATGACGCCGCAGATTCGCGAGCTGGTGGCACACAAGTCGTCGGCCGCCGCCTTGCAGAAGGTGGCCGTCGAGCAGGGCATGCGCACGCTCAAGCAGGACGGCATCGAGAAGGCCCTGCTGGGCCTGACGGACATGACCCAGGTGCGCGCGGCCTGCTCCTGAGCCCGGCGCGGACGGGCAAGAAAGGAAACTCATGGAGCAGTACCACGGCACCACCATTCTCTCCGTGCGGCGCGGCATGACCGTCGCCCTGGGCGGCGACGGCCAGGTAACGCTGGGCAACATCGTCGTCAAGTCCGGCGCGCGCAAGGTACGCCGCCTCTACCACGACCGGATTCTCGCCGGTTTTGCCGGCGGCACGGCGGATGCCTTCACGCTGTTCGAGCGTTTCGAGGCGAAACTGGAAAAGCATCAGGGCAACCTACTGCGCTCGGCGGTCGAACTCGCCAAGGACTGGCGCACCGATCGCATGCTGCGCCGACTGGAGGCGATGCTGGCCGTGGCGGATCGCGAGAACTCGCTGATCATCACCGGCAACGGCGACGTGCTGGAACCCGAACAGGGCATCGTCGCCATCGGCAGCGGCGGTGCCTATGCGCAATCCGCCGCGCGCGCCCTACTCGAAAATACCGACCAGGCGCCGGCCGAGATCGTCAAGAAGGCGCTGACGATCGCCGGCGACCTGTGCATCTACACCAACCACAGCCACGTCATCGAGACGCTTGACTGAGCACGGCGACGAACTCGTCGGCCGCCAGCGGCCGGCCGAGCAGATAGCCCTGCACTTCGTGGCAACCGAGTCTTTCCAGGGTGGCGAGCTGGGCGTCGAGTTCGACGCCCTCGGCCACCACGCGCAGCCCCAGCGTGCGCGCCATCGCCACCACGGCCGCCGCGATGGCCGCGTCGTCCTCGTTGTGGTGCAGTTCGCTGACGAACGAACGGTCGATCTTGACTTCGTCGAGGGGAAAGCGGCGCAGATAGGAAAGGCTCGAATAGCCGGTGCCGAAATCGTCGAGCGAGAGTTCGATGCCCAACTGCTTGAGCGCGCGCAACGACACCTGGGCGCTTTCGACGTCGTGCATCACCATGCTCTCGGTCATCTCGAAGGTGAATGATCGCGGATCCGCTCCGGTGGCTTCGAGCGCACTGGCAACGATGCCCGGCAGTTCTTCCTGGCGGAACTGGCGCGGCGAGATGTTGACCGACAACTTCAGCGGCGGCAAGCCGGAGGCGCGCCAGGCCGCCTGCTGGCGGAAGGCCTCGTGGATCACCCAGGCGCCGATGGGCAGGATCAGGCCGGTTTCCTCGGCGAGCCGGACGAACTCGCCGGGGTAGATCAGGCCCACACGCGGCTGCTCCCAGCGCAGGAGGGCTTCGGCGCCGACGATGCGCCGGCTGACGACATCGACCTTGGGCTGGTAGTGCAGCACGAATTCGCGGCGTTCCAGCGCGCGGCGCAGTGCAGCCTCCATGTCGATGCGATCGAGCGCCATGCTCGCCAGCTCGGGGCTGAAGCGATGCACGCTGTTGCGGCCGTGTTCCTTGACGCGGTACATGGCGATGTCGGCGTTGCGCAGCAGGATCTCGCCGTGCTCGCCGTCGCGCGGATAGAGCGCGATGCCGATGCTGGCGCCGACGAAGACCTCGTGGCGGTCGATCATGATCGGCTCGGCGAGCGCGTCGCGAATCTTGCCGGCGATGGTTTCGGCATCGTCGGCCTGCGTCAGATCGGTGAGCACGATGACGAACTCGTCGCCGCCAAGGCGCGCCACGGTGTCGACCTCGCGCACGCAGCGGCGCAGGCGCGTCGCGGTTTCCCTGAGCAGCACGTCGCCGGCCGAGTGGCCATAGGCATCGTTGACGTGCTTGAAGTGATCGAGGTCGAGCAGCAGCAGGGCAACCATCAGTCCGGCACGCTTGGCGTGGCCGATGGCGAGCGCGATGCGGTCGTTCAGCAGGCTGCGGTTGGCCAGCCCGGTGAGGTTGTCGTGGGTGGCCTGGTGTTCGAGCGCCGTCTGGTACTGCATGCGGTCGCTGACATCGTTGACGATGCTGACGAAGTGCGTGACGTCGCGGCGGCTGGTGTCCGAGATCGGCGAGATGAACAGCTCGTTCCAGAACATCGAGCCGTCCTTGCGGTAGGAACGCAGCACAGCATGGCCGGGACGCTTCTCGCGCAGGGCGGCGCGAATCTCGTTGAGGCCCGGCTGGGCGAGATCGTCGCGCATCAGGAAGCGGCCGATGCGGCCCACCGCTTCCCGCGCCGAATAACCGGTGATGCGCTCGAAGGCCGGGTTGACGTACATGATCGAGTGGTCGTCCTCGATCGCATGGCTGATCATGATGCCGTTGTTGGTCGAGGCGAGCGCCTGCTCGCGCAGCAGCAGCGCCTGTTCGACCTCGCGCAGATGGGTGATGTCTTCCTTGATCGAGACGAGCCGGACGATGCGGCCGCCTGCGTCGCGCAGCGGACCGATGTGCTGGCGTTCCCAGTAGAGCGCGCCGTTCTTGCGCCGGTTGCGAATCTCGCCTTCCCACGGTTCGCCGGCGGCGACGCTGGCCCACATGTCGCAGTAGATCGTCGCGGGCGTCTCCCCCGATTGCCAGACCGACGGTGTTTGCCCCTGGATTTCGCCCAGCGTGTAGCCCGTCATGCGGGTAAAGGCGGGATTGCAGTAGATCACGTGCCCTTGCAGGTCGGTGATCACCACGGCGTGGGGGTTTTGCTCGATAGCCTGCGACAGCATCGCATGGCGCTCGGCGAGGCCGTGTTCAGGCAAGGAGTCCGAAGGAATGTGCGCGCTCATCGAAACATTACTTTAGACGTAACATTGTAGCAGGCTGGCTCGCACCGCGCCCGGGCCGCGCGGAGGTCGCCGCCAGCCTGTGAAATAATGCGCACATGACGCAAATGACTCCCGCCGAGATCGTCTCGGAACTCGACAAGCACATCGTTGGCCAGGGACGCGCCAAGCGCGCCGTGGCCATCGCCCTCAGAAACCGCTGGCGCCGCGCCCAGGTGGCCGAGCCGCTGCGCTCCGAGATCACGCCGAAAAACATCCTGATGATCGGCCCGACCGGGGTCGGCAAGACGGAAATCGCCAGACGTCTGGCGCGGCTCGCCAACGCGCCCTTCATCAAGATCGAGGCGACCAAGTTCACCGAGGTCGGCTATGTCGGGCGCGATGTCGATACCATCGTGCGCGACCTCGTTGAGTCGGCGGTGAAAGATGAACGCGAGCGTGCCATGAAGCAGGTACGCGACCGCGCCATGGATGCCGCCGAAGACCGCGTGCTCGACGCGCTGCTGCCTCCCGCCCGCACGGGAGTCGGCCCTGGCGAGACGGCGGCCGAAGAAAACTCGACGCGCCAGAAGTTCCGCAAGAGGCTGCGCGAGGGACAACTCGACGACAAGGAAATCGACATCGAAGTCGCACTGCCCGCCGCGCAAATGGAAATCCTCGCGCCGCCCGGCATGGAAGAACTCACCCAGCAGATCCAGGGCATGTTCCAGAACCTCGGCGGCGGGCGCAAGAAAACACGCCGCATGAAGATCGCCGATGCCATGAAGGCGCTCGCCGACGAGGAAGCGGCACGCCTCATCAATGACGAGGAGGTCAAGGCACGCGCCGTGCGGAACGTCGAGCAAAACGGCATCGTCTTCCTCGACGAGATGGACAAGATCGCCTCGAGGAGCGAGACGCAGGGCGCCGACGTGTCGCGCCAGGGCGTCCAGCGCGACCTGCTGCCGCTGGTGGAGGGCACGACGGTATCCACCAAATACGGCATGATCAAGACCGACCACGTCCTCTTCATCGCCAGCGGCGCCTTCCACTTCGCCAAACCGTCCGACCTGATCCCCGAACTGCAAGGCCGCTTCCCGATCCGCGTCGAACTCGACTCGCTGTCGGTGGAGGACTTCGAGCGCATCCTCACGCAGACCGACGCGTGTCTGACGCGCCAGTACGAGGCGCTGCTCGGCACGGAAGACGTGCGGCTGGAATTCGCCGCCGCCGGCGTCCGGCGACTGGCCGAGATCGCCTACGCGGTGAATGAAAGGACCGAGAACATCGGCGCGCGCAGGCTCTACACGGTCATGGAAAAACTGCTGGAAGAGGTCTCGTTCGACGCCGCCAGCGGCGCGGTGGCCATCGATGCCGCCTACGTCGATGCACGGCTCGCCGAACTGGCGCAGCGCGAGGATCTGTCGCGCTACGTGCTCTAACGGACATGACGTTGCAAGATACCCCGAAGCAGCGTATCAGGGCAGGAGCGACTCGGCGGCGAAAAGTTCCGGCACGGTTTCGCGGCGGCGGATCGCGTGCATCGTCTCGCCATCCACCATGACCTCGGCGGCGCGCGGCCGCGTGTTGTAGTTGGAAGCCATCGCCATGCCGTAGGCGCCGGCGGAGAGAATGGCGAGCAGGTCGCCGGGCGCGAGCGCCAGTTCGCGGTCGTGGGCGAGGAAGTCGCCGGATTCGCAGATCGGGCCGACGATTTCGTAGCGATGGGTTGTCGTCGCCGTCTCGCCGGGGCCGACTTTCACGATCTCGTGATGCGCGTCGTAGAGCGCCGGCCGCGCGAGGTCGTTCATCGCCGCGTCGACCACGGCAAAATTCTTTTCCACGCCGTGCTTGAGCAGTTCGACGCGCGTCAGCAGCAGCCCGGCATTGCCGACCAGCGAACGGCCCGGTTCGAACAGCAACCGTTCCTCGCGGCCTTCGAGCACCTTCAGCAGCGGCGCGAGATACGCGGCGACCGTGGGGACGTTTTCATCGCGGTAGCGGATGCCCATGCCGCCGCCCAGATCGATGTGGCGCAACACGATGCCTTCGGCGGCGAGCGCATCGACGAGCCCGAGAATTTTTGCGGCAGCCTCGGCGGCAGGCAGGGGATCGAGCAGCTGCGAGCCGATGTGGCAGTCGATGCCGCACACCGCGACGTTCGGCAACACGGCGGCACGGCGATAGAGCGGCAGCGCCTCCTCGAACGGCACGCCGAATTTCGCGGACTTCAATCCCGTCGAAATGTAGGGGTGGGTCTTCGGATCGACGTCGGGATTGACGCGCAGCGACACCGGCGCACGCTGGCCGGCCGCGCCCGCGACCTCGTTCAGCATTTCCAGTTCGGCGGCCGATTCGACGTTGAAGCACAGGATGCCGGCGTCGAGCGCCTGCCGCATCTCGGCGCGCGACTTGCCGACCCCCGAGAACACCACCTTGCGCGCGTCGCCGCCGGCAGCCAGCACGCGCGCCAGCTCACCGCCCGAGACGATATCGAAGCCGGCGCCGAGGCGCGCAAAGACGTTGAGGATGGCGAGACTGGAGTTCGCCTTGACGGCATAGCAAATCAGCGCATCGCGGCCGGCGAGGGCGGTGCGGTAGGCCGCGAAGGCGGTCGCGAGGGCGGCGCGCGAATAGACGTAGCACGGCGTGCCGAAGCGCGCGGCGACGTCCGCCAAGGCAACGCCTTCGACGCGCGTGCCGTCGAAGTTGGGAAAGACGGGATTCATCGGGGTGCGGCGGACGCAGTATGATCGGCCGCAGAGGCCTTGGCAGGCGGCGGGAGCGTGAGCGGCCCCTTGTTGCCGCAGGCGGAGAGTAGCAGCGCGCAGGCGAGAAGCAGGCTCAATGTCGAGGTTTTCATGACGGGAATGTTAACACGGAGGCAATGTGGAAGAACGCGAATTCCTGGCGCTGGCCGATGAGGAACTGGCGCGGATCGAGGAAGCGCTTGCCGGGCTGGAGGATTCGGGCGCGGCCGATTTCGACTACGAACTGAAACCGGGCGGCATCATCGAGATCGAGTGCGCCGCCGGCAGCAAGATCATCATCAACCGTCATGCGGCGGCACGCGAGATCTGGGTGGCGGCGCGATCAGGCGGATTCCATTTCAGGCACGAGGCCGGCCGGTGGGTCGATACGCGCGACGGCCGTTCCCTGCAGGAAGCCCTCTCCGCCTGTCTCAGCGCGCAGTCGGGCGCGAACTTGCGTCCGGCGTGGTAGCCGCACCGGACGGCATGGCTACGCGACGATCAGGCGCGATGGGGCGCAGCGTCGCGTCGACCACGGGTGCTGCGGGCTCCTGGGCCTGTACGCCGGCGGGCTGCGCGGGCGCCGCGGATCCCTCGATGTCGGGCAAGGCTTCGCGGTAGATGTACTCGCTGACGGCCTGGCCGGTTTGCGGGTCGAGGCCATCGACGCGTCGCATGCCGTCCGGCACCGGCGCCTGCGTTTCCGGAATGTTTTCGAGAGCCGTCTGCATGAAGCCGATCCAGATCGGCAATGCGGCGGTTCCGCCGGTTTCCCCGGCGCCAAGCCGTTTGGGCTGGCTGAAGCCCATCCACGCCACACCGACCATCGCAGGCTGGTAACCGCAAAACCATGCATCGACGTAGTCGTTGGTCGTGCCCGTCTTGCCCGCCAGATCCCCGCGCTTCAGAGTATTCGCCGCGCGTGTCGCCGTGCCGCGCCGGACGACGTCGCGCATCATGCTGTCCATCAACCAGGCGTTGCGCGGATCGATGACGCGCAGGCTCTCGTCGCCGGCCCGCACCGGACGGGATTCCGCCAGGACATTGCCCTGCGCGTCGAGGATGCGCCGGACGACGTAGGGCGCGATGCGGTAGCCACCATTGGCGAAGACCGCGTAGGCGCCCAGTTGCTGCCAGGGCGTGACCGCGCCGGAGCCGAGGGCCAGCGTGAGGTAGGGAGGATTCTTGTCGGCATCGAAACCGAACCGGGTGATGTAATCCTGCGCGTAGGCCGGCCCGATGGATTGGATCAGCCGGATCGAAACCATGTTCTTGGACTTGGCCAGCGCCGAGCGCAGGGTCATCGGGCCGTCGTACTTGCCATCGTAGTTTTTCGGCTCCCACGCCTGGCTGCCGGTTTCGGCAGCAGAGACCGAGAGCGGCGCGTCCGGAAGCACCGAGATGGGCGTGAAACCTTTTTCCAGGGCAGCCGAGTACACGAAGGGCTTCATGCTCGACCCCGGTTGGCGCCAGGCCTGGGTGACATGGTTGAACTTGTTGCGACCGAAATCGAAGCCGCCGACGAGCGCGCGAACCGCGCCATCCGCCGGGCTGCCCGCGACGAACGCGGCCTCGACCTCGGGCCATTGCGCGATCTCCCAGCGTGCCTTGTCATCCTTGCCAAGACGAATGATCGCCCCGCGCCGCAAGCGTCGATTCGGCGGCGCCTTGGCGTCGAGCATGCGCTGGGCGAAGCGCAGTCCCTGCCCCTGCAGGGTGACGATTTCTCCGCCCGGCAGGTAGGCGCGCAGCTTCTCCGGCGATGCGTCGAGAACCAGTGCAAGACGCAGATCTTCATCGTCCTCGATGCCGACGAGCAGATCATCGATGCGTTCATCATCATCGCCCTCGATGCCCTTCATGTCGACATACATTTCCGCCCCGCGGTAGCCACGCCGCCGGTCATAGTCGAGAACGGCCTTGCGCAGGCTTTTCCAGGCCGCCTCCTGCTCCTTGCGCGTCAGCGTGGTGATGACCTGAAGCCCGGAGTCATAGGCTTCCGCCGGGAAGGTCTCCAGGACAATCTGGCGCGCCATTTCCGCCGCGAACTCGGCCTTCAGGGGAAAATCGTCGAGCTGACGGCGCACGCGTATCGCCTGCTCGCCAGCCTGGGCGAACTGTTGCGCATCAATGAAATCGAGCTGCAACATGCGGCGCAAGACGTACTGCTGGCGGAGTTTCGCGCGCTTGGGGTTGCTCACCGGATTGTAGGCGGAGGGCGCCTTGGGGAGCCCTGCCAGCATCGCGGTCTCCGCGATGTTCAATTCCCGCAGATCCTTGCCGAAGTAGATGCGGGCGGCCGCCGCAAAGCCGTGCGCGCGCTGGCCCAGGTAGATCTGATTGATATAGATCTCCAGGATCTGGTCCTTCGACAGGTTGCCCTCGATCTTGAAGGCCAGCATGGCCTCGTAGAGCTTGCGTGTCAGCGTTTTCTCGGACGAGAGAAAGAAGTTTCGGGCGACCTGCATGGTGATGGTGGACGCCCCCTGGCGACGCCCGCCGCCCACGAAGTTCGCATAGGCCGCGCGCAATATCCCCATGGTATCGATGCCCGGGTGCTGGTAGAAGCGCTCGTCCTCGGCGGCGATGATCGCCTGCTTCATGATTTCCGGGACATCGCCGATCCGCACGAAGTGGCGCCGCTCCTCGCCGAATTCGCCGATCAGGTAGCCGTCTTCGGTGAACACGCGCAGCGGGATTTTCGGGCGATAATCCGTCAGCAGCTCGATCGAGGGCAAGCGCGGATAAGCCAGGATGACGACGATCCCCAACAACGCCAGCGCGGACAGCGCCGCGCCGAGAGCGAGCGCGAAGGGCAGGAAAATCCAGCGCAGCATGGTCTTGATCGGAAAACAGGGGGAGGGGAAGGCTTGGGATTATAGGGCAGCCCGACCGACCTTCCGTCCCGTGCTCGCAGCACGCAGCGGACGACCGTCGCGGTGTTGCGGGAATGCGCGCCCGGAGGCAAAACGGCACCGATATCTCAAAGAATTCCCTTTACAGTCGATATAGTTGCTGCTAGCATGTGATCAAGTCTGTCGATATGTCGCGTATCTTTTTGAATTAAAAGGAATAAATTGGAGATCGACTTTTCGATCCTTAACCCCGGTATGCGCTCCCTGGTCGGGCTGGACATCAGCTCGTCCTCGGTCAAGATGGTGGAGCTGGCGGGCACGCAGGGCGGCGGGTTTCAGGTTGAATGCTTCGCCACCGAACCGGTTGCGCAGAACGCGCTGACGGACGGCAATATCGCCGATCTCGATGCCCTCGCGGGGGCGGTGGAGCGCTGCTGGAAGCGTCTCGGCACCGCGACGAAGCACGTCGCCATGGCGTTGCCGACCGCCGCGGTGATCACCAAGCGGATCATTCTGCCCGCCGGGCTACGCGAAACGGAGATGGAAGCCCAAGTAGAGTCCGAGGCGAACCAGTACATCCCCTTTGCCCTCGAGGAGGTCAATCTGGATTTTCAGGTCATCGGCCCGGCCCCGTCGTCGCCCGATGAAATCGAGGTTCTCATCGCCGCATCCAGGAAAGAAGGCGTCGAGGATCGCGTGGCCTGCGCGGAGTCGGCAAAACTGAAGCCGGTGGTCATGGACATGGAGTCCTACGCCATATTGGCGGCTTTCGAACTCGTGCGCGCCCAGTTTCCGGGGAATCCGTCCGACCAGATTTTCTCTCTGGTCAATATCGGCGCAAACGCCATGAAGGTCACCATGGTGCGCGGCGACGAGCAGATCTACAACCGCGAGCAGGCGTTCGGTGGCAACCAGCTCACCCAGGACATGATGCGTGCCTACGGGATGAGTTTCGAGGAAGCGGAGAAGCTCAAGCGCAACGGGCCGATGCCCGAAAACTTCGAGGCCGAGATTCTCCGGCCGTTCCTCGACAACCTGGCGCTCGAGGTCTCCCGCGCCCTGCAGTTCTTCTTCACGTCGACGCAGCACGGCGAGGTCAATCACATCGTTCTGATGGGTGGCGGGGCCTTGTTGCCGGGCATCGCCGAGGCGGTGGGCGACCGGACCCAGATCGAAACCGTCATGGCCAATCCCTTCGCCCGCATGAGCCTGTCGCAGCGCGTGAAGCCCAAGCAGCTGCTCAACGAGGCACCCGGGCTGATGGCGGCCTGCGGGCTGGCTTTGCGGAGGTTCGATCAATGATCCGCATCAACCTCCTGCCGCATCGGCAGGAAAAGCGCAAGGCGCGCCGCCAGCAGTTCTACGCCTTTGCCGGCCTGGTTGCCGCGCTCGCGGGCCTGATCTGGTTTCTCGGCTTCGGATACATCGACAACCAGATCGGCGCCCAGGCCGCCAAAAACGACTTCCTGAAGCGGGAAATCGCCGAACTGGACAAGCAGATCGCGGAAATCAGCAAACTCAAGCAGGAAACCGACGCGTTGCTTGCCCGCAAACGGGTCATCGAGTCCCTGCAGGTGAATCGCTCCGAAACCGTCCATATGCTTTCGGAGCTGGCCAAGCGCCTGCCGACCGGCACCTACATCCGCTCGATGAAGCAGGACGGCCAGCGCATCACGCTGGTCGGCTACGCACAGTCGAACGCCCGCGTTTCCACGCTGATGCAGACCCTCGATGCTTCCCCCGTGCTTGAGCGGCCGGTGCTGGTGGAAATCAAGGCCGCCCAGGTGGGCAAACAGAGGCTGAACGAGTTTACGTTGACGATACACATCACTCGCCAGACCGCGGAAAGCGCCATGCCGGCGAGACCCGGAGGAAAGGCATGAAGAAGCCCGCCATGCCGGCCATGCCGGCCATGCCGAAGATCGATGCGAAAAACCTCGACCTCAAGGTGCTTGCCGAGGACTTCAAGGGTCTCGATCCGAAGGATCCCGGGGCGTGGCCCCTGTTACCACGCATCACCACCCTGATTGGCCTTTTCGCCGCACTGATCTTCGCCGCTTTCTGGTTTGGCTGGCAGGCGCAATGGAACGATCTCGAGGCCAAGCAGCAGGAAGAGGCGCGCCTGAAAAACGACTGGCTGGAAAAGAAGAAGCAGGCGGTCAACCTCGAAGAACACCGCAACCAGCTCGCCGAGATCGAGCGCTCGTTCGGCGCCCTGCTCAAACAGCTGCCGAACGCCACTGAAATGGAATCCCTCCTGATCGATATCAACCAGGCCGGGCTCGGGCGCGGCCTGAAGTTCGATCTGTTCAAGCCTGGCAGTACCGTGGTCCATGATTTCTATGCCGAGCTGCCGATCATCGTGAATATCACCGGCAACTACCACGACTTCGGTGCCTTTACGGATGACATCGCCAAACTTCCGCGCATCGTGACGCTGAACAACGTGGTGATCGAACCCGCAGGAAAGTCGGGGGAGTTGAGCCTGAAGACCACTGCCAAGACTTTCCGCTATCTGAGCGATCAGGAAGTCGCGGCGCGCCAGCAGCAGGCGAAGGCGGCCCAGGGCGGGGGGCGGAAATGATGCGCATGCGTCTCGGGGCTTTCGGCTTGTGCGCCCTGTTCGCGCTGACTGGCTGCGGCGGAGCGGAGCATGAGGACATCAAGCAGTGGATGGCCGAATCATCGCGGGATCTGAAGGGGCAGGTTCCGCCCCTGCCCGAACTCAAACCCTTCCCAGTCGCACCCTACGATGCCCAGGAGTATCCCGATCCCTTTAGTGATCGGCGCGTCGAGGCCGAGAAGAAAGAGGCGGTTGGCGTGAACCAGCCCGATTTCAACCGGCCACGCGAGCAACTGGAATCCTTCCCCCTCGAATCGATCCAGTTTGTCGGCGTCGTCAGCAAAAAGGCGAAAAAGCATGCGCTGGTGCGGGTGGATGGCGCCCTCTACCAGGTGGCGATTGGCAACCACATGGGGCTCGATTACGGGCGCGTCGTCGCGATCAGCGACAACGAGGTGAAGCTGGTCGAAACGGTACAAGATCCCAGCGGTCAGACGGCCGCCTGGGTTGAACGGGAACAAGCCCTCCTGATGCAGGGGGGAGGTGCAGGGCAAGGAGGCAGGTAAATGAAATTCGCGCGTCTATGGTTGATTTTCGTCGCACTCGCTGCCGGTGGCTTGCCCTTGCATTCTGCGGCTGTCGAGCCGAGCAATCGCATCGAAAGCCTGCAAGTCGGCAAGGCGGCTGATCGCACGGTCGTCAAGGTCGTCCTCCAACAGGCCTTGTCGGCGACGCCTGCGCATTTCAGCATCGCCAATCCCGCCAGGCTGGTGTTCGACCTGCCCGGCACAGGTAACGCCCTGGGCTATTCGGCCAAGGCAATCAACGAGGGCGGCATTCGCAGCCTGAACGTCGTCCAGGCAGGCGATCGTTCCCGTCTGGTACTCAACCTCGATCGCACCATGCGTTTCGAATCGCGGCAGGATGGCAATGCGCTTGTGATCACGCTGATCGACGACCTCCCCGCACCGGGCGAGGCCCCCGCGATGCAGCGTTTCGCCGGCAGTGCCGATCCCAAGGCGAGCCATGGCGTGCGCGACATCCAGTTCAGGCGCGGCCGGGATGGCGAAGGCATCATCGAGGTGGACCTGAGTTCGGCCGAGACGGGCGTGGATGTGCAGCAGCGTGGCACCAAGCTGGAGGTTTTCTTCCGCAAGAGCCGGCTGCCCGAGAATCTGCGTCGCCAGATGGATGTTGTCGACTTCGCCACGCCGGTGACGATGATTTCCACCCGCACCGTCGGCGAGGATGTGCGCATGGAAATCACGCCCAAGGGCCTGTGGGAGCACGTGGCGTTCCAGAGCGACAACCGTTTCGTGATTACGCTGAAGCCGGTGGCCGAAGATCCCAACAAGCTG
Source organism: uncultured Methyloversatilis sp. (assembly GCA_964527195.1). Classification (GTDB taxonomy): domain Bacteria; phylum Pseudomonadota; class Gammaproteobacteria; order Burkholderiales; family Rhodocyclaceae; genus Sulfuricystis. The sequence continues at coordinate 12,486 of CAZGOH010000007.1, forward strand.
TTCCAGGGGAGCAAGGCGGGCTACCAGGGCGAGCCGATCTCCCTCAACTTCCAGAGCATTCCGCTGCGCGAGCTGCTGCACGTGTTCGCCGACATCACCAACTTCAATATCGTGCTGAGCGATTCCGTCGCCGGCAACGTTTCGTTGCGCCTGAACGACGTGCCCTGGGATCAGGCGCTCGAGATCGTCCTGCAGCAGAAGAACCTGGCGATGAGGAAGCGCGGCAACGTGGTCTGGATCGCGCCGCACGACGAGCTGATGTCGAAGGAGCGGCTGGCGCTCGAATCGCAGCAGCAGATCGCCGATCTCGAGCCGATCCGCACCGAGATTTTCCAGCTCAACTACCAGAAGGCCGATGCGATCCAGCGCCTGTTGTCCAACAAGGACCAGCCCGTGCTTTCCAAGCGGGGCAGCGCCACCTTCGACGTGCGCACCAACAAGCTGTTCGTGCTCGACACCCCGACCCGTCTCGAGGAAGTGCGCCGCCTGATCAAGGAAATCGACGTCCCGGTGCGCCAGGTGCTGATCGAGGCGCGTATCGTCGAGGCGACGGACAGCTTCAGCCGCAACCTTGGCGCGCGCCTGGGGTTTGGCAGTCGGGCACAGCTTCTGGGCGGGGATCCCATCCTCAGGAATGGCCGTACAAGCTGGATCGGGCCGAGCAGTTTCGCTGTCGGGGGCGGTCTCGGCGCAGCGACAGGCCCCAATCCGACACTCGCCGGCAACAACGCGGATTTTCGCGCCGCGAACATTGCCTCGCAGGGGCCCGCACAGATCTCGTTGGTACTGTTCAACAACCGGCTGACCAATTTCCTGAATCTTGAACTCTCTGCCCTCGAAGCCGATGGCCGCGGCAAGATCATCTCCAGCCCGCGCGTCATGACGGCCGACCAGGTGGAGGCGCTGATCGAACAGGGTACGGAAATCCCCTACCAGCAGGCTTCGGCCTCGGGCGCCACGGCGGTGCAGTTCCGCAGGGCCAACCTGGCGCTGAAGGTCACGCCGTCGATCACGCCCGACAACCGCGTGATGATGAAGCTCGAGATCAACAAGGATTCGCCGAACCGCGACCTGCTCACCGGTTCCGGCCTGGCGATCGACACCAAGCACGTCAAGACCGAAGTGCTGGTCGAAAACGGCGGTACGGTCGTCATCGGCGGCATCTTCCTGATGGAAGAAAGCAACAGCACCACGCGCGTCCCGCTGCTCGGCGACCTGCCCTACGTCGGCTTCATGTTCCGCAAGAACGAGAAAGTGGACAAGAAGACCGAGCTGCTGGTCTTCATCACGCCGCAGATCGTGAATGATCGCCTGACGCTGCGCTGAAAGATTCCAAACCGCCAGACTTCCCTTTCCGTTGCGGGCTAGAAGAATCTATCTGGTCGGAATGATGGGCGCCGGCAAGACCACGGTCGGCCGGCGCCTGGCGCGCGCGCTCGGCTGGCGTTTCGAGGATATCGACCAGGCCGTGGAAAGCCGGACCGGCGTTCCGGTGTCCACCGTCTTCGAGATCGAGGGCGAGGCCGGCTTCCGCCGCCGCGAAGCCCAGGCGCTGGGCGAAATTTCATCCGAAGAAGGCGTCGTCGTCGCCACCGGCGGCGGGGCGGTTCTCGATCCGCTCAACCGCGTGCGCATGACCGCGACGGGATTCGTCGTCTTTCTGCACGCCGCGCCGGAAATGCTGTATGCCCGCACGCGCCACGACAAGTCGCGCCCCCTCTTGCAGGTCACCGACCCGCTCGGGCGCATCGCGCAACTGGTCACCCGCCGCGACCCGCTCTATCGCGAAATTGCCGATCTTGTGGTGGAATCCGGCGCGGGGCTCGCCCCGACCCTGAAAACCATCGAAGACGCCATCGCCCAATCCGCATGAGCACACTGCACGTCGGACTCGGTAGCCGCAGCTATCCGATCCACATCGGCCCCGGCCTGCTCGACGTCCTGCCCGGGATGAACCTCGGCCGGCGCGTCGCCATCGTCACCAACGAAATCGTGGCGCCGCTCTACCTCGAACGCCTGCGCGCCAGCCTCGCGAAAGTCGGCGTTGGCAGCACGGCGATCGTGTTGCCCGACGGCGAGGCGCACAAGAACTGGGAATCGCTGAACGCGATCTTCGACCACCTGCTGGCCGAACGCTGCGACCGCAGCACACCCGTCGTCGCCCTCGGCGGCGGCGTCGTCGGCGATCTCGCGGGCTTCGCGGCCGCCAGCTACCAGCGTGGCGTGCCCTTCGTCCAAGTGCCGACCACCTTGCTCGCCCAGGTCGATTCCTCGGTGGGCGGCAAGACCGGCATCAACCATCCGCGCGGCAAGAACATGATCGGCGCCTTCTGGCAGCCACGCGCCGTGATCGCCGCTACCGACACGCTGAACACCCTGCCGGATCGGGAACTGTCGGCCGGCCTGGCCGAGGTGATCAAATACGGACTGATTCGCGACCTGCCCTTCCTCGAATGGCTGGAAGCGAACATGGATCGCCTGATGGCGCGCGATGCCGCCGCGCTGACCTACGCCATCGAGCGTTCCTGCGCCAACAAGGCGGACGTGGTCGCCGCCGACGAACTCGAGACGGCCAGGGAAGGCGGCCGCGCCTTGCTGAACCTGGGCCACACCTTCGGCCATGCGATCGAGACGGGCGTCGGCTATGGCGAATGGCTGCACGGCGAGGCCGTGGCGGCCGGCACCATGATGGCGGCCGAACTTTCGCGCCGGCTCGGCTGGCTGACGGATGCCGACGTCGCGCGCGTGCGCGCCCTGCTGACGCACGCGAAACTGCCGGTCGCCGGCCCCGCGCTGGGTGCTGCGCGCTACCTCGACCTGATGGGCCACGACAAGAAAGTGATTGCCGGCCGGCTGCGTCTGGTCCTGCTCAAGAGGCTCGGCGCGGCGATCACCTGGGCGGAGGCGCCGCAAGACGAAATCCGCACCGCCATCGAAGCCTGCTGTGTCTGATCTGGCGCCCTACGCCGTCCGCGAAGACGTCTCGCGCGGACGCGCCCTGACCGAGCCGCGCCCGAAAGCGCGTGGCGAATTTCAGCGCGACCGTGATCGCATCGTGCATTCGACGGCCTTTCGCCGTCTCGAATACAAGACCCAGGTGTTCGTCAATCACGAGGGCGATCTGTTCCGCACGCGGCTTACCCATTCCATCGAGGTCGCGCAGATCGCCCGCAGCGTGGCGCGCGCCCTGAACCTGAACGACGACCTGACCGAAGCCGTCGCGCTGGCGCACGATCTGGGCCACACCCCCTTCGGCCACGCGGGCCAGGATGCGCTGAACGAATGCATGGCGGACCACGGCGGTTTCGAGCACAACCTGCAAAGCCTGCGCATCGTCGACCGCCTCGAAGAACGCTACGGCGCCTTCGACGGGCTGAACCTGATGTTCGAGACGCGCGCCGGCATCCTCAAACACTGTTCGCCCGCGCGCGCGCGCGAACTCGGCGCGGTGGGCGAGCGTTTCCTGAATGATCGCCGCCCTTCGCTCGAAGCGCAGATCTGCAACCTGGCCGACGAGATCGCCTACAACAACCACGATGTCGATGACGGCCTGCGTTCCGGGCTGGTCACGCTCGAGCAGATCGAATCGGTCAGCCTCTTCGAGCGGCATCGCCGTGCCGCCCGCGCCGACTTTCCGCAACTGCGCGGCCGCCGGCTGGTGCATGAGACGGTGCGACGCATGATCGATGCGCAGGTCACCGACCTGCTCGCCGAAACCGGGCGCAGGCTGACGCAGGCCGGTGTCGCGTCGCTGGCAGACGTCGAACGCGCACCGCCGCTGGTCGGGTTCTCGCCCGAAATGGCGGAGGAAAACCGCGCGCTCAAGTCCTTCCTGCGCGAGAACCTGTATCGCCACTACCAGGTGGTGCGCATGACCACCAAGGCGCGTCGCATCGTGCGCGAACTGTTCGGCGCCTTCCTGGCCGATCCGCGCCTGCTGCCGGCGCAAGACCGCGCACGCGGCGAGCGCGCGGACATGGCGCGCGCCGTCGCCGACTACATCGCCGGCATGACCGACCGCTACGCGATCCGCGAACACGGCCGCCTGTTCGCCGTCGGCATGGACTGAAAGGAAACGCGCGATGACCACGCTCTTTTGCCCCACCACCGGCCTGCACGAACTCGACGCCGTGCTGCACGGCGTGCGCCCCGGCGACAATATCGTCTGGCAGATCGAGTCGCTGGACAAGTACCGCGCCCTGGTCGAGCCCTACGCCGCGGCCGCGCGGGCGGCGCAGTTGCGCCTGATCTACTTCCGTTTCGCCGACCATCCGGCGTTGCTCGACCAGGCCGAGATTCACCGGCCCGATCCCGGTGCCGGCTTCGAGGCCTTCGTCGATCAGGTGCATTCGGTGATCGAGGCGGCCGGCCGCGAAACGCTATATGTCTTCGATTGCCTGTCGCACCTCTCCGATGCCTGGCAGTCGGACCGCATGATGGGCAATTTTTTCCGCCTGACCTGTCCGCGCCTGTTCGACCTGGACACCGTCACTTACTTCGGCGTGCTCCGCAACCACCATGCCCAGTCGGCCATGGGCGTCATCACCGACACCACGCAGTTCCTCATCGACGTCTTCCGCTGTCGCGACAAACTTTACCTGCGCCCCCTCAAGGTGCAGCACCGCTCGGCGGCGGCGATGAACCTGATCCATGCCTGGGAGCCCGGCGATCATTTCCGCCCGGTGCGCGACAGCGGCACCGTCTCGGAGATCCTCGCCAATTCGCAATGGCCGGGGCTCGAGGACATTCCGGTCGTCGGCCACTGGCGCAAGCAGTTCGCCGCCGCAAAGTCGGTCGCGGCGGCACGGCGAGCGGGCTTTCCCGATCCCGCCGAGGAGGAGTGGTTCGGGCGCCTGAGCCGGCTGCTGTTCCCGGGCGATCCGGCCATGCGCCGCCTGATCGACGAATACCTGCGCCTCGACGACCTGCTGACGGTACGCACGCGCATGATCGGCAGCGGCACCATCGGCGGCAAGGCGCTCGGCATGCTGCTGGCGCGCGCCGTGTTGCGCCGCGACGCGCCGCATCTGGACGCCCGCCTCGAGGCGCACGATTCCTTCTACATCGGCACGGAAGTCTTCGACACCTTCCTGGTGCATAACGGCCTGTGGTGGATCCGCCGTCGCCAGCGCGACCCGGAGACCTTCCTCAAGGAGATCGACGAGGCGCGCGCGCGCATCCTCGCCGGCCGCTTCTCGCCGACCACACTGCGCCAGTTCGAGGGCATGCTCGAGTACTTCGGCGAATGGCCGTTCATCGTGCGCTCCAGTTCGCGACTCGAGGATCGCTACGGCAACGCCTTCGCCGGCCAGTACGACAGCGTGTTCTGCGCCAATCGCGGCCCCTGGGAAAAACGGCTGGAGAGCCTGCTCGACGCGGTACGCCAGGTCTATGCCAGCACGATGAGCGAACAGGCGCTGCGTTACCGCGAGCGGCGCGGCCTGCTCGCCGAAAACGAGCAGATGGCCGTGCTCATCATGCGCGTCTCCGGCACGGCGGGCGGTCGATACTTCCATCCGCACGCCGCCGGCGTCGGTCTGTCGGTAAACCCTTATCGCTGGAATCCGCAGATCGACATGAAGGCCGGCGTGATCCGCCTGGTGGCGGGCCTGGGCACCCGCGCCGTCGATCGCACCGACGACGACTACACGCGCCTGGTGGCCTTGAACGCGCCGGAACTGCGGCCGGAGACCAATTTCGGCGACATCGCGCGCCATGCCCAGCGCCGCATGGATGCCATCGATCTCGATGCCAACCGCATCGTCAGCGGTCCTTTCGCCGCCATGGTGCAGGATCAGCCGGACTATCCGCTCGCGCTGTTCACCACCCGGGAGGACGAGGGCAAGCCTGCCTTCCTGACCTTCGACCGCCTGCTCGACGAAACTCCCTTCGTCGCCGACCTGCGCGACATGCTGGCGACCTTGCACGCGGCCTATCGACATCCGGTGGAAATCGAGTTCGCCATGAACGTGCTGCCGGAAGGCGGTTACCGCATTAACCTGTTGCAATGCCGCCCGGTGCAGATGCGCAGCGTGGATACCGCGACGGACATCGCGCCCCGTGCTGCGGATACGGCGCCGATCACCGCACAGGGTGCGGTGATCGGACCGAGCCGCGTGTTGCGTCCGGACCGGATCGTCTATGTGGTGCCCGCCCGCTATGGCGCGATGAACCAGGGCGCGCGGCACGAGGTGGCGCGTCTGATCGGTCGCATCAACCAGGCCAGCGCCGGGCGCACCCTCGTGGTGCTCGGCCCGGGCCGCTGGGGTACGCGCGACCCCTGGCTCGGCCTGCCGGTCACCTTCAACGAGATCAACCGCGTATCCGCGCTGTGCGAGATCGTCGCCATGAACGAGAACCTGGTGCCCGACGTCTCGCTCGGCACGCATTTCCTCAACGAGCTGATCGAGGCCGACATGCTCTATTTCGCGCTGTTTCCGGGGCGCGAGGGCAACCGTCTCGACGACGCGTTCCTGATCGGCCAGCCGAACCGGCTGGCCGAGCTGCTCCCCGGCCAAGAAATTCACGCCGCTACCGTGCGCGTCATCGACCTGCCGCCCGGCCAGGCCTTGCTGCACGCCGACGCCGAACGCCAGCAGGTCGCGATCCTCACGGACGGAAACCAGGCCGCACCGACTTGATCGGCCGCATTGCACGAATATCGTGCATCGGCGTATATTCCGACGCCCCGAGATTGTGCGGCGCCGCGCCAGGGCTGACTGCGGCGGTTCGAAAATCAAACCGAATCATTTGCGAAGGGAGCAACAAAAGATGAAATACAAGAATCTTGCGGACTTCATGGACTACGTGCGTGCACGCGATCCGAACCAGCCGGAGTTCCAGCAGGCGGTGCAGGAAGTCATGGGCAGCCTGTGGGGCTTCATCGCCGCGAATCCGCGCTACGCCGATTCCGCTTTGCTCGAGCGCCTGGTCGAACCCGAGCGCGCGATCCAGTTCCGCGTCTCGTGGTTGGACGACAAGGGCGAGGCGCACGTCAACCGCGCCTTCCGCATCCAGCACAACTCGGCGATCGGCCCGTTCAAGGGCGGCATGCGCTTCCACCCCTCGGTCAACTTGTCGATCCTCAAATTCCTCGCCTTCGAGCAGACCTTCAAGAACGCCCTGACCACCCTGCCGATGGGCGGCGGCAAAGGCGGTTCCGATTTCGATCCGAAGGGCAAGAGCCGCGGCGAGATCATGCGTTTTTGCCAGGCGCTGATGGTGGAACTGTATCGCCATGTCGGGCCGGATACCGATGTGCCGGCCGGCGATATCGGCGTGGGCGGGCGCGAAGTCGGCTTCATGGCCGGCATGATGAAGAAGCTGTCGAACAATGCCGCCTGCGTGTTCACCGGGCGCGGCCTGTCCTTCGGCGGCAGCCTGATCCGTCCGGAGGCGACCGGTTATGGCCTGGTGTATTTCGTGCAGGAACAGCTGGCGCGCAAGAACATGAGTTTCGACGGCATGCGTGTCTCGGTGTCGGGTTCCGGCAACGTGTCCCAATATGCCATCGAGAAGGTGCTCGAACTGGGCGGCAAGGTGGTGACCTGCTCCGACTCCAACGGCACCGTCATCGACGAAGCCGGTTTCACGCGCGAGAAACTCGATGCGCTGATGGACATCAAGAACAACCAGTACGGCCGCGTCTCCGAATATGCGCAGAAGTTCGGCCTCAAGTACGAAGCGGGCAAGCGTCCCTGGGGCGTGCCGGTCGATATCGCCCTGCCCTGCGCGACACAGAACGAAGTCGACGGCGACGATGCGCGCGAACTGGTGAAGAACGGCGTCAAGTGCGTCGCCGAGGGCGCCAACATGCCGTCCAACCTCGATGCCGTGCACGTTTTCCTCGATGCCAAGATTCTCTACGGCCCGGGCAAGGCGGCCAACGCCGGCGGCGTGGCCACCTCCGGCCTGGAGATGACGCAAAGCTCGCAGCGTCTGTACTGGGCGCGCGAGGAAGTGGATGCCCAACTGCACCGCATCATGAAGGACATCCACGGCAATTGCGTGCGTTACGGAACGGAGAAGGATGGTTTCGTCAATTACGTCGATGGCGCCAACATCGCCGGCTTCGTCAAGGTCGCCGACGCGATGACGGCACAGGGCGTGTTCTGACGAAACTTCCGGGTTGAGCCGGGACAGCGATCCCGGTATATTTCGCGGTTCGCCTGATCTTCGGACGGCCGGGGCCATGCATGGCGTGGCCCCGGCCTTTTTGACGGCATCTTCGCCAGGAACCGCACGATGGACCAACCCCGCCGCGCGGGTCTCTACGACCCCGCCTACGAGCATGACGCCTGCGGCGTCGGCTTCGTCGCCCACATCAAGAACGCAAAAAGCCACGCCATCGTCGCCCAGGGCCTGCAGATTCTCAAGAATCTCGAGCATCGCGGCGCCACCGGCTACGACCCGCTGCTCGGCGATGGCGCCGGCATCCTGATCCAGATTCCCGACGCGTTCCTGCGCGCCACAATGGCGGCACAGGGCGTCGGCCTGCCCCCGGCCGGCGCATATGGCGTCGGCATGCTGTTTCTGCCGCGCAATGCGGAAAGCCGCCGCGCCTGCGAGGCGGCGATCGAGCGCACCATCCGCTACGAAGGACAAAAGCTGCTCGGCTGGCGCGACGTGCCGGTCGATAACCGCGGGCTGGCGCAAGCCGCGCGCGACCTGGAACCGGTGATCCGCCAGGTGTTCATCGGCCGGGGCGCCGACGTCGGGGACGCCGATGCCTTCGAACGCAAGCTCTTCGTCATCCGCAAGGAGGCCGGCCATCGCGTGCAGGCCTTGAAACTGCCCGACGTCAAGATGTTCTACGTTCCATCCCTGTCGACGCGCACCCTCGTTTACAAGGGCATGCTGCTGGCCGACCAGGTCGGCGAATACTTCCTCGATTTGCAGGACGAGCGCCTGGTCTCGGCCTTGGCCCTGGTGCACCAGCGCTTTTCGACCAACACCTTCCCGACCTGGGATCTGGCACACCCCTTCCGCATGATCGCCCACAACGGCGAAATCAATACCCTGCGCGGCAACGTGAACTGGATTCGCGCGCGCGAGCGCGACATTTCCTCGCCGCTGTTCGGCGAGGATCTGGAAAAGATCTGGCCGCTGATCTACGACGGTCAATCCGACTCCGCCAGCTTTGACAACGCGCTCGAATTGCTGACGATGAGCGGTTACAGCCTGCCGCACGCGATGATGATGCTGATTCCGGAAGCCTGGGCCGGCAATCCGCTGATGGACGAGGACCGGCGCGCCTTTTACGAATACCACATGGCGCTGATGGAGCCCTGGGACGGCCCGGCGGCGATGGCCTTCACCGACGGCCGCCAGATCGGCGCCACGCTGGACAGAAACGGTTTGCGGCCTGCCCGTTATCTGGTCACCGACGACGATCTGGTGGTGCTGGCATCGGAGGCCGGCGTCCTGCCGATCGAGGCAGCGCGCATCGTCAAGAAATGGCGCCTCCAGCCGGGCAAGATGCTGCTGATCGATCTGGAAGAGGGCCGCATCGTCGACGACGAGGAGATCAAGCATACGCTGGCGCAGGCCAAGCCCTATCGCCAGTGGATCGAGCGGTCGCGCCATTACGTCGATGAAATGCCCGAGGTTTCCGTGCCGGCCCTGCCGGCGCTATCGCTGCTCGAGTTGCAGCAGGCCTTCGGCTACACGCAGGAAGATCTCAAATTCGTGCTCGAACCGATGGCCGCCAACGGCGAGGAGGCCACCGGTTCGATGGGCAACGACGTCGCCCTGCCGGTGCTCTCGAACAAGAACAAGCCGCTGTTCAGCTACTTCAAGCAGTTGTTCGCCCAGGTGACCAACCCGCCGATCGACCCGATCCGCGAAGAGATCGTCATGTCGCTGATCTCGCTGGTCAGCCCGAATCCGAATCTGCTCAATGTCGACGAGCGCGAACCGACGCCGCGTCTCGAGGTGTTGCAGCCGATCCTCGCACCGGAGAACATGGCCAAGCTGAAGGCGATCGATGGCCTCACCGACGGCGTGTTCCGTTCCAAGGTGATCGACATCACCACGCCCGCCACCGGCGGCCCGGTCGGCATGAGCCGCGCCCTGTATGAAGCCTGTGCCGCCGCCGAACGCGCCGTCGGCCAGGGCAGCAATGTCATCATCTTGTCCGACCGCCGGGTCGATGCGACCCGCGTCGCGATTCCCTCGCTGCTGGCCTGTTCGGCGGTGCATCAATATCTCGTCAAGGCCGGCCTGCGCACCGCGTGCAGCCTGCTGGTGGAGACCGGCGACGCGCGCGAGGTGCATCACTTCGCCCTGCTGGCGGGCTACGGCGCCGAGGCCATCCACCCCTGGATGGCCTTCGCCAGCATCGACGCCCTCGCGCCGTCGCTGCCTGGCAAGCCATCTGCCTACGATTGCCGCAAGCGCTACATCAAGGCGATCGGCAAGGGCCTGATGAAGGTGATGTCGAAGATGGGCATCTCGACCTACCAGTCCTATGTCGGCTCGCAGATCTTCGAGGCCGTGGGCCTGTCGTCCGAATTCGTCGATCGCTATTTCAAGGGCACGCCGACGCGCATCGAAGGCATCGGCCTCAAGGAAGTCGCGCTCGAAGCGCTGAACGTGCATGCCGCCGCCTTCGGCAACGATCCGGTGCTGGCGCATGCGCTCGACATCGGCGGCGAGTACGCCTTCCGCGTGCGCGGCGAGGAACACCTGTGGACGCCCGACGCGATCGCCAAATTGCAGCACGCGACTCGCGCAGGCAAATACGAGACCTACGAAGAGTACGCACGCCTCATCAACGACCAGACCCGCCGCCACATGACGCTGCGCGGACTGTTCCAGATCAAGCCGGCCGGCGCGCCGGTGCCGCTCGATGAAGTCGAGCCGGCCGCCGAGATCGTCAGGCGTTTCGCCACCGGCGCCATGTCGCTGGGCTCGATTTCCACCGAGGCGCACAGCACGCTGGCCATCGCCATGAACCGCATCGGCGGCAAGTCGAACACCGGCGAGGGCGGCGAGGATCCGCGTCGTTTCCGCAAAGTCGGCGCCGGCGAGACGGTGGGCAGCGTGCTCGGCATGAACCGCATCGAGCGCGACATCCCGCTCCGGGAGGGCGATTCGCTGCGTTCCGCCATCAAGCAGGTGGCCTCCGGCCGCTTCGGCGTCACCGCCGAATACCTGGCCAACGCCGACCAGATCCAGATCAAGATGGCGCAAGGCGCCAAGCCCGGCGAGGGCGGCCAGCTGCCCGGTCACAAGGTTTCGGAGTACATCGGCTACCTGCGTCATTCGGTGCCGGGCGTCGGACTGATTTCGCCGCCGCCGCATCATGACATCTACTCGATCGAAGATCTCGCCCAACTGATCCACGACCTGAAGAACGCCAATCCGGTCGCCTCGATCTCCGTCAAGCTGGTTTCCGAAGTGGGCGTCGGCACGGTGGCCGCCGGCGTATCGAAGGCCAAGGCCGACCATCTGGTGATCGCCGGCTTTGATGGCGGCACCGGCGCTTCGCCGCTGTCGTCGATCAAGCATGCCGGCACCCCGTGGGAACTGGGCCTGGCCGAGACGCAACAGACCCTGGTGCTGAACCGCCTGCGCGGCCGCATCCGCGTGCAGGTCGACGGCCAGATGAAGACCGGTCGCGACGTGGTGATCGGCGCCTTGCTCGGCGCCGACGAGTTCGGTTTTGCGACGGCGCCGCTGGTCGTCGAGGGCTGCATCATGATGCGCAAGTGCCACCTCAACACCTGCCCGGTCGGCGTGGCGACGCAGGATCCGGTGCTGCGCAAGCGCTTCACTGGCCAGCCCGAGCACGTCGTCAATTATTTCTTCTTCGTTGCCGAGGAAGCGCGCCGCCTGATGGCTGAAATGGGCATCCGGCGGTTCGACGAGCTGATCGGCCGATCCGACCTGCTCGACATGCAGGACGGCATCGACCACTGGAAGGCGCGCGGCCTCGACTTCTCGCGCATCTTCCACATGCCGAACGTTCCCGCCGAAGTGGCGCGCTTGCACTGCGAGACGCAGGATCACGGCATCGACAAGGCGCTCGACCGCGAACTGGTCGCCAAGGCCATGCCGGCGCTGGAAAAGGGCAAGCAGGTCGAATTTGCCGTTGCGGTGAAGAACCGCAACCGCACCGTCGGCACCATGCTGTCGCATGAAGTGGCGAAGCGCTACGGCCATGCGGGCCTGCCCGACGACAGCATCCGCATCCGCATGAACGGCACGGCGGGCCAGAGTTTCGGCGCCTTCCTGGCGCGCGGCATCACGCTCGAACTGACCGGCGAGGCCAACGACTACGTCGGCAAGGGCCTGTCCGGCGGCCGTATCGTCGTCAAGCCCGCCGCCGACTTTCGCGGCAAGCCGTGCGAAAACATCATCGTCGGCAACACCGTGCTCTACGGTGCCACCGAGGGCGAGGTGTTCTTCCGCGGCGTGGCCGGCGAACGCTTCGGTGTGCGCAACTCGGGGGCCACGGCGGTGGTCGAGGGCACCGGCGACCATGGCTGCGAATACATGACCGGCGGTACCGTGGTGGTGCTGGGCGCCACCGGGCGCAACTTCGCGGCGGGCATGTCGGGCGGCATCGCCTACGTGCTCGACGAGGACGAGATGTTCGCCAAGCGCTGCAACACCGCCCAGGTGGCACTGGAGCGGGTGCTGCCGGCGGCCGAGCAGCCCGACGACGGCACGCGCCATCGCCACAGCACCGACGAAGAGTTGCTGAAATCCCTGATCGAAAAGCATCTGGCCGAGACCGGCAGCCAGCAGGCCCGGCGCATTCTCGGCGACTGGGCGGGCTTCCGCACGAAGTTCGTCAAGGTGTTTCCCAACGAATATCGCCGCGCGCTCAAGGAAATCGCCGCGGGCCAACTGAAAGAGGCAGCGTGATGGGCAAGCCCACCGGTTTTCTCGAATTCGAACGTCAATCCGAAGGCTACGAGCCCGTCGAGTCTCGCCTCAAGCACTACCGCGAATTCGCGCCGCGCCTGGCCGACGACCAGGCCAAGGTGCAGGGCGCGCGCTGCATGGATTGCGGCATCCCCTTTTGCAACAACGGCTGCCCGGTCAACAACAACATTCCGGATTTCAACGACGCGGTCTATCGCGGCGACTGGCGTGCGGCCAGCGACATCCTGCACTCCACCAACAACTTCCCGGAGATGACCGGCCGCATCTGCCCCGCGCCCTGCGAGGCTGCCTGCACGCTCGGCATCAACGCCGATCCGGTCGGCATCAAGTCGCTCGAACGTGCCATCATCGACAAGGCCGGCGAGAACGGCTGGGTCGTGCCGCAGCCCGCCACCACCCGGACGGGGAAGAAGGTCGCCATCGTCGGCTCCGGCCCCGCCGGCCTGGCCTGCGCCCAGCAGCTCGCGCGCGTCGGCCACGCGGTGACGGTGTTCGAGAAGAACGACCGCATCGGCGGCCTGCTGCGCTACGGCATTCCCGACTTCAAGCTCGACAAGCGCCTGATCGACTGGCGCATGGCGCAGCTGCACGCCGAGGGCGTGTCCTTCCGCACGCGCACCCTGATCGGCGACGGGCTGCCGGCCGGCGTGGTCAGCGATGCCGTGCGCACGCTGTCTGCCGCCAGCGTGCTCGGCGATTTCGATGCCGTGGTGCTGGCCGGCGGCGCGGAGACGCCGCGCGACCTGCCGGTGCCCGGCCGCGATCTGGCCGGCGTGCATTACGCGCTGGAATTCCTCATCCCGCAAAACCGCGAAGTGGCGGGTGGCCGCAAGAACGCCATCAACGTGCGCGGCAAACATGTCGTGGTCATCGGCGGCGGCGATACCGGCTCCGACTGCGTCGGCACCTCGAATCGCCACGGCGCCGCCGCCATCACGCAGATCGAACTGATGCCGCGCCCGCCCGAGCAGGAAGACAAGCCGCTGGTCTGGCCTTACTGGCCGAACCGCCTGCGCACCTCCTCGTCCCATCTCGAGGGCTGTTCGCGCGACTGGTCGATCGCCACCAAGGAATTCATCGGTGAACAAGGACGCCTCAAGGCACTCAAGTGCGTGCGCCTCGACTGGAGCGACGGCAAGATGAAGGAAGTGCCCGGCTCCGAATTCGAGATGCAGGCCGATTTCGCCTTTCTCGCCATGGGCTTCACCAGCCCGGCCGGCGGCGTGCTCGACGCCTTCGGCGTGACGAAGGACGCGCGCGGCAACGCGCAGGCGACGACCGACGATTACGCGACCAGCGTGCCCAGGGTCTTCGCCGCCGGCGACATGCGGCGCGGCCAGTCGCTGGTCGTCTGGGCGATCCGCGAGGGTCGCCAGTGCGCACGCGCTGTCGATGCCTTCCTCATGGGAGCCAGCACGCTGCCGCGCTGAAGCCATGCTTAATGTCGTCATCCTCGCTGCCGGGCAGGGCAAGCGCATGCGCTCCGACCTGCCCAAGGTGCTACATCCCATCGCCGGCAAGCCGATGCTGGGTCATGTGATCGACACCGCGCGGCGACTCGATCCCGCGAAAATCTGTGTGGTTTACGGTCATGGCGGCGAAACGGTGCGCGCGACGATCGACGCGCCCGATTTGCTCTGGGCGAAGCAGGAGCCGCAGCTCGGCACCGGGCACGCGGTGCTTCAGGCCATTCCTCAGTTGGCCGCCGTCCCGCCAGCGCCGACTTTGGTCTTGTATGGCGACGTGCCGCTGATCCGCGCCGCCACCCTGCGCCGCCTGGTCGATGCGGCGGGCGGCGACAAGCTCGCCTTGCTCACCGCCCACCTCGACGACCCGCACGGCTATGGTCGCATCGTGCGTGCCGACGGTAAGGTCACGCGCATCGTCGAGGAAAAGGACGCCGACGACGCCGAACGCGCCATCCGCGAGATCAACACCGGCATCCTCGTCGCGCCGGGCGCGGCGCTGGCGCGCTGGCTGCCCAGCTTAAGCAACCGCAACGCGCAGGGCGAGTATTACCTCACCGACATCGTCGCACTGGCCGTGGCCGAGGGCATGGAAGTCGTCACCACGCCCCCGGAGGCGAGTTGGGAAACCGACGGCGTGAACAGCAAAAACCAGCTCGCGCGGCTCGAACGCATCCACCAGCGCAATATTGCCGAGGCCCTGATGGCGCAGGGCGTGACGCTCGCCGATCCCGAGCGCATCGACGTCCGTGGCGAACTCGTCTGCGGGCGCGATGTCTTCATCGACGTGAATTGCGTCTTCGAAGGCCGTGTCGAGTTGCAGAACGGCGTGCGCATCCATGCGAATTGCGTGATCCAGGACGCCGTCGTCGGGCCGCATTCGATCATCGGCCCCTTCGCGCGCCTGCGTCCCGGCACGACGCTGGCCGAGGACGTGCACATCGGCAACTTCGTCGAGGTGAAGAACTCGGCCATCGCCGCGCACTCGAAGGCGAACCACCTCGCCTACGTCGGCGACGCCACGGTGGGCAGTCGCGTCAATGTCGGCGCCGGCACCATCACCTGCAACTACGATGGCGCCAACAAGCATCGCACGGTGATCGAGGACGACGTCTTCATCGGCTCCGACACGCAACTCGTCGCGCCGGTGAGAGTCGGCCGCGGCGCCACGCTGGGTGCCGGCACGACGCTGACGCGCGATGCGCCGCCGGACCAGCTCACGGTCTCGCGCGCCAAGCAATTGTCCATCGCGGGCTGGAAGCGTCCGGTCAAACAGAAGAAATAGAACGGCCTACACTTATCGCGGAGGCCACGCTCCTTGATTCAAGATGGCGACCCTTGGGCGATGGTGCTGTGCTAGCATGATTTCGAATGCAATTTGCTTCCATATCGAGGAGGGTGTTATGAAAGCGTTGAGTGTCCGCAATCTGCCCGACGATGTTTATGAGGCGCTGAGGATGATGGCCGCAGCCAATCATCGCAGCGTGCAAGAACAGGTGCGCTGCCTGATCGAGCGCGAGACCAAGCTGCTTTCCGGCCACGGCCTGGCTGCCGCGCGCGCGTGGCGGATGCGCCTGGCGGGGCGCACGCTGGGCGATACGGTGGAGGATGTTCGGCAGGATCGCGCCAGATGATGTGGGTGGTCGATACTTCCGCCCTGATTCGTCTGTTTATCCCCGACGGCGCACTCCATCCCGAGATCGAGCTTGCATTCGCCCGGGCGGCCAGGGGTGCGGACGCGGTGTTGGCACCTCATTTGTTGTGGGCCGAAGTCGCCAACGTTCTCCTTCGCAAGCGCCGACGTGGCGAATTGTCGGCTCAGGAATTGCAGGAGCTTCTACAAGCGATCGAATCGCTGCCGATCCGCCTGTGCGAGCACGGGCCTTTGCTCTTGTCGGCTTGCGCTTTGGCCGAAACGCATGGTTTGAGCGCCTACGATGCCCTGTATCTGGCGTTGGCGGAACAACATGGCGCACGCCTGATTTCCAGCGACGCCGCGCTGGACAAGGTGGCACGCATGATCGGACTGACAAAGGAGAGGTAATCATGTGTGGCATTGTCGCAGCCGTCGCCAGAGGCAACATCGTCCCGGTGCTCGTCGAGGGACTGAAAAAACTCGAATATCGCGGCTACGACTCCGCCGGCGTCGCCCTACTCAACCCGACCCTGACGCGGCTGCGCAGCGTCGGCCGCGTCGCCGAACTGGCGGCGCAGGCCGAGGGCCAGTCGGCCGAACTGGGGATCGCTCATACCCGCTGGGCGACGCATGGCGTGCCGAGCGAGCGCAACGCCCACCCGCACATTTCCGGCGGGCTGGCGGTGGTGCATAACGGCATCATCGAGAACTACGCCGAAATCCGGCAGGAACTCACGGCCAAGGGCTATGCCTTCACTTCGGATACCGACACCGAAGTGATCGCCCACCTCGTTCAGGAAATGCTGAAAGCCGGAGGCAGCCTGTTCGAGGCGGTGCAGCGCGCCACGCGGCGACTGGTCGGCGCCTACGCCATCGCCGTGCTGCGCGAGGGCGAGGAGAATGTTGTCGTCGCGCGCCAGGGCGCGCCGCTCTTGCTTGGCTTGGGCGAGGATGGCCACTACGCCGCCTCGGACGCCTCGGCGCTCCTGCAAGTCACGCGCCGCATGGTCTATCTGGAAGAGGGCGATGTCGCCGAACTACGAGGCGATGGCTATCAAATCGTCGACGTTGGCGGGACGACGGTATCTCGCGAAATCCACGAAAGCACGCTCTCGGCCGACGCCGTCGAACTCGGCGACTATCGCCACTACATGCAGAAGGAAATTTTCGAGCAGCCGCAGGCGCTGGCCGCGACGCTGGAGATGATCGGCGGCGCGCAGAGTTTCTCCGCCAACCTGTTCGGCGCCGCCGCGCCCGAGGTGCTATCCGGCGTGAACTCGGTGCTGATCATTGCCTGCGGCACCAGCTACCACGCCGGCCTCGTGGCGCGCTACTGGATCGAGCAGCTGGCCGGGCTGCCGTGCAGCGTCGAAGTCGCCAGTGAATACCGCTACCGCGTGTCGGTGCCCGATCCCGACCAGCTGGTCGTCGCCATCTCGCAATCGGGCGAGACCGCCGACACGCTCGCCTCGATCAAGCACGCCAAAAGTCTCGGCATGCAAAAGACGCTGGCCCTCTGCAACGTGGCGGAATCGGCCATCGTGCGCGAATGCGCGCTGCGTTTTTTGACGCGCGCCGGCCCCGAGATCGGCGTCGCCTCGACCAAGGCCTTCACCACCCAGCTCGCCGCGCTGTTCCTGCTCGCCGCCACGCTGGCGAAACAGGCTGGCCGGCTGGCGGCGGAACAGGAGACGCTGCACCTCGCCTCGCTGCGCCACCTGCCCGTGGCGGTGCAAAAGGTGCTGGCGCTCGAGCCCGACATCGTCGCCTGGGCCGGCCGCTTCGCCGACAAGCAGCATGCGCTCTTCCTCGGCCGCGGCCACCACTACCCGATCGCGCTCGAAGGCGCGTTGAAGCTCAAGGAAATTTCCTACATCCATGCCGAAGCCTATCCGGCCGGCGAGCTCAAGCATGGCCCGCTCGCGCTGGTCGACCGCGACATGCCGGTGATCAGCGTCGCGCCCAACGACGCCCTGCTCGAGAAGCTCAAGTCCAACCTCAAGGAAGTCGCGGCACGCGGCGGCGCGCTCTACGTCTTCGCCGACGCCGACTCGCATGTCGAGGCGGAACCGGGCCTGCACATCCTGCGCCTACCCGAGCACTACGGCCTGCTCTCGCCGGTGCTGCACGTCGTGCCGCTGCAACTCCTGGCCTACCACGCCGCACTGGTCAAGGGCACGGACGTCGATAAACCGCGTAATCTGGCGAAGTCCGTGACCGTCGAATAACCGCATCGCAAGAAAAAACAGGGAGAAAGCCATGCCGAAATTCCATACCGAATCGATCCGCGCCGTCGCCCTCGTCGGGCATGGGGGCGCAGGCAAGACCACGCTGGCCGAGGCGCTGCTGGCGCGCGCCGGCGCGATTCCCGCCGCCGGCAGCGTCGAAAAGGGCAGCACCGTCTGCGATTTCGACGCGCAGGAGAAAGCGGCGGGCCATTCCCTGCAATCGGCGCTGACCAACTTCGCCTGGGAAGACGTGCATGTGCATCTGATCGACACCCCGGGCTACCCGGATTTCGCCGGCCAGGCGATGGCCGCACTCGCCGGCGTCGACACGGCGATCTGCGTCATCAACGCCCAGACCGGCGTCGAGCTGATGACCGAGCGCATGATGCGCGCCGCCGCCAATCGCGGCCTGGCGCGCATGATCGTCGTGAACAAGATCGACGCCGACAACCTCGACCTGGCCAGCCTGATGGCGGACATTCGGGAAAGATTCGGCGCGGCCTGCAAGTTCCTCGACTTGCCCTCGCCCGACCACGGCCAGGTCGTCGAGGTGCTCGAGCACGATAGCGGCGAGGCGGACATCGACAGCGTCGCCCACGCCCACCGCGAGCTGATCGACCAGCTCGTCGAGGAGGACGAAAGCCTGATGGAGCGCTACCTCGAGGACGGCAAGGATCCCACCGCCAGCGAGCTGCACGCCCCCTTCGAGAAGGCCCTGCGCGAGGGCCACCTGATTCCGGTGTTGTTCACTTCGGCGAAAACCGGCGCCGGCATCGACGAATTGCTGCACGTGTTGGCGACACTCGCCCCGAACCCCGCCGAGGCCAACGTGCCGCCCTTCTTCAAGGAGGGCGAAGCGTTCCAGCGCGCGCCGGACGCCGCGAAGCATGTGCTCGCCCACGTCTTCAAGGTCATCGTCGACCCCTATCAGGGCCGCGTCGGCGTGTTCCGCGTCCATCAAGGCACGATCAGAAAGGACTCCCAGCTCTTCGTCGGCGACGGCAAGAAGGCCTTCAAGGTCGGCCATCTCTACCAGCTGCAGGGCAAGGATTACGTCGAGGTCGATGAGTTGCTGCCGGGCGATCTGGGCGCCATCGCCAAGGTCGAGGAAATCGAGTTCGACGCCGTGCTGCACGATTCGCACGACGAGGACCACATCCATCTCAAGCCGCTCGAATTCCCGAAGCCGATGCAGGGCCTCGCCGTCGAGACGCAGAAGAAGGGCGACGAACAGCGTCTCTTCGACATCCTCCACAAGCTGGAAATCGAGGATCCCTGCTTCAAGATGGAGCGCCATCCGACCACGCACGAGACGGTGATCTTCGGCCTCGGCGAAATGCACCTGCGCACCAAGCTCGAAAAGATGGCGACGCAATACAAGCTGGAACTGGCCACCCGGCCGCCGCAGATTCCCTATCGCGAAACGATCACCAAGCCGGCCGAGGGCCACTGCCGCCACAAGAAGCAGTCCGGGGGCGCCGGCCAGTTCGGCGAGGTCTATCTGAAGATCGAACCGCTGGAGCGCGGCGCCGGCTTCGAATTCGTCGACCAGGTCAAGGGTGGCGTGATTCCCGGCGTCTTCATGCCGGCCGTCGAGAAGGGCGTGCGCCAGGCGCTCGAAGGCGGCGTGGTCGCCGGCTTCCCGGTCGAGGATCTGCGCGTCATCGTCTATGACGGCAAGACCCATCCGGTGGACGGCAAGGAAATCGCGTTCGTCATGGCCGGCAAGAAGGCCACCATCGCCGCCATCCAGGCCGCCGGCGCGGTGGTGCTCGAACCGGTGGTGAACATCGAGGTGAATGTGCTGGAAGAACACATGGGCGACATCGCCGGTGACCTCTCCTCGCGGCGCGGCCACGTCACCGGCACGACGCCGCGCGGCCCGGGCCGCATCACCGTCGAGGGCGAAGTGCCGCTGGCCGAGATCAACGAGTACGCCTCGCGGCTGAAATCGCTCACCGGCGGGCGCGGCACCTACAGCATCGAATTCGCCCGCCATGCCCAGGTGCCGCCGCCGGTGCAGCAGAAACTGGCCGCCTCGTTCAAGCTTGCCGAAGACGAGGAATAGTCATACCATTGTCGCCCATGCGTCGCTTGAAGAGCCTCTTCCTCATCCTCCTCGCCCTCTGGCTGCCCTTGCAGACCGCCGGCGCGGCGGCCATGCCCGTGCAGTTCGCCCACGAGCGGGACAGGCACGTCGAGATGGCGCACCCGGAAATGACGCATCAGGGCGAGCGCTGCCACGCGCACGACGCGGAAGCGTCGGCGGAGGCGGCAGGCGACTGCGACAACTGCCGCATCTGCCATCTCGCCACTGCCGGCTTCCTCCTCGCGCCCTCCGTCTCGCGGACGGTCGAGACGGGCCGCGTGCTGGTCGCCCTGCCGACGGCCGCCCTGCCCAGCCACATCGGCGATCCGCCACACCAGCCTCCCAGACGTTCGCGCTGAACCGCACCGCGCGGCGCCGTCCTGCCGGCGCCGACTTTCGTTCGCTTCGCTCGCCCTGTTCGTTCCGGAGGTTTCCATGAAAGCTTTTCTTCGCACGCTCGCCGTCGCCGGCGCCCTGCTCCCCTTTTCCGCCTTTTCCGCCGACGACCTGTCGGAAGGCACGATCCGCAAGGTCGATGCCGAAGCCCAGCGCCTGCGCGTCGCGCACGGCCCGATTGCCAACCTCAACATGCCACCGATGACCATGGCTTTCCGCGTCAAGGAAGCGGCCATGCTCCAGGGCCTCAAGGAAGGCGACAAGGTGCGTTTTCGCGTCGAGAAAATCGACGGCGCCTACACCATCGTCCGCATCGAAGCGGCGAAGTAGCCATGCGCCCCCGTCTCCTGCTCGCGGCGACGCTGATCGTCGCCGGTGGGCTGGCGCACGCGGCGGAGCGTCTGGTGCTCGGCGGCAACGTCGAGAACCTGCTCGATTACGCGCGTGACCGCCATCCCGAAATCCTCGCGCAACGCCACGCGGCCGAGGCCGCCGCCGCGCGCGTCGATTCCGCCGGCGCCCTGCCCGACCCGATGTTCGGCATCGAGCTGCGCGACTTCACCGACGTCAATAACAACAATACCGGCGCGCGCATCGACGTGTTTCCGCCCCGCATTCGCGGTTACGCGGTGTTCTCGGCGACGCAGAGCCTGCCCTGGTTCGGCAAGCGCGCGCTGCGCAGCCAGGTCGCCGCCGCCGAAAGCGAGGCCGCCGCGCACGCCGCCGCCGCGAGCTGGAGCGACCTGGCCTGGCAGATCAAGCAGACCTTCGCCGATCACTACATGCACGGCACGAGCCTGCGCTACGGCCGCGAAAATCTTGCGCTGCTCGATCAGATCGCCAGCATCGCCGAGACGCGTTACGCCAACGGCCTCGCGCCGCAGCAGGACGCCATCCGCGCGCAAGCCGAACGTACTGCGCTGGCCGCGGAACTCGCCGCCGTCGAGGGGGCGAGCGCCAGCAGCTCGGCGCGCATGAAAAGCCTGCTCGGCCGACCGGCGGGCCTGGAACTCAAACCGCCGCAACGCCTGCGCGATTTGCCGGAAAAGCTCGACGAAGCAGCCCTGGAAGCCCGCTTTCTGGCGAGGAATCCTCGCCTGGCGGCCGATACGGCGCGTATCGCGGCGGCGGAGCAGGGCCGTGCCCTGACGCTGCGCGAACGCTATCCGGACGTGAATGTCGGCCTCGCCGCCATGCAGCAGCGCAACCGGCCGACGAGCTACGACCTCACGTTCGAGGTCAACATCCCGCTGCGGCAGGATGCGCGGCGCGCGCGCGAACGCGAGGCCGAGCGTGCGCTTGACGCCGCACGCGCGCGGCATGAGGCCACCCGGCTCGAAGCCCACGCGGCGCTCGCGGAGAACCTCGCCGCGCTGAACGCGGCCCGGCGCATCGAAGCGCTGACCGTCGGGAGCCTCCTGCCGCAAGCCCGGCTGGCGCTCGAAGCGGCACTGGCGGGCTACGAGACGGGGCGGGTCGAATTCGCCGCGGTACTCGACGCACTGCGGGCACTGCGGCGCGCGCAGGAAGCTGCCGTGAGCGCCCGTGTCACGCAGGAAATGCGGCGCACCGACATCGAGCGCGCCCTCGGAGAAGACCTATGAAGCCCATTGCGATCATTGCGCTGTTGGCCGTCGCTGCGGCCGCCCTGTTGGGCTACTGGTTCGGCGGGCAGCAGCACGCGAAAGTCGCCCATGTGGCCAATGCGGGCGATACGGCGGCGACGGCGGCCCCGGCAGGCAAGAAAATTCTCTACTACCGCAACCCGATGGGCCTGCCCGACACTTCGCCGGTGCCGAAGAAGGATTCGATGGGCATGGACTACCTCCCCGTCTATGAAGGCGAGGACGAAGAGGAAGCGGGCAGCGTCAAGATCAGCACCGCGAAGATGCAGAAACTCGGCGTGCGTACCGAGGCGGCGGCCCTGCGCGATCTGTCCCGACCGATTCGCGCAGTCGGTCGCGTCGAGATCGACGAACGACGCGTGTTCGCCGTCGCGCCCCGTTTCGAGGGCTGGATCGAGCGGCTCTTCGTCAATGCCACCGGCCAGCCGGTGGCGAAGGGACAGGCGCTGTTCGAGGTCTATAGCCCGGAACTCGTCTCGGCCCAGCGCGAATACCAGGTCGCGGCGCGCGGTCTGGTGGGGCTTGCGGACGCCACGCCCGAAGCGCAGGCGAGCCTGCGCCGCATGGCCGAGGCCGCTCTCGCACGGCTCGCCAACTGGGAGATTTCCGCCGAACAGATCGAGCGCTTGAAGAACGGTGGCGAACCGCAACGCACGCTGACCTTCCGCTCGCCGGCCGCCGGCGTCGTGCTCGAAAAACGCGCGGTGCAGGGCATGCGCTTCATGCCGGGCGAGAGCCTCTACCAGATTGCCGACCTGTCGTCGGTGTGGGTGCTGGCCGACGTGTTCGAGCGCGACATCGCGGCGGTGAAAGTCGGGATGGCGGTCGAGGTGCGCATCGACGCCTTCCCCGGCCGCGGTTTTTCCGGCAAGGTGAGCTACGTCTATCCGACGCTGACCGCCGAAACGCGCACGGCGCAGGTGCGCATCGAGCTGGCCAATCCGCGCGGCGATCTCAAGCCGGCGATGTACGCCAGCGCCGAGATCAAAGTCGGCTCTGGCGGGACGGTGCTGACCGTACCGATCTCGGCCGTCATCGACGGCGGCACGCGCCAGCGCGTCTTCGTGCAGGTCGGGGAAGGCCGCTTCGAACCGCGCGAGGTTTCTCTCGGCCTGCGCGGCGACGACTACGTGGAGGTGAAGGCTGGCGTCCAGGCGGGCGAGCCGGTGGTGGTCGCCGCCAACTTCCTGATCGATTCGGAAAGCAACCTCAAGGCGGCACTGGCGGCCATGATGAAGCCCCCGGCCGTCAGCCACCAGGCCGATGGCAAGCTCGACGAGATCGACGCGGCGGCGGGCACGGTGGTGGTCACCCACGCGCCGGTGCCCAGTCTCAACTGGCCGGAAATGACCATGGAGTTCGTGCCGGCCAATCCGTCGCTGATTGCCGGCATCGCGCCCGGCACGCCGATCCGCTTCGAGTTCGTCGAAAGAAAACCGGGCGAGTGGGTCATCACCAAGATCGAGGCGCGTCCCGCCGCCGGGCCGGCCCAAGGCGGGACAGTTCATGAACATGGAGGCCGCGATAGTGGCCGAACACCCGTCACCCCCTTCCTCAGGAAGGGGGATGGGGGGAAGGAGCCTTAGGATGCTGGCGAACCTGATCGACTGGTCGGCGCGGAACCGTTTCGTCGTTTTGCTCGTCACGCTGATGATCGTGCTGGCGGGCCTCGTCGCGGTATGGAAGACCCCGCTCGACGCCCTGCCGGATCTTTCCGACACGCAAGTCATCGTCTACACGGAAGTCGCCGGTCAGGCGCCGCAGGTCGTCGAGGATCAAGTGACGTATCCGCTCACCACGGCGCTGCTCTCGGTGCCGCGCTCGAAAGCCGTGCGCGGCTTCTCGTTCTTCGGCGCCAGCTTCGTCTATGTGATCTTCGAGGACGGCACCGACATCTACTGGGCGCGCTCGCGCGTGCTGGAATATCTCAACCAGGCCGCCGGCCAGCTGCCGCGCGGTGTGGCGCCGCGCCTCGGGCCGGACGCCTCGGGCGTCGGCTGGGTGTATCAGTATGTCGTGCAGGGCGCGCAGCGCTCGCTCGCCGAACTGCGCACCCTGCAGGACTGGTATCTGCGCTATCCGCTGGTGCAGGCGCACGGCGTCGCCGAGGTGGCGAGCATCGGCGGTTTCGTGCAGCAATACCAGGTGGTCGTCGATCCGGTCAAGTTGCGCGGCTACGGCGTGCCGCTGGCGGACGTGGCGAACGCCATCCGCGCCGGCAACCGCGACGTCGGCGGCCGCGTCGTCGAGATGGCAGAGACCGAATACATGGTGCGCGGCCGCGGCTACCTGCGCGGCAAGCAGGACCTTGAACAACTCGTCGTCAAAGCCGAGCGGGGCACGCCGGTGCTGCTGCGGGATGTGGCGCGCGTCGAACTCGGCCCCGACGAACGGCGCGGCGTGGCCGAGCTGAACGGCGAGGGCGAGGTCGTCTCCGGCATCGTCGTCGCCCGCCACGGCGAAAACGCGCTGGAAGTCATCGGCAACGTCAAGCGCACGCTGGCGGAAGTCGCCGCCGGCCTGCCCGAGGGCGTGACGATCGAGACGGTGTATGACCGCTCCGAACTCATCGAGCGCGCCATCGCCACGCTCAAGACGACGCTGATCGAGGAATCCATCATCATCGCGCTGGTCTGCTTCGCCTTCCTGCTGCATGTGCGGAGCGCCCTCGTGGCGATCCTCATCCTGCCGGTCGGCGTGCTGATGGCCTTCATCGCCATGCGCTGGCTCGGCATCAACTCGAACATCATGAGCCTGGCCGGCATCGCCATCGCCATCGGCACGATGATCGACGCCTCCATCGTCATGATCGAGAACGCCCACAAGCATCTCGAACGCCTGAAGCCCGATCACACGCAGGCGGAGCGGCTCGACGCGATGATCGTCGCCTGCAAGGAGGTCGGCCCGGCGCTGTTCTTCTCGCTGCTCATCATCACCGTCGCCTTCCTGCCGGTGTTCGCGCTCGAAGCCCAGGAAGGGCGATTGTTCGCCCCGCTGGCGTGGACCAAGACCTTCGCCATGGCCGGCGCCTCGCTGCTGTCGGTGACGCTGGTGCCGGTGCTGATGCTGCTGTTCATCCGCGGCCGGATATTGCCCGAGACGAAGAACCCGCTCAACCGACTTCTGATCGCCCTCTACCGGCCGGTGATCGCCTGGGTGCTGCGCTGGCAGAAGACCACGATCCTGCTCGCCGTGCTCGGCCTGGCGAGCGCGCTGTGGCCGGCGACGAAACTGGGCGGCGAGTTCATGCCGACGCTCAACGAGGGCACGCTGTTCTACATGCCGACCGGCCTGCCGGCGATGTCGGTCACCAAGGCGGCGGAACTGTTGCAGACGCAGAACAAGATCATCAAGAGCTTTCCGGAAGTCGCCTCGGTGATCGGCAAGGCCGGCCGCGCGCAGACCGCCACCGATCCGGCGCCCATCGAGATGTTCGAGACCGTCATCAACCTCAAACCGGAAAGCGAATGGCGGCCGGGCATGGACGTGGACAAGCTGATTGCCGAGATGGACAAGGCGCTGCAGTTTCCGGGCGTCGCCAATTCCTGGACCATGCCGATCAAGGCACGCATCGACATGC
Organism: uncultured Methyloversatilis sp.; assembly: GCA_964527195.1. GTDB lineage: Bacteria > Pseudomonadota > Gammaproteobacteria > Burkholderiales > Rhodocyclaceae > Sulfuricystis. Next base: position 38,400 of record CAZGOH010000007.1, read on the forward strand.
TGTCCACCGGCATCCGCACGCCCGTCGGCGTCAAGGTCTTCGGCAGCAGCCTCGAAGAAATCGAAACGCTGGCGAAAAACATCGAGGCGACGTTGAAGAGCGTGCCGGGGACGCGCTCCGCCTATGCCGAGCGCATCACCGGCGGCTGGTATCTCGACATCGCGCCGGATCGCGCGCAGCTCGCGCGTTACGGCATCTCGATGGACGACTTCCAGGAAACCATCGCCACCGCGCTCGGCGGCGAAACGCTCACCACCACCGTCGAGGGCCGCGAGCGTTTCGGCGTCACGCTGCGCTATCCGCGCGAATTGCGCGACGACCCGGCGAAGATCGCCGCCAACGTGCTGGTGCCGGCGATGAGCGCGCCGGGGGCGCCGCCGCTGATGCTGCCGCTCGGCCAGCTCGCCGAGGTGCGCATCGCGCAGGGTGCGCCGGCCATCCGCACCGAGAACGCGCTGCTCTCGGCCTACCTCTACGTCGACATCGAGGGTCGCGACATCGCCTCCTACGTCGCCGAGGCGCGCCGCGCGGTGGCGGAACAGGTGAAGTTTCCGCGGGGCAGCTACGCCACCTGGAGCGGCCAGTACGAGTACATGGAGCGCGCCGTCGAGCGCCTGAAGGTCGTCGTGCCCTTCACCCTGCTCATCATCTTCCTGCTGCTCTACCTCAACTTCGGGCGGCTGACGCAGACGCTGATCGTCATGCTCTCGGTGCCCTTCGCGCTGGTCGGCGGCGTGTGGCTGATGTGGGCGCTCGGTTACCACATGAGCGTCGCCGTCGCCGTCGGCTTCATCGCGCTGGCCGGCGTGGCCGCCGAGACCGGCGTGGTGATGCTGATCTACCTCGACCACGCCTGGGAACGCATCCGCCAAAAGTCGGCGCTGGTGGGACGGCGGCCGGAAATCGCGGAACTCTATGCGGCCGTGATGGAAGGCGCCGTCGAGCGCGTGCGGCCGAAGATGATGACGGTGGTGACCATCATGGCGGGCCTGTTGCCGATCATGTGGAGCACCGGCACCGGCGCCGAGGTGATGCGCCGCATCGCCGCGCCGATGGTGGGCGGTATGATCTCGTCCACCCTGCTGACCTTGATCGTCATTCCCGCGCTCTACGCGCTGATCGAGGAACGCCGTTTGCGGAGCAAGCCGTCATGAACGCCCGAACCGCCAATGTGCCTTCCACCGCCTGGCTGCTGGTCTTCTGCGCCTGGCTGATCGCCGCCGTCGCCACGCTGTCCGCCCTGTTCCTCGGCGAAATCGTCGGGCTGCCGATCTGCTCGATGTGCTGGTATCAGCGCATCGCCATGTTCCCGCTCGCCGTCGTCCTGCCCTTCGCGCTGTTTCCCGACCTCGACCGGCGCCTAATCCGCGCCGCGCTCGCGCTGGCGGTGCCGGGCCTCCTGCTCGCGCTCGTCCATCAGGGCATCGTCGCCGGCATCGTGCCGGAGCGCCTGCAACCCTGCCGGCAGGGCATTCCCTGTTCCGAGACGGTCGCCAGCTGGTTCGGCTTCGTCACCATTCCGCTCTTGTCCATCGCCGCTTTCGCCACTCTCGTCGTGCTCCTGGGCGCGGCGCTTCAACGGAGCCGTACGCAATGAAACAAAAAACCCTGTTCGTCGGCGCGCTCGCGCTGCTGCTGATCGGCTTCGCCCTGGCCGTCCTGTTCCAGACCGTCGTGCGCGACACCCCGGAGGGCACCGCCGCCAACCCCGAGGCGCTGGTGCGCATGCATTCGCCCGCGATCGGCCCGCCGAACGCCAAGGTCACCATCGTCGAGTTCCTCGACCCCGCCTGCGGCACCTGCGCGGCTTTCTACCCGTCGGTGAAGGACCTGCTGTCGCAACACCCGGGCAATCTGCGCCTCGTGCTGCGCTACGCGCCCTTCCATCCCGGCGTCGACCGGGTGATCGCGCTGCTCGAGGCGGCGCGTCGCCAGGACCGGCTCTGGCCGGCGCTCGAGGCGCTGCTCGCCACCCAGGAACGCTGGACCCCCAATCATCGCCCCGACCCCGAACAGGCCTTGCGCGTGCTGGCTGAAATCGGCCTCGATGCGCAGCGACTCGTCGCCGACGCCGCCGATCCGGCCATCGCCGCGCTCATCGCCCAGGATGCCGCCGACGCCCGCACGCTGGGCGTGGAGAAGACGCCCGAATTTTTCGTGAATGGCCGGCCGCTGCCGAGCTTCGGCTTCAAGCCGCTGACGACGCTGGTGGAAGCCGAACTGGCGCGCCGGTGAGTGCAGTCCCGTTTTTTGAGGAGAACGAAATGGACATGTTGCGCAGAATCGTATTGAAGGGTGCGGGGGCCGCCGGCGCGCTGACGCTATTGCTGGCGGCGGGCGCACTCCGGCCGCTCGCCGCGCATGCCGCGACCTGGAACAAGGCGGCATTCGAGGCGGATACCGTCGAGGCCGCGTTCGCGGCGCTCGGTGTGACGTCGGCGCGCGCCGATCCGCGCATCGACCTGGTGGTTCCGGAATATGCCGAGAACGGCGGCATCGTGCCGGTAACCGTCACGGCCGATTTGCCCGGGATGCGCTCGGTCGCCATTTTCGTGCATGAAAACCACACGCCGCTGGCGGCCATGTTCGAATGTGCCGAAGGGCGGGTCGCCGAGATCGCCGTGCGCCTCAAGTTCGCCGACAGCTCGATCGTCGAGGCGGTAGTGGGCACGGGGCAGGAAACGTACGCGGTGCGCCGTCAGGTCAACATCGTCATGAGCGGCTGCGAGCACTGAAGGCCGCCGCAAGCCGGGCGGCCCTGTCGATCAGCCCGCCGCCAGATCCGGGTGCTTCTCGATCACCATGTGGTCGAGGCTCTTCATCACGCCGCGACTGCCCTCTTCCATCTCGTTGAGGGCGGCCATGATATCCATCTGCGTCTCGGTGCTGTGCTCCCAGTCGCCCGCCAGGGCGGCCAGCATGCGGTGCGCCCCCGCATGCACCCGGGCGTGGGGCACGTCGAGGGCGCGATAGGCCGGCGTGTCGCCGAACATCGACATGCCTTCCGCCTCGTACCATTTGCCGAGGTGGCAATCGCGATGGCTGACGCTGATCGCCGCGGCATGGCCGGAATCGGCGCCGGTGTTCAGCGTCAGATAGGCGCGTTGCTTGTAGATCATGTGGTCGAGCTTCACCAGCGTCGTGAAGCTCTTGTCGTGCACCAGGGCCGATTCGCGTTCGGTCGTCAGGGACGAGGCGGCAAAGCCGCCGAAGGTCGTCGCCAGGGTGCCGACCACGCGGGCCGAGCGCTCGGCCATGCCGCGCATTTCCTGGGCGTTGTCCTGCATCGTGGCGCCGTCCTGCGTCAGCAGACGCATGATGTGGCCGATCGATTGCGAAGCGGCGCGCGTCTTCTCGGCGAGCTTGCGCACCTCGTCGGCGACCACGGCGAAGCCGCGCCCCGATTCGCCGGCGCGCGCGGCCTCGATGGCGGCATTGAGCGCCAGCAGGTTGGTCTGGTCGGAAATTTCCGTGATGAGCGTGACCGCCTGGTTGATTTCCTGGCTGCGGGCATTGAGCTGGGTGATCGCGTCCGCCACCTCGTGGATGCGTTGCCCGATCTGGGTAAGATGGGATTCGACCTCGGCCACGGCCGTCTGGTTGCTCGTCGCATCCTGCGCCGTCTGCGTCGCCGCCGCCACCGCCCGCTGCATGCGTTCCGTGATGGACACCAGATCCTTCTGGGCGCCGGCCATGTCGTCGATCAGGTTCGAGGAATTCAGCTGGCTGGCGCCGGTGAGCACCATGTTCTTCATCTGCGAACGGGTGAAGCCCGCCATATTGGCGAGCAGGGCGTTGTGACCATCCACCGCCTTGCGGAACCCGCCGTGCAAGCCCTGGCCCTGGGCAGTGCGTTCGTAGCGGCCGTCCATCTGGGCGCGCATGGAGCTCTCCGCCTCGCGGAAGTAGGCCTCGAGCTGGTCGAGCATGTCGTTCAGGGCCCAGACCAGCCGGCCGACTTCGTCCCCGTCGCGCACTCCGGTAATGCGTGACCGGAAGTCGCCCGCGCTCACCTTGCCGGCCAGATCGACCGCGACATTCAGCGGCGCCAGCATGCGGACGATGGCCCGCTGGCCGAAGAAGGAGAAAACGACGCCAAGCGCCAGGAAGAGCAGCATGGCCGGATGGAAGCCGCCAAGGAAGCCGAGCGTCAGCAAGGTGACCAGCAGCAGGGCCGATTGCCCCCAGCACAAGCGTGAAAATCTAGAGCGCAAGGACGAATTGTTCATAACTCTTTCCGTTCAGCGTCCGCTGGAGGACGACATTGCCCGCCGCGATGGCGTCGCGGCTGCCGGCCGACTGCTCGGCGGCGCGCATCGCGCGATACAGTTCTTCGGCGGCGCGCACCGCCTCGGGGCGCGGCTTGCGGCGCACGGAGGTATAGCCGACGATTTCGCCCTGGGCATCGCGATCAGGCGTGACGGTGGCGAGCACCCAGTAGTGGCTGCCGTCCTTCGCCATGTTTTTCACGTAGCCGATGAATTCCTGCCCGGCGGCAAGGGTGTCCCACAGCAGCTTGAACACGCTGCGCGGCATGTCGGGGTGGCGGATGATGTTGTGCTGGCTGCCGAGCAGCTCGTTCTCGCCGTAGCCGGCCAGCGCGATGAAGATGCGGTTCGCGTAGAGAATGCGTCCCCTGGCGTCGGTCTTGGTGACGATGAAATCCTCGTCCCCCAGGGAGATCTCTCGACCGGTCGGTGTGATTGCCCGTTTCATGAAGTTGCCCGCTCCTCCGGCCAGCCGGATTGACTGGTGGGCCGATTTTACATTCCCGGCGGGTCTGCGGCATCGCCATGAAGCCCCCAATTTCGTGCTTGTTCGGTCCGCCTGCGCGAACAGGCGCGCCATGTCCTTGAACGTCTCTCCACCCCCGGCGCCGGCAAATCGCGGCCGCCCCCGATTCAGGTCCCATCGGCTTGTGCTACCTTATGTCGCAAAGGAGCGCATCGCATCATGGGACAGGCACAACGCAAGCAGGAACAACGCTACACCTACGCCGACGTCTGCCGCTGGGACGACAACCAGCGCTGGGAACTGATCGACGGCGTGGCGTATCTGATGGCCCCGGCACCGACGTCGTTTCACCAGATCATCGCATTCGAAGTCGCTCATCAGGTGCGCAACGCTCTGAAGGACAAACCCTGCACGGTGCTTCTCGCCCCGATTGACGTGCGCCTGCCCAGGGCCGGCGAGAGCGACCGGGGGGACGATGGCGTCGATACCGTCGTGCAGCCCGACGTGCTGGTGGTCTGTGATCGCGACAAAATCGACCGGCGCGGCGTCAAGGGCGCGCCGGACTGGGTGGTCGAAGTCCTCTCCCCCGCGACCGCCGGCCGCGACCAGATCCTCAAGCGGGAGGTGTATGCGCGCGCCGGGGTGCCCGAATACTGGCTGGTTCATCCGATCGACCGGGTGTTGACGATCTACCGGCTGGAAAACGGCCGCTACGACCTGTCCGACATCCGCGAGCTCGCTGGCAGCACGCCCATCGGCCCGCTCTTTGGCATTGAAATCGTCTGGGAAGACATCCTCGCCCGCCTGCCGCCGGAAGCGGAATGAGAACGCGGCGCCGTCCCGCCGGCGCCGACTTTCGGAAAGACAGCACCGCGAGCCGTCGTAACCGGCCAGTGAATTTCCCCGACCTCCTCACCCTCTCCCTGCGCGCGCTGACGGCCCAGCGCCAGCGCAGCTTCCTCACGCTGCTGGGCATCGCCGTCGGCATTGCGGCGGTGATTTTGCTCACCAGCATCGGCGAGGGCGTACATCGCTTCGTGCTGGCCGAGTTCACGCAGTTCGGCACCCACGTCATCGAGATCGCGCCGGGCAAGACCAAGGCCAGCGGCGGGCCGGGCGGTTTGCAGACGACCGTGCGCCTCCTGACGCTCGACGACGCGCGCGCGCTCGCCCGCGTGCCGGGCGTGACCGCGACGATGCCGGTGGTCTGGGGCAACTCGGAAGTCTCCGCCAACGGCCGTCTGCGTCGCACCACCGTGCAGGGCGTCGGCCCCGCATTGCCGGAGATGTTCAGCATGCGCGTGCAGGCCGGCGTTTTCCTGCCGGCCGAGGATTTCGAGCAGGCGCGCCCGCTCGCGGTACTCGGCGCGCAGCTCAAGCAGGAACTGTTCGGCAGCGGCAACGCGATCGGCCAGCGCCTGCGCATCGGCGGCATGCAGTTTCGCATCGTCGGCGTGATGGCCCCGAAGGGGCAGTTCCTCGGCATGGATCTGGACGACACGGTTTACATCCCCGCCGCGCGCGCGCTCGAGCTTTACAACCGCGCAGGGCTGATGCGCATCAACCTCGCCTACCACGAGGACAGGGCGGTGGACACCGTCGCGGCGGCCGTCAAGTCGGCGCTGGCGGCGCGCCACGGCCGCGAGGATTTCACGCTGGTGACGCAGGAGGACATGCTGCGCACGCTCTCGAAAATCCTCAACGTGCTCACCGCCGCCGTCGGCGCCATCGGCGCCATCTCGCTGCTGGTCGGGGCGGTGGGCATCGTCACCATCATGACCATCGCCGTCACCGAGCGCACCAACGAGATCGGCCTCTTGAAGGCGCTCGGCGCGCAGGAGCGCACCATCCTCGGCATCTTTCTCGGCGAGGCGGTCGCGCTCGCCGCCCTGGGCGGCCTGCTCGGGCTGGCCATCGGCATCGGTCTCGCCCAGCTGCTGCATCTGGCCGTGCCCGCATTACCGGTGCAGACGCCGCTTTCCTTCGTCCTCCTCGCCGAGGTCGTGGCGATTCTCATCGGCCTGGCCGCCGGCGTCCTCCCCGCCCGCCGCGCCGCGCGGCTCGACCCGGTCGAAGCGCTGCGGGCGGAGTAGGCCGCGAAAGTCGCGGCGGGGCATCATGCGTCATGGAGGAAACGCCGCCGTCCTGCCCACGCCGACTCTCGGGATTCGCGCTCCCCGGTTAGATTACGGCGCGTAGGAGCGGGCTTGCCCGCGATACGGTGGTTATCGCGCCCCGAGCGCGCCCGCCTCCTGGCGGATATTGGCGATCAGCGAGACCACATACGGCACGGGATTCGGTGCCAGCCGTTCGTATCGGGCGAGCGCGTCGGCAACCGCCTCGGCATTGCCGTTGCGCAGTTCGAAAAGCGCTTCCTGCAACCAGACGTTCGCGACATCGGGCGCGTTCTTGCGCAAATGGGCGCGCCAGCGTTCGACTTCCTCGCCGTCGTAACGGCCCCTGTTGTAGAGGTACTGCAGGCGCGGCAACAGTGCGATGGCCTGCGGGCCTGCGGACAGGCTGACGGCGAAGGCCTCCTCGTGCAAATGTGCCGGTTGTCGGCTGCCCGTGCGGTCTTCCCAGAAAACCAGCGACATGTAGGCTTGCAGGCGGAAGTTGACGCTGGGCGGATACATGCGGATCGCCTTGACCATGTAGCCGAAGGAGGTTTCCGGGTCGGCGTAGTGCGACTTCGCACCGGCATTGAAGGCGACGTGTCCCTGATACAGCCGCCAACCCCAGAATGCGGATGCCACAACCAGGCCGGCGCACAGGAGCAGCGGCAGGGTCCGCAGCAGGGAGGGGGAGGGATCTGCGGCGGTGGCGGATTCCGCCGCGACGGGCGGACGCAACAGCCAGGCACAGCCGATGACGGCCAAGAGCGCCGAGGCAGCATTCTGGAAAGGGAAGTCGATCAGGGCATTGGCCAGCGCACCGACAACCACCAGGCCGCCCATACGGGCCAGCGGCACCTGCAGGTCGAAGGATTTTTGCCTCCATGCCCGCACAACGCCGAACAGCACGATCGCCACCCCGACCAGCCCGAACACCGCGAGAAATTGCGCGATATCGTTGTGTGCTTGGGCGAGGATGATCGCCTGCTGTGTCAGCATGCCGCTGCCCGTATCGAAGGGCAGGATGTCGCGGTGCGCAGTCTGGAACAGGGGGTAGGTTGCCGTGAAACCGCCGGCGCCGGTGCCCCAGAGGGGGTGTTCCAGCCAGATCAGCAGGGTGTTCAGCGTCAGCTCGATCCGCGGCAGCAAGGAGGTATTGACCGCCCCGGTCAGCCCCGCGAAGCCGCTTTCCCAGCCCAGCCACGCCAGCAGCGCGAAGACCGCGAGGGCCAGCAGGACCACGCCCGCCGCCAGCCAGCGCGCCTTGCGCCAGGCCAGCACCAGCAGCACGGTAAAACCCATGGCAGGCAGGGCGACGAACTCCATCTTCGAAGCATTCAGAACCAGCAGGTAAAGCACGGTCAGCCCTGCCAGAATCCACCCTGGCCAGCGCAGGACGGGGCGCTCGAATACATGGTGGGCAAGTGCCATGAAAGGCACCGCCAGCATGAGCATTTCCGTCTGGTAGTTCTGGTTGAAATAGCCGCCGAACGCAACCATTCCGGTGCGTTCCATGAGCATCGAAAGCAGGGCCGCCAGAATCACGCTGGCGGCGATCAGTTTGTCGAGCGCGCCATCGCGTGCATGCCGCACGGCAACGAAGATGGCGCCCAGCAACGCGAACTTGACCACCGTATCGATGCCGCCCAGGCGGTCGGGAGACCAGGCAAGACTCAGCCCCGCCCAGGCGACCAGCAAGGCAAGCCCGGCATCCACGCCATCGAAACGCAGTTCGTCGCGCCGCAGGCGCAAGCCGATGGCGAGAAAACCGGCGGCCGCGAAGAGCGCGACGCCAATCCACTTGATTCGAGAGGGGAGTGCCAGTCAAGGCCGTAGGCCGCAAGGACGAGCAGCAGCGCCAGCGGAACGACGCCGCGCAGCAAAAGCGTGTCGGCAGGCAGGGGCGCGCCGCCCGTTTGCTTGAGGAACGCGTCCGCGCTCCAGCCCTGGTTGCTCATGATCCCGCTCTCTCCGCAGACAATTCCGGGCGGATTCTACGCGAGCGCGCCCTGGCCGCCGTCCCGCCGGCGCTATTCCTCCGCCGGCAACTCGCTCCAGTCGATGGTTACCGCCGGGACGGCCGTGCCGGCCAGCGTGCCGGAGAGTTCATACACCTCGTTGCGCGGGTAGGCGTCCGCCACCCGCCGATACACGGTCACGATGCGATCCACCGGGTGAACGATCCAGTATTCCTGCACCCCGGCGCGTTCATACACCTGCCGCTTCAAAATATGGTCGTGGCTCGCCGTGGCCGGCGAAATCACTTCGATCACCCAATCCGGCGCGCCAAGGCAGCCCCGCTCGTCCAGTTTTTTCGGGTCGCACACCCCGTTCGCGTCGAGGATTGTCCGGTGCTATGATTTACGCGCCCGCCAATCGAAACCGCCCAACGTAATGACCGCCATCGATATTGCCGAAATGCCCACGGTAGAGAAACTCCAACTCATGGAGGCGCTTTGGGATTCGCTGAGCAGGCAGGCTGCCGCGAACGTGGAATCGCCCGCCTGGCATGGGCAGGCCCTGAAACAGGCCGAGGACGAACTGGCGACGGGGTCTGCGTGCTTCGTTGGCTGGAGCGATGCCAAGGACCAGTTGCGGGGGCGCCGCCAGCCTTGAATATCCGGCTGCTCACGCTCGCGCTCGACGATCTCGAAGCGGGGCGCCGGTTTTACGAGATGCAGCAGGCGGGGCTGGGCGAGTATTTCCTTGATTCCCTGTTCTCGGACATCGACTCCTTGCTGCTGTATGCAGGCATCCACCA
>CAZGOH010000008.1:0-42330 GCA_964527195.1 uncultured Methyloversatilis sp.
CGCTGACCTCTTGCATGCCATGCAAGCGCTCTCCCAGCTGAGCTATACCCCCACAAAGAGAGGCCGCATTATACAGATCGCCGTCGGGGTGTAAACCGTATGGCGAATTATGCGAGTTATGGCGGCGCGCGCCTGCGCCGACTCGCGGCGGAGCAGCTTACTGGCGTGCTTCCAGCGCCTCCCAGCGTTCCAGCAGTTCGAGCAGTTCCGCTTCGATCGCCGCCAGTCGCGCGGAGACGGTTTGCGCTTCGCCGACGGCGGCGTACAGCGCCGGGTCTTCGAGGCGCGCCGTCAGGGTCGCCTGTTCGGCTTCGAGCGCGGCGATCTTTTCCGGGAGAGCTTCCAGTTCGCGTTGTTCCTTCCATGTCAGCTTCGCCGGCTTCGCTTTCTCGGCGCGCCGTGGCGCCGGGGCCGACTTTGCCTGCGACGCGGCCCGTGCGGCCGCGCGCTGGGGGCGGCAGGCCGCCCAGTCACTGTAGCCGCCGACATATTCCTTCCATGCGCCATCGCCTTCCGACGCGATGGTCTGGGTGACGATGGCGTCGAGAAACGCGCGGTCGTGGCTGACCAGGAAGACCGTGCCGGCGTAGCCTTGCAGGAGATCTTCCAGCAGATCCAGAGTCTCGATGTCGAGGTCGTTGGTCGGTTCGTCCAGCACCAGCACGTTGGCCGGGCGCGCGAACAGGCGTGCGAGCAGGAGCCGGTTGCGTTCGCCGCCGGAGAGCGAGCTGACCGGCGAACGCGCGCGCTGCGGCGCGAACAGGAAGTCGCCCAGGTAGCCGACCACGTGCTTGCGGGTGCCGGCGATCTCGACGTAATCCGAGCCCGGCGAAATGACGTCGGCGAGCGTGGCCTCCGGGTCGAGCTGGCTGCGGAACTGGTCGAAATAGGCGATCTCGAGCTTGCTGCCGAGGCGCAGCTTGCCGCTGTCGGGCGCGAGTTCGCCGAGAATCAGGCGCAGCAGGGTGGTCTTGCCGGCGCCGTTGGGGCCGATCAGGCCGATCCGGTCGCCGCGCAGGAGGCGGCAGGAGAAATCGCGGACGACCGCCTTGTCGCCGAACGCCTTGGAGACATGATTGAGCTCGGCGACCATCTGTCCGCTTTTCTCGCCGCTGTCCAGTTGCAGCCGCACGTCGCCCTGCCGTTCGCGCCGCGCCGCACGCTCGGCGCGCAGCCGGTCGAGGCGCTGCACGCGGAAAACTGCGCGCGTGCGCCGGGCCTCCACGCCCTGGCGAATCCAGACTTCCTCTTCCTTGAGCAGCTTGTCGAAACGCGCGTTGGCCCTGGTTTCGTCGGCGAGATCCTGCTCCTTGCGCTGGCGATAGGCCGCGTAGCTGCCGGGGTAGCTCGCCAGCCGGCCGCGATCCAGTTCGACGATGCGCGTCGCCAGCCGGTCGAGGAAACGCCGGTCATGGGTGACGAACAGGAGCGTCACGCCGCTTTCGAGCAGGAAGTCTTCCAGCCATTCGATGGCGGCGATGTCGAGGTGGTTGGTCGGTTCGTCGAGCAGCAGCGCGTCCGGTGCAACGGCGAGCGCCTGCGCCAGCGCGAGGCGCTTCTTCTGGCCGCCGGAGAGCGTGCCGACCTGCGCGTCCGCGTCGAGTGCGAAACGGGCGATGACCTGCTCGGCGCGCGATTCGTAAGCCCAGATGCCGAGGCTTTCCATTTCGTGCTGCAGCGCGTCCATGCGCGCCAGCAGCGTGTCATGATCGGCGTCGGCTTCAGTCAGGCGGTGGGCCGTTTCGTGATAGTCGGCCAGGAGTCGCGCGGTGTCGCCCATGCCGGCGACCACGGCTTCGAACACGCTGAGTGCCGGATCGCAGGACGGTTCCTGCGGCACGTAAGCGAGCTTCAGCGCCGGTTGGCGCCAGAGCGTGCCGTCGTCGAGGCGCTGGCGGCCGGCCAGCGCGGCGAGCAGGGAGGATTTTCCGGTGCCGTTCCGACCGATCAGCGCGACGCGCTCGCCGGCGTCGAGCTGGAAATCGGCATGGTCGAGCAGGGGAACGTGGCCGTAGGCGAGGCAGCCATCATCGAGCTTGAGCAGGGGCATGGGCGCATTCTATGCGGCCAGGCCCTGCACTCAGGCGATCAGGTCGGGGCCGAGCAGGCGCTCGATGGCGGCGATGCGATCCTTGAGTTGCAGTTTGCGCTTCTTCAGGCGACGCAGCGTCAGCTCGTCCTGCAGGGGCAGGGATTCGAGCCGGGCGATGCTGGTGTCAAGATCACCGTGCTCGAGCTTGAGATCGGTGAGCTGGGCCTGCAGGATGGCGGGATTTTCGGGGGGCGTCATGCGGGCCATGTTAGGCCACGCCGCCGGACTTGGCAACTCGGTAGAATGCGTCGATGAATGAAAGACATATCGGCCGCTTCGAGATACGCGGCGAACTCGGGCGTGGCGCGCAAAGCGTCGTCTATCTGGCCTGGGATCCGCAGTTGCAGCGCGAGGTGGCGATCAAGACGTTGCACTTCGCTCGTCCGGATGTCGCGCGCAATGCGGTGCTGCTCGACGAGGCGCGCACCGCCAGCAAGTTCCGCCATCCCAACGTCGTGCCCATCTTCGACGTCGGCGAGGCGGATGGCGATCCCTATCTGGTCTTCGAACGGGTGACGGGCCGCGATCTCGGCGACATCCTGCGCAAGGATGGCCCGATGGCGCCGGCCAAGGCGGCGCGGCTGATGCGCCAGGTAGCCGATGCGCTGGCGCAGGCGCACGCGCAGAACATCATCCATCGCGATCTCAAGCCCTCCAACGTCCTGATCGACGCGCGCGACGGTGCGGCGCGCATCATGGATTTCGGCATCGCCATCCGCCTCGACGCCGAAAGCGCGGGACCGAAAGGCGAAGGACTCACCGGCACGCCTTCCTACATGGCGCCGGAATATGTCACGCAACGCTGCGTCACGCCGCAGATCGATGTCTTCGCCGCCGGGCTGCTGCTGCTGGAGTTGCTCACCGGCAAGCGGGTCTTCGAGGGCGACAGCGTCGAATCCATCCTCTACCGCATCGCCACCGAAAGCGTGGCGCTGCCCGCCGCGCCGGCGATCGATCCGCGTCTCGGCCGCATCATCCTGCGCGCCTGCGCGCTCGATCCGGCCCAGCGCCACGCCAGCGCGGCGGAGTTGTGCGATGCGCTGGACGGCTTTCTCGGTGCCGGTGAGGAGGCGGGGTTCGATGCCCCGCCGAACGCGGGCGAGGGCGGCACGCTGGAGTTCCTGCTGCGGCGCATGCGCCACAAGTCGGATTTCCCCGCGCTCTCCGATTCGGTTTCCGCCATCAACCGGCTCACCAACGCGGAAGGCGAAAGCGTCAATACGCTCTCGAACACCATCCTCAAGGATTTCGCGCTCACCAACAAGATCCTGCGTCTGGTGAACTCCGCCTTTTACCGCCAGGCGGGCGGCGGCAACATCAGCACGGTGTCGCGCGCGGTGATCGTGCTCGGCTTCGACACCATCCGCAACATCGCCATCACGGTGCTGCTCTTCGAACACCTGCAGAACAAGGGCAACGCGCGCGAGCTCAAGGAAGCCTTCCTGCGCGCCAACCTTGCCGGCCTCTTGGCGCGCGAAAGTTGCAGTTTGCCGCTGCTGCGCCGTCAGGGTGAGGAAGGGTTCATCTGCGCGCTCTTCCATGGCCTCGGCAAGCTTCTTGCGCAGTACCACTTTCCGGAGGAGTTCGACGAGATCGCCAAGCTCGTCGATTACAAGAAGATCTCCGAACGCGCTGCCGCCCGGCAGGTGCTGGGCATCACGCTCGAAGAGCTTGGCATCGAGATCGCGCGCAGCTGGGGGTTTCCCGCCAGCATTGTCAACAGCATGCGCCCGCTGCCGGAAGACGAGGTGCGCAAGCCGACCACCACCGACGATGCCTTGCAGGTGCTTTCCGCCTTCGCCAACGAAATGTGCGACATGCTCGCCGAAGCCGCTCCCGAGCAGCGCGCGCGCGGCCTGGCGCGCGTCATGCAACGTTTCGGTGGCAGCCTGCAACTGAGCGACCGTCAGATTCGCCAGAACACCGAAAAGGCGGTGGAAGAACTGACCGAGGTGGCCTCCATCCTCCACGTGAATCTCAGGCAGAGCCCCTTCGCCCGCCAGGCGGCCGCGTTCGTCAGCAAGAGCGACGCGGTGGATGCGGTGCTGGCGCCGCATGCGTCGCAAGACACGGACACGTTCGGCGACGCGGTGCTCGCCGACGCTCCCCTGGTCGATGAAATCGGCGCCGACGCCGAAGCTCTGCCGGAGGACGCCCAGGCAGTGCTCGCCGCCGGCATTCAGGACATCAGCAACTCGCTGGTGGACGACTTCACGCTCAACGACATCCTGCGCATCATCCTCGAGACCATGTACCGCGCGATGGGCTTCCAGCGCGTGCTGCTCGCCCTGCGCGACCTCCGCTCCGGCCAGATGACCGGGCGTTTCGGTTTCGGACCGGAAGTCGGCGAACTCGTCAGGCAGTTTCGCTTCCCGTTGTCGGTGCAGGTCAATGACGTCTTCCAGCTGGCGACCGGGCGCGGCGTGGACATCATCATCACCGACATCGACGATCCGAAGATCGCCGACAAGATTCCGCAGTGGTATCGCGAGCGCATTCCCGCCAAGACCTTCGTGCTCTTTCCTCTCAACATCAAGGGCAAGCCGGTCGCGCTGATCTACTGCGACCGCGACAAGGCCGGTTCCATCGCCATTCCCGAGAAGGAACTGACGCTCCTCAAGACCCTGCGCAACCAGGCGCTGCTGGCGATCAAGCAGGCATCCTGAGCAAAGTCGGCGCTGGCGGCACGGCGGGATGAACAAGGCTTTCGTCAAGGAAACCGAGGGCGAGGACGAGGAGGACGGTCTTCCCGGCCAGCCGTCGCTGCCGGCCGGCACGAAGAACTACATGACGCCCGCCGGCCATCGCGCGTTGCGCGAGGAATTCGAGCGGCTCGTCAAGGTGGAGCGGCCTCATCTCGTGCAGGTGATCGCCTGGGCGGCTTCCAACGGCGACCGTTCCGAGAATGGCGACTACATCTACGGCAAGAAAAAGCTCCGGGAGATGGACCGGCGCATCCGCTACCTGACCAGGCGGCTCGACAACGCCGAGGTGGTCGATCCGGCGCACCAGGCCAATCTGGCCCAGGTGTTCTTCGGCGCGACGGTGACGGTGGCCGATGCCGATGTCGAGGCGACCTACCGCATCGTCGGCATCGACGAGGCCGACCCCGGCAGCGGCCGGATCAGCTGGATTTCGCCCCTGGCGCGCGCCCTGATGAAGGCGCGCGAGGGCGACGTCGTCAGGTTCCAGAGTCCGGCGGGCCTGCGCGAAATCGAGATCGTCGAGATTTCCTACGCGCCTTGAAAAGGCGGGATTGACCACCATATCGGCGGGGTCGTTTTTTGGAGGATTCACGCATGACCACCGCTACCGCTGACAAGCAACACGAAACCCTGGGTTTTCAAACCGAGGTGAAGCAGCTGCTGCACCTGATGATCCACAGCCTCTACAGCAACCGCGAGATCTTCCTGCGCGAGCTGATCTCGAACGCCTCGGACGCTTGCGACAAGCTGCGTTTCGAGTCGCTGCACAACGCCGCGCTGATGGAGGGCGGCGAAGAATTCAGGATCCGTATCGGCTACGACAAGGACGCGCGCACGCTGACCATCGCCGACAACGGCATCGGCATGAACCGCGACGAGGTCATTGCCAACCTGGGCACTATCGCCAAGTCCGGCACGCGCGAATTCTTCTCCAGCCTGACCGGCGACCAGCAGAAGGACGCGAACCTGATCGGCCAGTTCGGCGTCGGTTTCTATTCGAGCTTCATCGTCGCCGACCAGGTGACGGTGAAGACGCGCCGCGCCGGCGAGCAGGCCGGGCAGGGCGTCGAATGGGTATCGGACGGCGGCGGCGAGTTCAGCATCGCCATGATCGACCGCCCGCAGCGCGGCACCGAGATCACTTTGCACTTGCGCGAAGGGCAGGACGACCTGCTCTCCGCCTGGAAGCTCAAATCCATCGTCCGCAAGTATTCCGACCACATCGTCCAGCCCATCGTGATGAAGAAGGAGGAATTCAAGGACGGTGCGGAAACCGTCACCGAGGAGGACGAGACCGTCAACCAGGCGTCGGCGCTGTGGGCGAAGCCGAAGGGCGAAATCTCCGAAGACGACTACAAGGCCTTCTACAAACACGTCGGCCACGACTACGACGATCCGCTGGCCTGGACCCACGCCAGGGTGGAAGGCAAGCAGGAGTACACGCAGCTGCTCTACATCCCCGGCCGCGCGCCTTTCGATTTGTGGGACCGTAACGCGCGCCACGGCATCAAGCTCTACGTGCGCCGCGTCTTCATCATGGACGACGCCGAGCAGCTGATGCCGCTCTATCTGCGCTTCGTGCGCGGCGTGGTCGATTCGGCCGACCTACCGCTCAACGTTTCGCGCGAGATTTTGCAGGAATCGAAGGACATCGAGGCGATCCGCAAGGGCTGCACCGGCAAGGTGCTCGGCCTGTTGGGTGACATGGCAGAGAACGATGCGGAAAAGTATGCGAAGTTCTGGGGCGAGTTCGGCAAGCTGCTCAAGGAGGGCGTCGGCGAAGACTTCGCCAACAAGGAGAAGATCGCCAAACTGCTGCGCTTCGCCTCGACGCAAGCCGACACGGCCGAAGAGACGGTGTCGCTGGCCGACTACCTCGGCCGCATGAAGCCCGAGCAGGAAAAGATCTACTACGTCACCGCCGAGACGTTCAACGCCGCGAAGAACAGCCCGCACCTCGAGGTCTTCCGCAAGAAGGGCATCGAGGTGCTGCTGCTCTCCGACCGCGTGGATGAGTGGGTCGTTTCGCACCTCACCGAATTCGAAGGCAAGGAACTGGTCTCGGTCGCCAAGGGTGGCCTCGACCTCGGCAAGCTCGAGGACGAGGCCGAGAAGAAGGAGCAGGAGCAGGAAGCCTCCGACTTCAAGGAATTGACCGAGAAGATCGCCAAGAGCCTCGGCGAGCGCGTCAAGGCAGTGCGCGTCACGCATCGCCTGACCGACAGCCCGGCCTGCCTGGTGGCCGACGAGCACGACGTCTCCGGCAACCTCGCGCGCATTCTCAAGGCCGCCGGCCAGAAGGCGCCGCTCTCCAAGCCGATCCTCGAGATCAACCCGAAGCATCCGGTGGTGCTACGCCTCAAGTACGAGGAAGCCAAGGAGGGTGGAAAATTTGGCGACTGGTCGGCGGTGCTGTTCGAGCAGGCCATGCTCGCCGAGGGCGGCCAACTCGACGACCCGGCCAGCTTCGTCAAGCGCATCAACGACCTGATGCTGTCGATGTCGCTGGGTGGCAGGTAGCCGGCGCGGCGATGCGGATCGGCAGGCTGTTCCAGTTCCGCAATCCGCTGTTCTGGATATTCCTTCTCCTGAACGGCCTGTCGGCCGCCATTTCCTACCTGCTACAGAGCCGCGAACTGCCTTTGCCCGTCGTCCTGGTGCTGGCGGGCCTCGCGCTGGCAAACATGATTTACGGTCTGCGCATCGCCGTTGCACTGATGCGTGCGCCGGAAGCGCGGGAAACGCACGACGCAGCGGCCGGGCCGGGCAAGGTCGGCTGAATCATTCGAGGCGCGTGTCGAGACCGCTTTCGGCCATCTCGGCGGCCCGTAGCTGCGCTTTCGCCTTGTTGAGCGTTTCCTGCCATTCGCTGTCGGGATCGGAGTCGGCGACGATGCCGGCGCCGGCCTGGACGTGGATCTGGCCGTCCTTCAGCACGGCGGTGCGGATGGCGATGGCCAGATCCATGTCGCCGTTGAAGCCGAGGTAGCCGACGGATCCCGCGTAGATGCCGCGTTTGCTCGGTTCCAGCTCGTCGATGATTTCCATCGCGCGCACCTTGGGCGCACCCGAGACGGTGCCAGCGGGGAAGGTGGCCTTGAGCACGGAGACCGGGCCCTCATCGTCCTTCAGTGCGCCTTCGACGTTCGAGACGATGTGCATGACGTGCGAGTAGCGTTCGATCAGGTAGCTGTCGGTGACCTTCACCGAGCCGATCTTGGCGACGCGCCCGACATCGTTGCGGCCGAGGTCGAGCAGTTGCAGATGCTCGGCGCGTTCCTTCTCGTCGGCCAGCAGGTCGGCGGCGAGGGCGGCGTCTTCGGTCGGCGTGGCGCCGCGTTTGCGCGTGCCGGCGATCGGCCGTACCGTGACCTTGCGCTGCTCCCCGTCGCCCTCGAGGCGAACGAGGATTTCCGGCGAGGCGCCGACGACCTGGAAGTCGCCGAAATCGAAAAGGAACATGTAGGGCGAGGGATTGAGCGTGCGCAGCGCCCGGTAAAGCGCCAGCGGGCTGGCCGCGTAGGGCTTGCTCATGCGCTGCGAGAGGACAACCTGCATGACGTCGCCGTCGATGATGTATTGCTTGGCCTTTTTCACCGCCGCCTTGAAATCGTTTTCGCCGAACTCGAAAGTCGGCGCTGACGGGACGGCGGTGCTGTCGACCGGCAGCTTGACCGGTGCGCGCAACTTGGCGAGCAGTTCCCTGAGGCGCGCCTGTGCCTGTTTCCACGCGCCCGGAAAGCCCGGTTCGGCATAGACGACGAGCGTGAGCTTGCCCGAGAGGTTGTCGACGATGGCGATTTCCTCGGAAAGCAGCAGCAGGATGTCGGGCACGTCGGTCAGCCCGGCGGGGGCGGATTTTTTCGTCTCTGCCAGTTTCGGCTCGACATAACGCACCGTGTCGTAGCCGAAATAGCCGACCAGGCCACCGCAGAAGCGGGGCAGGCCGGGCAGGCCGGGCACCTTGAAGCGCGCCATGAATTCCGAGACGTAGGACATCGGGTTGGTGTGCTCGCGCCGCTCCGCGACGCGATTGCCGGAAAGCAGCAGGATGGTCGAGCCGCTGACGGCGATGCGCGTCGGCGTGGTCAGCCCGATGAAGGAATAGCGGCCGAAGCGTTCGCCGCCTTGCACCGATTCGAGCAGATAGGAATGCGGGCCTTCGGCGAGCTTGAGGTAGATCGACAGGGGGGTGTCGAGGTCGGCGAAGGTTTCGAGCGTGACGGGGATGCGGTTGTAGCCTTGCTGGGCGAGCAGGTCAAAATCGGCTTCGTTCATGCTTGGATGAGTTGCGCGGCTTCCAGGAGGCTGGCGACTATAGCATCGGCCGCCAGGCTCCGCACATCCTGGCCCTCGTTGTAGCCGTAGGGCACGAGGAAGACCTTGCAGCCGGCGGCGCGGCCGGCGTGGAAGTCATGTACCGAGTCGCCGATCATCAGCGTGTCGGCCGGCGAAACGTTCATGCGTCCGCAGGCCCAGACCAGTGGCATCGGGTCGGGCTTCGGCTTGGGCAACTGGTCGCCGGCGACGGCGACCTGCATGTAGGGCATCAGGCCGGTGCGCTCCAGCAGCGGGAGCGTGAAGGCTTGCGCCTTGTTGGTGATGACGCCCATGGGCAGGCCCATGGCCTTGAAGGCGTCGAGGCCCTCGATCACGCCAGGGAAAGGCTGGGCGGCGCGGCCGTTGAAATGTTCGTAGTGCTTCTTGAAGCTGGCCAGCGCGGTGGCGGGCGGCGGGGCGGGGGCGTCTGCCGCTTCGAGCTTGCCGGCGAGCACACGCTTGACGAGGTTCGGAATGCCGCGCCCGACATAGGCGCGGATATCTTCCACCGCAACCGGCGGGCGACCGAGGTCGGCAAGCATGCCGCAGGCAGCGGCATGCAGGTCGAGGACGGTGTCGAGCAGCGTGCCGTCGAGGTCGATCAGGACGGCTTTTACAGAAACCATCAGACGGTTTGCAGCGCCTTGCGCATCTCGCCGATGATGCTGTTGTAGCGGTTCGGGTCGGCGGCGTTGCGCTTGCCGAACACGGCCGAGCCGGCAACGAAGGTGTCGACGCCGGCGCGGGCGACTTCGGCGATGTTGGCCGGGCCGACGCCGCCGTCGATTTCGAGTTCGGTCTTCAGGCCGCGATCATTGATCATCTTGCGCACGGCACGCGCCTTGTCGAGCACGTAGGGAATGAACTTCTGGCCGCCGAAGCCGGGGTTCACCGACATCAGCAGCACCATGTCGAGCTTGTCGAGCGTGTATTCGAGCACGTCGAGCGGTGTCGCCGGATTGAAGACCAGGCCGGCCTTGCAGCCGCATTCCTTGATGAGGCCGATGGTGCGGTCGATGTGCTCGGAGGCTTCCGGGTGGAAGGTGATGTAGGTGGCGCCGGACTTGGCGAAGTCGGGGATGATGCGGTCCACCGGCTTGACCATCAGGTGGCAGTCGATGGGGGCGGTGACGCCATGCTTGCGCAAGGCCTCGCAAACCAGCGGGCCGATGGTCAGGTTGGGCACGTAGTGGTTGTCCATCACGTCGAAGTGAACGATGTCGGCGCCGGAGGCGAGCACGTCATCGACTTCCTCGCCGAGCCTGGCGAAGTTGGCGGACAGAATCGAAGGCGCGATGCGGTAGTTCATGGGTGGTCCCCCTCGTTGAATTAGAATCGCTTGGATTCTAGCGAGCTGCCCCAAGCTACCCCTTAAGACTTTCTGATGGCAGGTATAAGAAATGGCCGAAGCGAAGAAATACGCTCTGGAGATCACCGTCGCGACCCATTACATGCCCGAACAATCGAGTCCCGAGGATGAACGGTATTTCTTCGCCTACACGATCAGCGTGACCAACACGGGCACGACGGCCGCCCAGTTGATCTCGCGGCACTGGATCATCACCGATGCCGTCGGCAAGGTCGAGGAAGTGCGCGGCCTGGGCGTCGTCGGTCACCAGCCGCTCTTGAAACCGGGCGAAAGCTTCGAATACACCAGCGGCTGCCCGCTGGCCACGCCGGTCGGCACCATGCAGGGCAGTTACCAGATGGTCGCCGAGGACGGCACGCGCTTCGACGCGCCGATCCCCGAATTCCTGCTGTCGATGCCGCGCACCCTGCATTGAAGAGTCGGCGCCGGCAGCACGGCGTCGACTCTGTGATCAGATCGTTACCGCGTTGGCGTGGAGGAGCCAGTCGCTCGCCTTGTGCAGTTGAATCTTCCCGGGAATAGCGACGGTTGCCGGGCTATCCAGGGTGATCAGGTGCAATGAGGCTGCCGGAAAATCCTGTTGGGCATCTTCTAATGCGCGGACTTCCCTGCGCAGCGTGTTCGGATCATCCAGGTTGGCGCAAACCTGGATAAGCTCTTCGGCGCCGTCGATCATGCGTGCGTGGAAATCAACCTCATAAGACGCAGCGGTCCTGACGTAACCAATTTCTGCGTTGCGTCGTTGTAATTCATGGAGGACGACAGTTTCTAGCGCGTGGCCAATGTTGAGTTTTCCTGAGCGATCAAACAGCAGCGCCAATCCCGTATCCACAGGGTAAATCTTGCGTGGATTGACCTGGCGCCGGCGTGGGGACGTTGTCGCCAGTCCGATGCTGGTCACCAGAAAAGCGTCCTGGAGATGGTCAAGCATTCCATAGAGCGTGTCCTTTGCGACCGCCACCCCCCTGGACTTGAGATCGCTGTGGAACTTGGTGATGCTGAATGCGCCTGCCATGTTGCCGAGCAGTTGCTGCACCATCCAGCGCAGAACCTGCGGCTGGCTGAGGTTATGCCGTTCCACGACATCGCGGAGCAGAACCACATCGACATAAGTACGCAACAACTCGAGCCGGGTTCGTTCATCCAATCCCTGCGCTTCGGGAAATCCACCCTTGGCAAGGTAATCCTGCAAATCGTGCTCTAGTCGGGAACGTTGCGCTTTGGGCAATTGCTCGGCAAGTCGGTCCGGTTCGCGACCAGCATGGCGCAGGGCTTCGCGGAAGCTGAAGGGATAAACCACGGCCTCCATCGCGCGCCCCCTCATGCTGGTGGCGATTTCCCGCGAAAGCAGTCGTGCCGACGATCCGGACAAGGCGAGTTCGATGTTCTCGCTGTCGAGCAATCGCCGGGCAAACATCTCCCACCCAGGAATCAGCTGTATCTCGTCCAGAAAAAAACTGGCGCGGCGGGCATCTCGCCAGTCAGGCGCGAGGCGATAAAACTCCTCGACCATCAGGTCGAGGTGCTGTGCGGTCATTCCGGCGAGGCGTTCATCCTCGAAGCTGAAGTAAAGGAGTCCCTCGCGGCCGATTCCTGAAGCATGTCGATCAGCCAGCATTTGCCACAGCAGACTCGTCTTGCCCGCCCGGCGCATGCCGATGACGGCAAGGGCCTTGTTGGCAACGCTTGGCAACCAGGTATCGCGACGGGTTAATGTCGGCAAGCGTGTCGCTTGTGCATCGACAATCTTCTGGCGGATAACATTTCGATATCTGTCTTCCATGGAGGACAAATATACACAAAATTATCCTTATTGTAAGGATAATATTCAGGCTGGCACTGGCGGGACGGCGCCCGCCAGTGCAGGGATCAGACCGACACGGTATCGGCGACTTCCTTGAAGTCCTGGATCTGGTCGAAGTTCATGTAGCGGTAAACGTCGGCCGACTTCGACTCGAGCGTCTTCACCTGGTCCATATACTCGGCCACGGTCGGGATCTTGCCCATCAGCGCGCACACCGCTGCCAGTTCGGCGGACGACAGGTAAACCTGCGTGTCGATGCCGAGACGGTTGGGGAAGTTGCGTGTCGAGGTGGAGACTGCCGTGCTGCCCTTGCGGATCTGCGCCTGGTTGCCCATGCACAGCGAGCAGCCGGGCATTTCCATGCGGGCGCCGGATTTGCCGAGCACCGAGTAGTAGCCTTCCTCGTTGAGGATCATGGCATCCATGCGCGTCGGCGGGGCGATCCACAGGCGGGTCGGGATGTCGCTCTTGCCGTCGAGAATCTTGCCGGCGGCGCGGAAGTGACCGATGTTGGTCATGCATGAACCGATGAAGACTTCGTCGATCTTCGCACCCTGGACGTCGGAGAGGACCTTGACATCATCCGGGTCGTTCGGGCAGGCGAGGATCGGCTCCTTGACGTCGGCGAGATCGATCTCGATCACGGCGGCGTATTCGGCGTCGGCATCCGGCTGGAGCAGGGTGCCGTTGGCGATCCAGTCTTCCATCGCCTTGATGCGGCGGGCGAGCGTGCGCTTGTCTTCGTAGCCCTCGGCGATCATCCACTTCATCAGCGTGATGTTCGACTTGAGGTATTCGACGATGGGTTCCTTGTTGAGGCGCACCGAGCAGCCGGCGGCGGAGCGCTCGGCGGAGGCGTCGGTCAATTCGAACGCCTGTTCCACCTTGAGGTCGGGCAGACCTTCGATCTCGAGGATGCGGCCGGAGAAGATGTTCTTCTTGCCCTTCTTCTCGACGGTCAGCAGGCCGGCCTTGATGGCGTAGAGCGGAATGGCGTTGACCAGATCACGCAGCGTGATGCCGGGCTGGAGTTTGCCCCTGAAGCGCACCAGCACGGATTCCGGCATGTCGAGCGGCATCACGCCGGTGGCGGCGGCGAAGGCGACCAGCCCTGAGCCGGCCGGGAAGGAGATGCCGATGGGGAAGCGCGTGTGGCTGTCGCCGCCGGTGCCGACCGTGTCGGGCAGCAGGAAGCGGTTGAGCCAGGAGTGGATCACGCCGTCGCCCGGGCGCAGGGAGATGCCGCCACGGGCGGTGATGAAGCTCGGGAGGGTGCGGTGGGTCTTGACGTCGACGAGCTTCGGATAGGCGGCGGTGTGGCAGAAGGACTGCATGACGAGGTCGGCGGAGAAGCCGAGGCAGGCGAGATCTTTCAGTTCGTCGCGGGTCATCGGGCCGGTGGTGTCTTGGCTGCCGACCGAGGTCATCTTCGGCTCGCAGTAGGTGCCCGGACGGATGCCCTTGCCTTCAGGGAGACCACAGGCACGGCCGACCATCTTTTGGGCGAGGCTGAAGCCCTTGCCGGAATCTTTCGGCGCGACCGGCAGGCGGAACAGCGTCGAAACGGGCAGGCCGAGGAACTCGCGCGCTTTGCCGGTGAGGCCGCGACCGACGATCAGGTTGATGCGACCGCCGGCGCGCACTTCGTCGAAGATGACGTCGGACTTGACCTTGAATTCGGCGATGACGGTGCCGTTCTTCAGCGCCTTGCCTTCGTAGGGGCGCAGCTCGATCTCGTCGCCCATGGCCATCTGGCCGACGTCGAGCTCGATCGGCAGGGCGCCGGCGTCTTCCATGGTGTTGTAGAAGATCGGCGCGATCTTGCTGCCGAGGCAGACGCCGCCGAAACGCTTGTTCGGTACGAAGGGAATGTCTTCACCGGTAAACCACAGCACCGAGTTGGTGGCGGACTTGCGCGAGGAACCGGTACCGACCACGTCGCCGACGTAGGCGACGAGGTTGCCCTTGGCTTTCAGCGCGTCGAGTTGCTTGATCGGGCCGCGTTCGCCGGCCTTGTCGGCCTCGATGCCGTCGCGCGGGTTCTTCAGCATGGCCAGGGCATGCAGCGGGATGTCCGGGCGGCTCCAGGCGTCGGGGGCGGGCGAGAGATCGTCGGTGTTGGTTTCGCCGGTCACCTTGAAGACGGTGAGCTTGAGCGATTGCGGCACTTCGGGGCGCGAGGTGAACCACTCGGCATCGGCCCAGCTTTGCATCACGGCCTGGGCGTTGGCGTTACCCGCCTTGGCCTTGTCGGCGACATCGTGGAAAGCGTCGAACATCAACAGGGTATTTTTCAGGCCAGCGGCGGCGACGGCGCCGACTTCCTTGTCGTCGAGCAGGTCGATCAGCGGCTTGACGTTGTAGCCGCCCAGCATGGTGCCGAGCAGTTCGGTCGCCTTGGCGCGCGAGATCAGCGTGCACGCCGTGTCGCCAGCGCCGACTTTCGCGAGGAACTTGGCCTTGACTTCCGCGGCGTCATCCACGCCGGCCGGCACGCGGTAGGTGATCAGATCAACCAGAAAGGCTTCTTCGCCCTTGGGCGGGTTCTGTAGCAGCGCAACCAGTTCGACCGTTTGCTGCTTGGTCAGCGGCAGGGGCGGAATACCCAGGGCAGCGCGCTCGGCGACATGGGCACGGTAGGCTTCAAGCATGGTGATGTGTCCTCTCGGTGGGTGTGTTCAGTGGAAGAAGCGTTGGGTGAGTTCGTCGGGCAATGCCACGCCGGTGACATGGGCGCGTTGCAGCAGTTCCCAGTAGTAGCGGTAGGAGGCGCGATCATGCAGTCGCCCTTCGACCTGGATCGGTCCCCAGTCGGCGGCGGCGGCGGCACACAGGATGCGGTCGGCCTCCGTCGCTTCGTCGTAGCTGGGGCGCATGGCGACGACGATGGGTTCGATCTGGTCCGGATGGATGCTCCACATGCGCAGGAAACCGAATTCTTCGCGCGCGCGGCGGGCATCTGCCGTGACCACCGACAGGTCGCGGAACTCGGTGGTGACGTTGTGGCTGGGCACGATGCCGTTCGCCAGGGCGGCGGCGGCGATTTCACACTTCGCCCGCGCGACCAGCGGATGGGCAAACTGGCCGGGCGAGCGCATCGCGTCGGCGGGAATCGCGCCGTGGTGCGCGGAGACGAAGTCCATCAGGCCGAAGTCGAGCGTCTCGACGCCAGGCAGGGCGGCGATGCGCCAGACGTCGCGCAACGCGCCGTGCGTTTCGATGAGCACGTGCAGCGGAATGTCGCGCTCGATGCCGTGCGCGAAGGCGAACTCGCCGAGCGCATCGGCCTGTTCGGCGATGTCGTCGGCGCTCTCGGCCTTGGGCAGCACGAGGTAGGCCAGGCGTTCGCCCGCCGCCGCGAGCAGCATGGCCAGTTCGCTGCGCCAGGCGGGGTGGCGCACGTCGTGGATGCGCGCGCCGATGCGGCCGAAGCGGTTGTCCTCGCCGGCGATGAGTATTGCCAGTCGTGCGGCGTGGGCCTGCTCGTCGCCGGCCGGCGCGCCGTCCTCGCAATCGGCGGTGATATCGAACAGCGGGCCGATGCGATTCTGCAATTCGATGGATTTCGCCAGCAGCTTTTCGCTGCCGGCGAAATGTTCGCAGGCGGCCAGCGTGGGGAATGGCTTGCCACCTGCATACAGCACTTCGGCGGGGTGAAGTGCCGTGCGCATCGATCAGCCAAGCAGGTGCTTGACGCCGTCGCGCTCTTCGGTGAGTTCCTTGAGCGTGAAGTCCATCTTTTCGCGCGAGAAGGCGTCGATCTCGAGGCCCTTGACGATCTCCCACTTGCCGCCGGCACAGGTGCAGGGCATGCCGTAGATCATGCCTTCCGGAATGCCGTAGGAGCCATCGGAAACCACACCCATGGTCACCCAGCCGCCGTTGGTACCATCGTTCCAGTCGCGCATGTGGTCGATGGCGGCGTTGGCGGCGGAGGCCGCGGAGGAAAGGCCACGGGCTTCGATGATCGCCGCGCCGCGCTTGCCGACTTTCGGGATGTACTCATTCTTGTACCAGGCATCGTCATTCACGAGGCCAGGAGCAGCCTTGCCGCCGATGGTGGCGAAGCGGATGTCCGGATACATCGTCGGCGAGTGGTTGCCCCAGACGACCATCTTCTGGATGTCGGTGACGGAGGACTTGGTGCGGGCAGCCAGTTGCGAAATGGCGCGGTTGTGATCGAGGCGCATCATCGAGGTGAAGGCCGACTGCGGCAGGCTCTTCGCGGTGTTCATGGTGATCAGCGCGTTGGTGTTGGCGGGGTTGCCGACGACGATCAGCTTGAGGTCGCGCGCGGCGACTTCGTCGATGGCCTTGCCCTGCTCGGTGAAGATCTTGGCATTTTCGAGCAGCAGATCCTTGCGCTCCATGCCCGGGCCACGTGGCTTGGCGCCGACCAGCAACGCTTGCTGCGCATCCTTGAAGGCCACCTTGGGATCGGACGTGCCGATCATGTCGGCCAGCAGCGGGAAAGCGCAGTCTTCAAGTTCCATCATGACGCCCTTGAGCGCAGCTTGTGCCTTGTCGATCGGCAGCTCAAGCATTTGCAGGATGACGGGCTGATCCTTGCCGAGCATTTCGCCGCTGGCGATGCGGAACAGCAGCGCGTAACCGATTTGACCGGCGGCGCCGGTGACTGCGACTCGAACGGGGGCTTTGGCCATGAGAAACTCCTTGAAAGTGAGTGGCGTGGAGGGACGTGACCTTCTGGATCACGATGCGGCGCGATCATAGTGCGGCGTGCTGCGCTGTGTCAATAGCTATCTTATATCTTGTATAAGACATAAGATGAAGTATGGACGCTCGAGATATTTTATGGTTCAATGCAAACCCATGATACGTCCCAACACGGTGGAATCCCCGACGTTCAGCCCGCTCTATCGGCAGATCAAGGGCCTGATGCTACAGTCGCTCGAGGGCGGCGAATGGCGGCCCGGCGAGGCCATTCCGAGCGAGTCGGAACTGGCCGCGCGCTTCAACGTGAGCCAGGGCACGGTGCGCAAGGCAATCGACGAGATGGCCGCCGAGAACCTGCTCGTCCGGCGCCAGGGCAAGGGGACGTATGTGGCCAGCCACAGTGATCCGCGTGCCTTTTTCCGTTTTCTGCGTCTGGTGCCGTTGGCCGGGGAGATCGAGCCGACCCGCAGCATCCCCCTCGAGTGCTGGCGTGCCAAGGCAGGGCCGGAGGCGGCGCGCGTGCTCGGCCTCAAACTGGGCGAGCCGATCATCATTCTGCGCCGCGTGCTCGAATTCGCCGAGAGGCCCATGGTCGTCGACGAGATCTACCTGCCGGGCGAGGTTTTTGCCGGCATGTCGCTCGATGTTCTCAAGGAGTCGCAGGTCTCGTTGTACAGTTTGTTCGAGACGCGTTTCGGCGTGCGCATGATTCGCGCCGAAGAGCGTCTGCGCGCCGTCGCGGCGGATCGTTCGACCGCCGAGTTGCTGCGCGTGGAGGAGGGCAGTCCGCTGCTGTCTGTCGAGCGGGTGAGCTTCACTTACGGTGAGCGGCCGGTGGAATGGCGTCGCGGTCTCTACTCGACAACGACACATTGCTACCTGAACGAGTTGAGCTGAATTTTCATTTGCATGGGAGTGCCCGGGAGATGTCGGAACTAAGCAAACAACGCCCCAAGTTTCTCAACCTGATGGAGATACGGCTGCCGTTGCCTGGCGTCGCGTCCATCCTTCACCGCATCAGCGGGGTCGGCCTGTTCCTGATGCTGCCGCTTCTGGTCTGGCTGCTTGAACTGTCGCTGCAATCACACGACAGTTACCGCGCGTTGCAGGAGGTTGTCGCGCATCCGTTCGTCAAACTGATCCTGATCGGCCTGTTGTGGGCCTTCCTGCACCATTTCTGCATGGGCGTCCGCATCCTGCTGATCGACATCCACGTCGGGGTCGACAAGGCGACGGCCAATCTTTCCGCGAAGGTGGTGTTTGCCGTCAGCCTGACGCTGACGGCGATTCTGGGAGCGATGCTATGGTGAATCGCAAGATTGTCGGGGCTCACTACGGCCTGGTCGACTGGCTGGCGCAACGCGTCACCGGCGTGGTGATGGCGGCGTTCACGCTGATCGTCGCCATGGCGCTGACGCAGGGCGTGGCCGAGAGTTACGAAAGCTGGCGCGCCTTCATGGCATCGGGTCTGATGCGCTTCGCCACCTTCCTCTTCATCATCAGCCTGTGCTGGCACGCCTGGGTGGGCGTGCGCGACCTGTGGATGGACTATGTCCAGCCGGCCGGGATCAAGCTGACCCTGCATGTGCTGACCCTGCTGGCGCTGATCGGCTGTGCCGGTTGGGCGACGCAGATCATCTGGAGGCTGTGAGAAAAACATGAGTCAGAAAGTCATCGTCCGCAAATTCGATGCGGTCATCGTCGGCGCCGGCGGCGCCGGCCTGCGTGCCGCGATCCAGCTTTCCGAGGCCGGCCTCAAGACGGCCGTGCTGACCAAGGTGTTTCCGACGCGCTCGCATACCGTCGCGGCCCAGGGCGGTGTGGCCGCGAGCCTGGGTAACTCCGAGGAAGACCACTGGCACTGGCACATGTACGACACCGTCAAGGGCTCCGACTGGCTCGGCGACCAGGACGCCATCGAGTTCATGTGCCGCAAGGCCAACGAGTGCGTCATCGAACTCGAACACTACGGCATGCCCTTCGACCGCCTCGACAACGGCCGCATCTACCAGCGTCCGTTCGGTGGCCACATGTCGAACTTCGGCGAGAAGCCGGTGCGTCGTTCCTGCGCCGCGGCCGACCGTACCGGCCACGCCATGCTGCACGCGATGTACCAGCGTAACGTCAAGGCCAACACGCAATTCTTCGTCGAGTGGATGGCGCTCGACCTGATCCGCGATGCCGAAGGCGAGGTGCTCGGCGTGACGGCCATGGAAATGGAGACCGGCGACATCGTCGCGTTTCACGCCAAGGCGACGATTTTCGCCACCGGCGGCGCCGGGCGCATCTACTACTCCTCGACCAACGCATTCATCAACACCGGCGATGGCGTCGGCATGGCGGCGCGCGCCGGCATCCCGCTCGAGGACATGGAGTTCTGGCAGTTCCACCCGACCGGCGTCGCCGGCGCCGGCGTGCTGATCACCGAAGGGGTACGCGGCGAGGGTGGCATCCTGCGCAACAGCGCCGGCGAGCGCTTCATGGAGCGCTACGCGCCCAATGCCAAGGACCTCGCCTCGCGCGACGTGGTGTCGCGCGCGATGGTCACCGAGATCAACGAAGGCCGCGGCTGCGGTCCGAACAAGGATTACGTGCTGCTCGACATCACCCACCTGCCGCCCGAGACGATCATGAAGCGACTGCCGGGCATCCACGAAATCGCGCTGCAGTTCGCCGGCGTCGACGCGCTGAAGGATCCGATCCCGGTCGTGCCGACCTGCCACTACCAGATGGGCGGCATTCCGACCAACTACCATGGCCAGGTCGTCGTGCCGGGCAAGCGCAGCCAAAACGAGGTCGTGCCCGGTTTCTACGCGGCCGGCGAATGCGCCTGCGCCTCGGTGCATGGCGCCAATCGCCTTGGTACCAATTCGCTGCTCGACCTGCTGGTGTTCGGCAAGTCGGCCGGCGAAACCGCCGTCGAGGATATGAAAAAGTCGCCGAAGGCGCACAAGGAACTTCCGGCCGATGCCTTTGATCGCACGCTGGCGCGCCTTGATCGCCTCAACACCCAGAAGAACGGTGCCAACGTGCATGAGACGCGGTTGGCCATGCAGCGCACGATGCAGAAGCATGCCGGCGTGTTCCGTTTCAACGACCTGCTCAAGGAGGGCGTGCAGAAGATTCTCGAGGTGCAGCGGGACGTCGGTCGCACCGAGATCGGCGACAAATCGCAGGTGTTCAACACCGCGCGCATCGAGGCGCTCGAGCTCGACAACCTGATCGAGGTGGCGGTGGCGACGATGGTTTCGGCCGAGGCGCGCAAGGAAAGCCGGGGTGCCCATGTGCGCGACGACGCGCCGGATACGCCGGAGCGTCCGAATGGCCGCGACGATGCCAACTGGCTCAAGCATTCCCTCTGGTACAAGGAAGGCAATCGTCTCGACTACAAGTCGGTGACCCTGAACCCCTTGACGGTGGAGACCATCGCGCTCAAGAAGCGCGCCTACTGATCGGAACAGACGATGACCACGCGCACCCTTCAATTCAAGATCTATCGTTACGATCCGGATCAGGATCGCAAGCCGTGTATGCAGGACATCGCGGTCGAGGTGGACAGCACCGACCGCAAGTTGCTCGACGCCCTGGTGAAGCTCAAGGCCGTCGATGACTCGATCGCCTTTCGCCGCTCCTGCCGCGAGGGCGTGTGCGGTTCCGACGCGCTCAACATCAACGGCCGCAACGGACTGGCCTGTCTGACCGATCTCGCCAGCTTCCCCGACGGAAAGCCCATCGTGCTGCGCCCCCTGCCGGGCCTGCCGATCATCCGCGACCTGATCGTCGACATGACGCAGTTCTTCAAGCAGTACCACTCGATCAAGCCCTACCTGATCAACAACGATCCGCCGCCGGAACGCGAGCGCCTGCAAAGTCCGGAGGATCGCGAGGAACTGAACGGTCTCTACGAGTGCATCCTGTGCGCATGCTGCTCGACCTCCTGCCCGTCGTTCTGGTGGAACCCGGACAGGTTCGTCGGCCCGGCCGGCCTCCTGGCGGCCTATCGTTTCATCGCCGACACGCGCGACCAGGCGACCAGCGAGCGCCTCGACAACCTCGAGGATCCTTACCGTCTGTTCCGTTGTCACACCATCATGAACTGTGTCGACGTCTGCCCGAAGGGACTCAATCCCACCAAGGCGATCGGCAAGATCAAGGAGTTGATGGTGAAGAGAGCGATTTGATGGAAAACGATCCGCAGCGCATCCGCTCCGAACGACTGCGCTGGCACAGCCGGCGGGCGCTGCTGGAGAACGACCTCGTATTGCAGCGCTTCTGGCGCAATCAGCCGGAAGTTCTGGAAGAAGGGCAGGCGGCCCAGCTGGAACGCCTGCTGGCATTGGAGGACCACGATTTGTGGGAACTGCTGAGTGGCCGGATGGAGACCGGCGACCCGGCTTTGCACGAAATGGTTGCGCTGTTGCGACAGCCGGCCGGTCGTTAATCAACTAGCACGACAGAGGGATACCATGACACAGCGTACCGCCACACTGAACTTCAACGGCAAAACCGTCGATTTCCCGGTCTATTCCGGCACCATCGGTCCCGACGTGATCGACATCAGCAAGCTCTACGCCCAGACCGGGGCGTTCACCTACGATCCGGGCTTCATGTCCACGGCGGCCTGCAAGTCCTCGATTACCTACATCGACGGCGACAAGGGCGAACTGCTCTATCGCGGCTATCCGATCGAGCAACTGGCCGAGAAGTGCGACTTCATGGAAGTCTGCTACCTGCTCAAGAATGGCGAACTGCCGAACAAGGCCCAGTACGACGACTGGGTCGGTCGCGTGCGCAAGCACACCATGGTGCATGACCAGTTGACCAAGTTCTACAGCGGTTTCCGTCGCGACGCGCACCCGATGGCGGTGCTGGTGGGGGTGGTCGGTGGCCTGTCGGCCTTCTATCATGATTCGCTCGACATCACCAACCCCGAGCACCGCATGGTCGCCGCAATCCGTTTGATCGGCAAGATGCCGACCATCGTCGCCATGGCCTACCGCTACAACAACGGTCTGCCCTTCATGTATCCGAAGAACGAATACGACTACGCGACGAACTTCCTCTACATGATGTTCGCCAACCCCTGCGAGGAGTTCAAGCCGAACCCGGTGCTGTCGCGTGCGCTCGATCGCATCCTGATCCTGCACGCGGACCACGAGCAGAACGCTTCGACCTCGACGGTGCGCCTGTCCGGTTCCTCCGGTGCCAACCCCTTCGCCTGTATCGCGGCCGGCATCGCCTGCCTGTGGGGGCCCGCCCACGGCGGCGCCAACGAGGCCTGTCTGCAGATGCTCGAGGAGATCGGCGACG
Source organism: uncultured Methyloversatilis sp. (assembly GCA_964527195.1). Lineage (GTDB taxonomy): Bacteria > Pseudomonadota > Gammaproteobacteria > Burkholderiales > Rhodocyclaceae > Sulfuricystis. The sequence goes on from CAZGOH010000008.1 coordinate 22,278, forward strand.
TGTCGCGCGTCGGCGAGTACATCAAGCGCGCCAAGGACAAGAACGACAGTTTCAAGCTGATGGGCTTCGGCCATCGTGTTTACAAGAACTTCGATCCGCGCGCCAAGCTGATGCGCGAGACCTGTCACGAGGTCTTGAACGAACTCGGCCTGCACGACGACCCGCTGTTCAAGCTGGCGATCCAGCTCGAGAAGATCGCTCTCGAGGACGAGTACTTCATCGAGAAGAAGCTCTATCCGAACGTCGACTTCTACTCCGGCATCGTGCAGCGCGCGCTGGGCATCCCGACCAAGCTGTTTACCGGCATCTTCGCCATGGCGCGCACCATTGGCTGGATCGCGCAGTGGCACGAGATGATCGGCGATCCGGAGCAGAAGATCGGTCGTCCGCGCCAGTTGTTCACCGGTGCCGCGCCGCGCAATGTCGTCGCGATGAGCGCACGCTGAAGAGCGGCAAGGGGTGCCCGAGGAGGGGCCCCTTTTTTTATCCATACCTATAAATAGAGGTGATGGCATGATGAAACAAATGTTGTCGAACTCCTATCTGTTCGGTTCCAACGCGCCGTATGTGGAGGCGTTGTACGAGGCTTTCCTCGCCAACCCGACGGCCGTCGATTCTGCCTGGCGCGATTATTTCGAGAAGCTCGCCAACCTTCCTGGCGTGGGCGCCTACAACGGCCCGGACGTGGCGCATGCACCAGTCATCGCGTCCTTCGCACAACGCGCCAGGGAAGGCACCCTGCACGTGCCCGCGGCGAGCAGCACCAGCGCCGACAAGCAGACCAAGGTGCTGCAGATGATCAACGCCTACCGCTTTCTCGGCAACCGCTGGGCACAACTCGATCCCCTCAAGCGCCAGGGCCGACCGGAAGTGGCCGAGCTCGACCCCTCCTTCTATGGCTTCACGGAAGCCGACCTGTCGACCTCTTTTCGCACCGGCTCCTTCGACATGGGCGTCGAAGAAGCCACGCTGCGCGAGATTCTCGAGGCATTGCGTCTGCGCTATTGCGGACATATCGGCGCCGAATACATGTATATGGCCGACGTCCAGCAAAAACGCTGGATCCAGGCGCGTTTCGAGCCTGTGCGCACCACGCCGCGCTATCCGAACGAGGACAAGAAGCGCTTCCTGACGGCGATCACGGCGGCGGAAACGCTGGAGCGCTACCTGCACACCCGCTATGTCGGCCAGAAGCGTTTTTCACTCGAGGGCGGCGAGTCGATGATCCTCGCCATGGATCAACTGATCCGCGTCGCCGGCACCTCCGGCGTGAAGGAGATTGTCATCGGCATGGCGCATCGCGGCCGCCTCAACGTGCTGGTGAACACCCTCGGCAAGCAGCCTTCCATGCTCTTCGACGAATTCGAAGGCAGGAAAAAGAGCAACCTGATCGCCGGCGACGTCAAGTACCACATGGGCTATTCCTCCGATGTGGCGACGCCGGGCGGACCGGTCCATCTCACCCTGGCCTTCAACCCCTCGCACCTCGAGATCGTGAACCCGGTCGTCGAGGGTTCCGTCTATGCGCGCCAGGTCAGGCGTTCCGGCACGGGCAATGACGGCCAGAAGGAGGTGTTGCCGGTGCTGATCCACGGCGACGCGGCCGTTGCCGGCCAGGGCGTGAACCAGGAAATGCTCAACTTCTCGCAGACGCGCGGCTACGGTACCGGCGGCACGGTGCATATCGTCGTTAACAACCAGATCGGCTTCACCACCTCCGATCCGCGCGACCTGCGTTCGTCGCTCTACTGCACCGACATCTTCAAGATGGTCGAGGCGCCGATCTTCCACGTCAATGGCGACGACCCCGAGGCGGTCGCCTTCGTCACCCAGCTGGCGCTGGAATTCCGTCAGGAATTCCGCAAGGATGTCGTCATCGACATCATCTGCTTCCGCAAGCTCGGCCACAACGAGCAGGACGAGCCGATGGTGACGCAGCCGCTGATGTACAAGAAAATCGCCGCGCATCCGGGCACGCGCAAGCTCTACGCCGAAAAACTCCTCAGCCAGGGCGTGATCGCGCCGGATGAAGATGAACAGATGATCAAGGACTATCGTGCGGCGATGGACGAAGGCAAGCATCTGTCCGACCCGGTCATCACCGACTACAAGAGCACCATGGCCGTCGACTGGAGCCCGTATATCGGGGCGGCCTACACCGAAAAGTGCGATACCACCGTGCCGATCAAGGAGTTGCAGCGCCTCGGGCGACGCCTGGCCGAAATTCCGGAAGGCTTCACGCTGCATCCGCGCGTGCAGAAGGTCGTCGACGATCGCCGCCTGATGATCGAGGGCAAACTGCCTGTCGACTGGGGCATGGCCGAAAACCTGGCCTATGCGACCCTGCTCGCCGCCGGTTACGGCGTGCGCATTTCCGGCGAAGACGCCAACCGGGGCACCTTCTTCCATCGTCATGCCGCCTGGCACGACCAGAACCGCACGCGTTGGGACGAGGGCGTCTTTCAGCCGCTCGCCAACCTGTCGCCCGATCAGCCGCGTTTCCAGTGCTGGGATTCGGTGTTGTCGGAAGAGGCGGTGCTCGGTTTCGATTATGGCTATGCCACCGCCACGCCCAACGATCTGGTGATCTGGGAAGGCCAGTTCGGCGATTTCGCCAACGGCGCCCAGGTGGTCATCGACCAGTTCCTCGCTTCCGGCGAGGCGAAGTGGGGACGCTCCTGCGGGCTCGTGCTGCTGTTGCCTCACGGTTACGAAGGGCAGGGCCCCGAGCATTCCTCGGCGCGCATCGAGCGCTACCTGCAACTGTCGGCCGACTTCAACTGGGAGGTCTGCATGCCGACCTCGGCCGCGCAGATGTTCCACCTGTTGCGCCGCCAGATGTTGCGCAAGCAGAGGAAGCCCCTGGTCGTGTTCACCCCGAAGTCCCTGCTGCGCAGCAAGGATGCCGCCTCGAGCCTCGATGACCTGGCCAACGGCACCTTCCAGACGATCTTTGGCGAGGTCGATCCGCACGATCCGAAGAAGGTGACGCGCGTGCTACTGTGTGCCGGCAAGGTGTATTACGACCTGCTCAACGCCCGGCGCGAGCAGAAGCTCTCGCATGTCGCCATCTTGCGCACGCCGCAGTTGTATCCGATGGACGACCGGCGCCTGTCGGAGGAACTCAAGAAGTATCCGAACATGAAGGAACTGGTCTGGTGCCAGGAAGAGCCGGAAAACCAGGGGGCGTGGTACGCCAAGCATCATCGCCTGGTCGATCTGGTGAAGAAGGGACAGTCCCTGCATGTCGTCTCGCGGCCGGCATCCGCATCGCCGGCCGTCGGCAGCGCCGCCAAGCATGCCGAGCAGCAGAAACGAATCGTCGAAACCGCACTGGGTGCGCTCAAGTAACCGCCAAACGGAGTGAATAACATGCTGATCGAAGTGAAGGTTCCGCAACTGTCCGAGTCCGTCGCCGAAGCGAGCTTGGTGAGTTGGCACAAGAACGTCGGCGATGCCGTCGCGCGCGACGAAAATCTGATCGATATCGAAACCGACAAGGTGGTGCTCGAACTGCCGGCGCCCGACAGCGGCGTGCTGGTCGAGATTCTCAAGGGCAATGGCGAGAGCGTTGCCTCGGGCGAACTGATCGCGCGCATCGACACCGAGGCGAAAGCCGCCGCCGCGGCGGGCAAGGCGGCCGACAAGCCTGCTCCCGCCAAGCCTGCCGTCGAGTCCGCTCCGGCGGCCGCCGCGATGGGGCCGGCGGCACGCAAGGCCCTGGCCGAAAAAGGCATTCCCGCTGCGGCGGTGCAGGGCAGCGGCCCGGGTGGCCGTATCACCAAGGCCGACGTGGCGAACACGGGCGCAACGGCCGCGGGTGCCGCCGTCTCGCCGGCGCCGACTCTCGCGCCGGTCGCGCCCAGCGGCGTGGCGAGCGCCCTGCCGCAACCGAGTGTCGTCAGCGCGGACGCCATCGTCGGCGAACGCTCGGAGCAGCGCGTGCCGATGTCGCGCCTGCGTGCGCGTGTCGCCGAACGCCTGATCCAGTCCCAGTCGACCAATGCCATCCTGACGACCTTCAACGAGGTCAACATGGCGCCGGTGATGGATCTGCGCAAGAAGTACGCCGAGAAGTTCGAGAAGGAACATGGCGTGCGCCTGGGTTTCATGGGCTTTTTCGTCAAGGCGGCCGTCGCCGCACTGAAGAAGTTCCCGATCCTGAACGCGTCGGTGGATGGCAACGACATCGTCTACCACGGCTACTTCGACATCGGCATCGCCGTCGGTTCGCCGCGCGGCTTGGTGGTGCCGATCATCCGCGACGCCGACCAGCTGTCGATCGCGCAGATCGAGAAGAAGATCGGCGAATTCGGCGCCAAGGCCAAGGACGGCAAGTTGTCGCTCGAGGAGTTGACCGGCGGCACCTTCTCGATTTCCAACGGTGGCGTGTTCGGCTCGATGCTGTCGACGCCGATCATCAACCCGCCGCAGTCGGCGATTCTCGGCATCCACGCCACCAAGGACCGGCCGGTGGTCGAGAACGGCCAGATCGTCATCCGGCCGATCAACTACCTGGCCATGTCCTACGACCATCGCATCATCGACGGGCGCGAAGCCGTGCTCGGTCTCGTCACCATGAAGGAGGCGCTCGAGGATCCGTCGCGCCTGCTGCTCGACATCTGAGGAGGACACGCCCATGCCCAACAAGTCATTCGACGTCGTCGTCATCGGTGGCGGTCCCGGCGGCTATGTCGCCGCGATCCGCGCCGCCCAGCTGGGGTTTTCCGCCGCCTGCATCGAATCGGAGGCGTATGCCGATCCGAAGGGCGAGGTGCGTCTCGGTGGCACTTGCCTGAACGTCGGTTGCATTCCCTCGAAGGCCTTGCTGCGTTCGTCCGAGTTGTATGACGAGGCGAACCATGCCTTCGTGATGCACGGCATCAGCGCAGAGAACGTGACGATGGATGTCGGCACCATGATCCGTCGCAAGGACAACATCGTCACCCAGCTCACCGCCGGCATCAAGGGACTGTTCAAGAAGAACAAGGTGACGCTGCTACCCGGCCGGGGCAGCTTCGCCGGGCGCGAAAACGGCGTGTGGCAGATCGCCGTCGCGGCGAAGGACGGCAGCGTCGAGACGGTTGATGCGAAACACGTCATCGTCGCCACCGGCTCCTCGCCGCGCCAGATCGAGGGCATCGCCGTCGATAACGTCGATGTCTGCGACAACGTCGGCGCGCTTTCCCTCGGCGCGGTGCCCAAGCGCCTCGGCGTGATCGGCGCCGGTGTCATTGGCCTGGAACTCGGGTCGGTCTGGAAGCGTCTGGGCGCGGATGTCACCATCCTCGAAGCCTTGCCCGATTTCCTCGCCGCCGCCGATCCCGCCGTGGCCAAGGAAGCCTGGAAGACCTTCACCCAGAAGCAGGGGCTGAAGATCCATCTGGGCGTGAAGATCAATGGCGTCAAGCAGGGCAAAAAAGGCATCAAAATTGATTACGAAGCCGGCGACGGTGCCTTCTCGCTTGAGTGCGACAAACTGGTCGTCTCTGTCGGCCGCGTGCCGAACACCGCCGGGCTCGGTTGCGACAACGTCGGCCTCAAGCTCGACGAGCGCGGTCGCATCGAGGTGGATGGCCATTGCCGCACCAACCTGGAAAACGTCTGGGCGGTCGGCGACGTCATTCGCGGTCCGATGCTCGCACACAAGGGCATGGAAGAGGGTGTGATGGTCGCGGAACTGATCGCGGGCCAGGCCGGCCACGTCAATTACGACGCGATTCCCTGGGTGATCTACACCCATCCGGAAATCGCCTGGGTGGGCAAGACCGAGACGCAGCTCAAGAACGAGGGGGCCGAGTTCAAGAGCGGCCAGATTCCTTTCCTCGCCAACGGACGCGCGCTCGGGCAGGGCGATACCACCGGTTTCGTCAAGATGCTGGCCTGCGCGAAAACCGACCGTGTGCTCGGCGTGCATGTGATTGGCGCGAACGCATCCGAACTGATTTCCGAAGCGGTGGTGGCGATGGAGTTCGGCGCCGTGGCCGAGGACATCGCGCGCATCTGCCATGCGCACCCGACGCTTTCCGAAGTCATGCACGAGGCGGCGCTGGCGGTCGACAAGCGGCCGTTGCATTTCTGAGTTGTCGCACCGTATCCTCAACGTCCCGCCGGATGGCATGATCCGCGCCTTCGATGCCGCGCTGACCGCGCGCGGCATCGTCGCGGACGAGGCGCAGCAGGCGGCGGCCGTCCGCCTGCAAGCGTTCTACGACGATCTCGTCGCCTTCAAGGCGGCGCGCCGCACCAAGCTGCGCAAGCTGCTGGTGCATCCCGAGTTGCCCAGGGGGGTGTGGTTCTGGGGCGGCGTTGGGCGCGGCAAGAGTTTCCTGATGGACTGTTTTTTCGAGGCGGTGCCCTACGCGCGCAAGCGGCGCGTACATTTCCACGCCTTCATGCGGGAAATCCACGAGCGCCTCAAGGCACAAAAGCATGAAGCGGACCCGCTGGTCAAGGTGGCGGCGCGGGTGGCGAAGGAAACGCGCCTGATGTGCTTCGATGAATTCCACGTGTCCGACATCGCCGACGCGATGATCCTCGCGCGCCTGATGCAGGCCCTGTTCGATGCTGGCGTGCTGTTCTGCATCACCTCGAACTATCCGCCCGACGGCTTGTATCCGAACGGCTTGCAGCGCGACCGCCTGCTGCCGACCATCGATCTGCTGAACGAAAAGCTCGATGTCATCCGCATCGACGCCGGCATCGACTATCGCCTGCGCGCCCTGGAGCAGGCGCCCGTCTACCTGTTGCCGGAAGATGGCGATCCGGCGCCGCTCCTGATGCGCCTGTTTTCCGGGATCGCCCATGGCGAAGGGCATGCGCGGCCCATCGAAGTGCATGGCCGGGAGATCGCCGTCGTCCATCGGGCGCCCGGCGTGGCGTGGTTCGATTTTGCCGTGCTGTGCGGCGGGCCGCGTTCGCAGAACGACTACCTGGAACTCGCGCATCACTACCACACGATCTTTGTCTCCGGCGTGCCGCGCATGGGGCCGGACATGGCCAACGAGGCACGCCGTTTCACCTGGCTCGTCGATGTGCTTTACGACCACCGCGTCAAGCTGGTCCTGGCCGCCGCCGTGGCGGCCGAAGCGCTGTATAGTGCCGGCACGCAGGCCGGGGAATTCCAGCGCACCGTCTCGCGGCTTGTGGAAATGCGCTCACACGAGTACCTGGCGAGCGCGCACCGCCGCTACGAGACTCACGCGCCTCAGCCTTAAACCCCGGTTTTAACCGCTACCGATTCCCTGTCGTCATGTCGCTCCTGACCAGCCTGTTGTTGTTGATCGTGCTTGCCCGCCTGCTCGGCGCGCTGTTCACGCGCTACCGGCAGCCGGCCATCGTCGGCGAAATGCTCGCCGGCGTGCTGCTCGGCCCGACGGTCTTTGGCCTGATCGAGGCCAACTCGGCCCTGAAGGGCATCGCCGAACTGGCGGTTTTCCTGGTCGTTCTCTCGGCGGGACTGGAGATGAAGTTTCGCGACGTCGTCGACGCGATGCGCGGGCGTGGCTTCATCGTCGCGATGCTGGGCTTCTTCATCCCGCTGTTCGCGGGAATCGCCGTCGGCATCGCCTTCGAGATGGACGTGATGCGCACGATCTTTCTCGGTTTGTGCATCGCCATCACCGCGCTGCCGGTCGCCATCCGCATCCTCGAGAGCTTCGGGCTGCTCGATTCCGACATCGCGCGCTATTCGATCGCCACCGCCATCGTGAATGACGTGATCGCGCTGATGATGCTCGGCGTGATTCTCAGCCTGCCGCCGGAGTTGAACTTCAAGGCCGTCGCCATCTCCTTCGGCGACGTCGGCGGCAAGCTGCTGCTGCTCGTAGCCATCGTTCTCGGCATCAGCTGGCTGCTCAAGCTGATGGAAAACCTCGGCATCAACATCCAGGCCGGGCCGGAAAAGCTGGTCAAGATCTTCGGGGCCGAAGCGCTGTTCGGCATCGTGGTCGTCTTCGTGCTCCTGTTCGGCTCGGTGAGCGAGGCGCTCGGCTTCCATTTCGTCATCGGCGCCTTCTTCGGCGCCCTGCTGATCGACCGCAAATACTTTCTCGCCTCGCGCTACGACGACCTGCACAAGACCATCGGTTCGGTGACCAACGGTTTCCTCGCTCCGGTGTTCTTCGCCTACATCGGGCTGGAGCTGGCCTTTGGCGAGATCGACTCGCTCTGGTTCGCTGTCGTGGTGCTCGCGGTCTCCATCGTCTCGAAGATCCTCGCCGGCTGGCTGGGCGGGCGCCTGCTGCGCATGCCCCAGCCGGAGGCCCTTGGCCTCGGCATCATCCTCAACGGGCGCGGCATCATGGAGATCGTCGTCGCCAGCATCGCCTACCACAAGGGTTTCATCGATGTCGGGCTGTTCTCGGTGCTGGTGCTGATGGGTGTCATCACCACGCTGCTGACGCCACTGCTGTTCAGCCGCTTCGTTCTGCCGAAGCTGGCTCGGCCGCCAGCCGCCTGAGTTCGTAAAGGGTTTCGAGCGCTTCGCGCGGGCTGAGCGCGTCCGGGTCGAGCGCCGCGAGCTTTTCGAGCGCCGGATGGGCTTCCGTTTCGAAAGTCGGTGCTGGCGGGACGGCGGGATGTGCAGCGAACAAGTCTCCCTGCGGCCCGGCCGCCGCTTCGCGGTTCTCCAGCTCGACCAGCCGGCGCTTCGCCTCGCGCAGCACCGCCGGCGGCATGCCGGCCAGCGCCGCGACCTGGATGCCGTAGGACTGCGAGGCCGGGCCGGCTTCCACCGCATGCATGAAGACCACCGTGTGGCCGTGCTCGATGGCGTCCAGATGCACGTTCGCACAGGTCGCATGCTCCTCGGCCAGCCGCGTCAGCTCGAAATAGTGGGTGGCGAACAGCGTCCAGGCGCGATTTTTCTCGATGAGGTGCCGCGCGATGGCGAAGGCCAGCGCCAGGCCGTCGAAGGTGCTGGTGCCGCGCCCGATCTCGTCCATCAGCACCAGGGATTTATCCGTCGCGCCGTGCAGGATCGCGGCGGCCTCGGTCATCTCGACCATGAAGGTGGAGCGGCCGGAAGCCAGATCGTCCGAGGCGCCGATGCGCGTATGGATCGCGTCGAGCGGGCCGAGCCGGCAACTCGTGGCCGGCACGAAGGCGCCGCAGTGGGCGAGCAGGGCGATCAGCGCCACCTGGCGCATGTAGGTCGACTTGCCGCCCATGTTCGGGCCGGTGACGAGCAGCATGCGCCGTGAGGGATGCAGATCGAGGTCGTTGGCGATGAAGCTGTCGACCTGCCGCTCGACCACCGGATGCCGCCCGTCGCGGATTTCGATGCACGGGTGTTCGACGAATTCGGGGCGGCCGTAGTCGTGCCGTCGCGCCGCCGTGGCGAAGGCGCACAGGCCGTCGATCTGCGCGAGCGCACGGGCGACGCGCTGGAAGGCGGCGATGTCGGCGGTGAGCGCGTCGAGCAGCGCGTCGTAAAGGCGCTTTTCCAGCGCGAGGGCGCGTTCGTTGGCGGAGAGCGCCTTGTCCTCGAAGGCCTTCAGCTCGGGCGTGATGTAGCGCTCGGCGTTCTTCAGCGTCTGGCGGCGGCGGTAGTCGTCCGGCACCTTGTCCGTGTGTGCGTGCGTCACCTCGATGTAGAAGCCATGCACCTTGTTGTATTCGACCTTGAGACTCGGGATCTGCGTGCGTTCCTTTTCGCGCGCCTCCAGGTCGAGCAGGAACTGCCCGCAGTTGGACTGGAGCGTGCGCAACTCGTCGAGCTCGGCGTCGAAGCCGGGACGGATCGCGCCGCCGCCGGCCAGCAGCGCGGGCGGCTCGTCGGCCAGCGTTGCTTTGAGATGGTTCAATGCGTCGGAAGGCACGGCGAGGTCGGTGGCCAACTCGGCGAGCAGGCCGTCGTGAGTTTCGATCAGTGCGGCGATTTTCGGCAGCGTGCGCAGCGTCTCGCGCAGCGCGGCCAGTTCGCGCGGGCGGGCGGATTTCAGCGCAATGCGGCTGCCGATGCGCTCCACGTCGGCGCCGCCGTCGAGCGCCTCGACCAACGCGTCGAGCGGGCCGTCGTCGAGCAGCGCGGCGACGGCACCATGGCGCGCGGCCGCCGTGCGGCGGTCGGCGAGCGGGTGGTGCAGACAATGGCGCAGCCAGCGCGTGCCGGCGGCGGTGACGCAGCTGTCCAGCAGCGAGAGCAGCGTCGGCTCCGACTCGCCGCGCAGCGTTTCGGTGATTTCGAGATTGCGGCGCGTTGCGGCGTCGAGGCGCAGCCATTGCGACTCGCGCTCCAGCCTCATGCCGGTGACGTGCGCGAGCGTTTGCAACTGCGTCGCCTGCGCGTAACGCAGCAGCGCACCGGCTGCACCGATGGCAAGTGTCGCTTCCTCGTCATCCGGTATGAAGGCTGCGAGGTCGCGCGTGCCGAACTGCGCGGTCAGCAACTGCGTCGCGTTCGCCGCGTCGAAATGCCAGTCGGGTCGCCGTGTCGCCAGGGCCGACTTTCCGTCGAAAGCCACATTCTCGCCAACGAGGATTTCGGCAGGGGCAAGGCGGGTGAGCTGCGCCGGCAGGTTGGCAAGCGCCGTCTCCAGCAAGCGCAACTCGCCGCTGGCGAGGTTGAGCCACGCGAGACCGGCGCGCGCCTTGTGCGGATTGACCGCGAGCAGCAGGCTGTCGCTGCGGTCGTCGAGCAGCGCCGCATCCGTCAGCGTGCCGGGCGTGACGATGCGCACGATCTGGCGCTCGACCGGCCCCTTGCTCGTCGCGGGGTCGCCCACCTGCTCGCAGATCGCCACCGATTCGCCGAGCTTCACCAGCCGCGCCAGATACTGCTCGCAGGCGTGGTAGGGCACGCCCGCCATCGGAATCGGCTTGCCGGCGGACAGGCCGCGCTTCGTCAGCGTGATGTCCAGGAGCCGTGCGGCCTTCTCGGCATCCTCGTAGAACAGCTCGTAGAAATCCCCCATGCGGAAGAACAGCAGCGCGCCCGCGCCGGCGGCGGCCTTGTGCGCGAACCATTGCTGCATGACCGGCGTGTGGCCGGGAGGAATGGTTGGCGGTTGCGACATGCTATGACCGCGTGGCCGCGACGCAGTCCTTGACGAGGGCCGGGCCACGATAAACGAGGCCGGAATAGATTTGCACGAGTTGCGCGCCGGCGTCGAGCTTGGCCTTGGCTTTCGCGCCGTCGACGACGCCGCCGGCGGCGATGATCGGCACCTCGTTGGCAAGAGCGGCGGCGAGTTTCCTCACGACTTCGGTGGAGGCCTCGAACAGGGGGGCGCCGGAAAGGCCGCCCGCTTCGTCGGCGTGGGGCAGGCCTTGCACTTTCGCGCGGTCGAGCGTGGTGTTGGTGGCGATGACCGCGTCGATGCGGTGACGCTTGAGGGCGTCGGCGATGTTGTCGATCTGCGCGTCGTCGAGGTCGGGGGCGATCTTCAGCGCGATGGGCACGTGCTTGCCGTGCTGGTCGGCCAGTTGCGCTTGCCGGGATTTCAGGGCGCCGAGCAGGGCGTCGAGCTCCGATTCGCCCTGCAGGGCGCGCAGGTTCCTGGTGTTCGGGCTGGAGATGTTGACCGTGATGTAGCTGGCGTGCGGCCAGGCCTTTTCGAGGCCGATCAGGTAATCGTCGGCGGCGCGCTCGATGGGCGTGTCGGCGTTCTTGCCGATGTTGATGCCGAGGATGCCCCGGTATTTCGCCGCCTTGACGTTGGCGATCAGTGCGTCGATGCCGTGATTGTTGAAGCCCATGCGGTTGATGATGCCTTCCGCCTGCGGCAGGCGGAACATGCGCGGCTTGGGGTTGCCCGGCTGCGGGCGCGGGGTGACGGTGCCGACCTCGAGGTGGCCGAAGCCCCAGGCCGACAGTGCATCGATGCATTCGCCGTTCTTGTCGAGACCGGCCGCCAGGCCGATGCGGTTGGGAAAGTCGATGCCCATGACACGGGTCGGCGTGTCCGGCAGGGGACCGCCGCCGGGCAGCAGGCAGCCCATGGTGCGCATGCCGGCGATGGCCAGATCGTGCGCGGATTCGGGATCGAGGGAGAAAACGACGGGTTTGACGAGGCAGTAGGGCAGCATGGGCGCATTCTACCGGCACAGTCGTCCACGTCGTCGCATCGCCGGTTTCATTCCTCCAGCCGTGCCCAGACACCGTCGCGCCAGGCCTCGATGGGACGAAAAGCCGCCTTGTAGGCCATCTTGCGGCTGTCTGCGATCCAGTAGCCGAGGTAGAGATGGGGCAGGCCGAGGCGCCGGCACTGGGCGATCTGCCAGAGAATCGCGTAGCTGCCGTAGCTGCTGCCCGGCAGGTCGGGCTCGTAAAAGGTGTAGACGGAAGACAGGCCGGTTTCGAGCAGGTCGATGATGGAGACCATGCGCAGCGCCTCGCCTTCGCGAAATTCCACCAGCCGGGTTTCCACGGGCGTTTGCAGCAGGAAGTGGCCGTACTGCTCGCGGCTGTCCTTCTCCATGCCGCCGCCCCAGTGGCGCGCTTCCTGGTAGCGCTGGTAGAGCTGGTAGTGTTCTTCGCGAAATTGCAGCGGCCGTTCGCGCGGTACGAGATTGGTATGCCGCGCCGCCGCGCGGCGCTGGCTGCGGTTGGGCGAGAAGTCGGCCACCGGCACGCGCACGGGCACGCAGGCGCGGCAGGTATCGCACCAGGGGCGGTAGGTGAACACGCCGCTGCGCCGGAAACCGATGCGCACCAGTTCGCCGTAGGTGAGGGTGTCGATCAGATGGGCGGGTGTGGCCACCTGCGAACGGGCGATGCGGCCGGGCAGGTAGGAACAGCCGTAGGGTGCGGTGGCGTAGAACTGGAGCAGAGGAAAGGGCGGCAGGTCGCGCAGGTGCGTCACCGGTTCTCGTCCCCGCGTGGTTTCCTGAAATGTTCGTCGATGCCGCCGATCGGCCAGCGACCCGGCGGATCGCCCGTGTCGACGAGCGCCGCCACGCGGGCGATAAAGTCGTCGCGGGGGATCGGGCGGGCACCGAGCGAGGCGAGGTGTGCGGTTTCCATCTGGCAGTCGATTATGCCGAATTCGCGCGTGGCGAGATATGCACAAAGATGGGCCAGCGCGATCTTCGAGGCGTCGCTGCGGTGCGAGAACATCGATTCGCCGAAAAACGCCCGCCCCAGCGCGATGCCGTACAGCCCGCCGACGAGGTGGCCGGCGTGCCAGGTCTCGACGCTGTGGGCGAGGCCGAGGCCATGCAGGCGCAGGTAGGCCGCCTGCATCGCGGCTGAGATCCAGGTGCCCGATTGTCCGGGGCGGGGCGTGGCGGCGCAGGCGGCGACGACGCGCTCGAAGGCGCTGTCGAGGCGGATTTCATACCTGGCGTTCTTCAGCGTTTTGGCGAGCGAACGGGAAATCTTCAGATCGGCCGGCGGCAACACCATGCGCGGATCGGGGCTCCACCAGAGGATCGGTTCGCCCGGCGCATACCAGGGGAAGATGCCGCGCCGGTAGGCGGCGACGAGGCGTTGCGGCGAGAGGTCGCCGCCGGCGCAGAGCAGGCCGTTGGGGTCGGCGAGGGCCGTGGCGACCGGCGGAAACGGCGCGTCCGCTTCCAGCCAGGGGATCATGCCGCCTGGCTGAAGGCGACGACGTGGTCGGCGTCGAGGCGGATGCCGATTTTTTCGCCGATGGCGTGGTTGTGGTGCGAGGGCACGAGCGAAAGCACCGTGGCGCCGGAGCCGAGTTTCAGCGTGTAGAGGAATTCGGCGCCGCGAAACGCCTTGGCGACGATCTCGGCCTGCGTCGGCGCCGCGTCGTCATGCACGATGTCGTCGGGGCGCAGGAGGATGTCCACCATCTCGTCACCGGCGACCGAATGATGCAGGCGACAGCCCAGGATGCCGAGTTCGATCCTTACCGTGGCCGCGCCGAGCACCTGGCCAGGCAGAAAGACGCCCTGGCCGACGAAATCCGCCACCTGCCGCGTGGCCGGGCGGTGATAGAGGTTGTAGGGCATGTCCCACTGCTCGATGCGGCCGGCGTGCATCACGCCGATCGTGTCGGCGACGGCGAAGGCCTCGTGCTGGTCGTGCGTGACGAGAATTGCGGCGGTGCCGGTACGCTTGAGGATGTCGCGCACTTCGAGCGACAGGCGTTCGCGCAGGTCGACGTCGAGGTTGGAGAAGGGTTCGTCGAGCAGCAGCAGATGCGGCTTCGGGGCCAGCGCGCGCGCCAGCGCCACGCGCTGCTGCTGTCCGCCGGAGAGTTCGTGCGGAAACTTGCCGCCGTGGCCGCCGAGGCCGACGAGATCGAGCATTTCCCCGACGCGCCGTTCCGCCGTGGCCGACTTTCGGCCGATGCCGAAACCGATGTTGCCGGCGACGGTGAGATGCGGAAACAGGGCGTAATCCTGGAACACCATGCCGACGCGGCGTTTTTCCGGCGGGACATGACGGCCGGGGGCGGCGACGACCTCGTCGCGCAACAGCACGCGACCCGCGCTCGGGTTCTCGAAGCCGGCGATCAGGCGCAGTACGGTGGTCTTGCCGCAGCCCGAGGCGCCGAGCAGGCAGCCGATCTCGCCGTCCTTGAGGACGAGGGAAAGGTCCGTCACGACGGCATGGTGGCCGTAGGCATGACTGACGTGATCGAGGACGAGCAGGGACATGGCTCGATTATAATTGAGAAAAATTCTCATAAATCTTGATATCGATGCGTTCCCCTATCGTCCTCGTCGGCGCCCTGATCGGCGTGCTGGTCGCCCTGCCGGTGCTCTCGGTGGGCGCCAACCTGTTCGCCGGCGAGACCGGTTCGACCTGGGCGCACCTGGCGGAAACGGTGCTGCGCGAATATGTGACGAACTCGCTGCTACTGTCCCTGTGGGTGGGGGTCGGCGTGGCGGTGCTCGGCGTGGCGACCGCGTGGTTTACGGCGATGACGGATTTCCCCGGCCGGCGTACCTTCGAATGGGCGTTGCTGCTGCCGCTGGCGATGCCGGCCTACGTGATGGCCTACGTGTACACCGACCTCCTGCAGTTCGTCGGCCCGGTGCAGACGGCCTTGCGCGAAACCTTCGGCTGGCGGCGCGGCGACTACTGGTTTCCGGAGATTCGCAGCCTCGGCGGCGCGGCGCTGATGTTCGTCTGCGTGCTCTATCCCTATGTGTACCTGCTGGCGCGCACCGCCTTCCTCGAACGCGGTTCGAGCACCTTCGAGGCGGCGCGTTCGCTCGGCCTCTCGCCGCTCGCCGCCTTTTTGCGCATCTCGCTGCCGCTGGCACGACCAGCCGTTGCCGCCGGCGTCGCGCTGGTGCTGATGGAAACGCTGGCCGACTACGGCACGGTGGCCTATTTCGCCGTGCCTACCTTCACCACGGGCATCTACCGCGCCTGGTTCTCGCTCGGCGACCGCGTCGCGGCGGCGCAGCTCGCCGGCGCGCTGCTCGCCTTCGTGCTGCTGCTGCTCGCTCTCGAACGCGCCAGTCGCGGCCGGGCGCGTTTCGCCGAAACGGGTCGCCGCAAGGCGATGCGCCGGCCGCTCGTCGGCTGGCACGCCGCGGGTGCCTTCCTCGTCTGCCTGCTGCCGCTGACGCTCGGTTTCCTGCTGCCGGCCGGCCTGTTGCTGAATCTGGCGCTGACCGATGGCGACAGCGCCTTTGGCGCCCGTTACCTGGTGCTGGCGAAAAACAGCCTCACGGTCGCCGGCATCAGCGCGCTGCTGGCGGTGGCGCTGGCGCTACTGCTGGCCTACGGGCAGCGGCTGCGACCGATGCTGGCGACGCGCGCGATCAACCGCGTCGTCGGCCTCGGTTACGCGGTGCCGGGTTCGGTGATCGCCGTCGGCGTGCTGATTCCCGTCACGCGCCTCGACCACTGGCTGGCGGCGCAGTGGCTGGAGTGGTTCGGCACGAATCCCGGCCTGATCCTCACCGGCGGCGTCGCCGCGCTGATCTATGCCTATCTCGCGCGGTTTCTCGCCATCGCGCTGCATACCGTCGACGCCGGCCTCGCGCGCGTCACGCCGAGCATGGACGCGGCGGCCAAGAGCCTCGGCTGCGGGCCGGGCGAGACGCTGCGGCGCGTGCATGTGCCGCTGCTCTCGGGCAGCCTGTTCACGGCGGCCCTGCTGGTGTTCGTCGATGTAATGAAGGAACTGCCGGCGACGCTGGTGATGCGCCCCTTCAACTTCGACACGCTGGCGACGCAGACCTTCATCCTCGCCGCCGACGAGCGCCTCGCCGAAGCCTCGACGGCAGCGCTCGCCATCGTCGGCGTCGGTCTGCTGCCGGTCATCCTGCTGGCGCGGCAGATCGGCCGGCGCTGAGGAAAATCACATCGCCCTTCGCCACGGTCGCCAGACTGCGGGCAAAGCTCCCGACGCCGGGCGACTGGACGAAAACGCAAGGCTTGCCGAGCTTCTTGCAGGCTTCCTTGAGGCGGTAATAGGCGGCATGGGAGATGCAGCCCGCCTGGCAGACCACTGCATCGGCGCCGGAAACGACGGCATCGATGCGGTGCAGACTTTCTTCCTGCCCGCCGTCGTGGTGCAGGAAGCGGCCGCCCTGCGTTTCGACCAGGCGGCGATAGCCATCGACGAGATTTTTCTTGCCGCCGATGCACAGCACGCAACGACCGGCCAGCTGTATCTGGGCCGGGCAGCCGCGACCGCAGCCGCCCGCACCGGAAACGCCTTCGCAGGTACCGATGCCGAGCGACATTTCCAGGGCAGCTTCGGCGGCGGCAAGCGCATCCTGGGTGTCGTTGAGTTCGGCGGCAAGCATTTCGGCGCGCCGGGCGTTGTCGGCATTGCGTTCCTCGAGGGTTTCGACGCGTTCGGCGAGCGCCTGGGCACGATCATGCAAGGTGGCGTAATCGCGCAATGCCTTGCGCGCTTCGGCGATTTCCAGTTCGCGGTGGCCCTGCACGGCCAGGCGCTGCTCCGCATCGGCCAGGCGGCGCTGCAGGTCGGCGACGGCCTTGTCCTTCTCGCGTTGCGCGACCGCCAGGCCCATCTTGAAGGCGGCCACCTCATTGCGCAACGCGTGGTTTTCCTGCTTCAGCTGTTCCAGGTCACGCAGGTCGGCACGCGCTTCCGCGCCCACCTGGTGCGAGAGCATGTGGATGTCGCCGAAAAGCCTCTGGCCGCCCGCTTCGCCCAGGTCGGCGTGCGTCCATGCCGCCCACAAGGCACCGGCGATGTCCTTGCCGGAGTTCAGGGCTTCCTGCCACTGTGCGAGCACCTCGTCTTCTCCCCTGGCCTTGCCGAAACGTTGTACTGCGGCGGCGTAGCGTTTCTCGAAAAAGCGCTGGATCTGTTCGGCGACTGCGGAGCGCGTCTCGCAACTGCCCACGAAGGTGGCATGGAGGCTGTAGTCCGAC
Source organism: uncultured Methyloversatilis sp. (assembly GCA_964527195.1). Taxonomy (GTDB): domain Bacteria; phylum Pseudomonadota; class Gammaproteobacteria; order Burkholderiales; family Rhodocyclaceae; genus Sulfuricystis. Next base: position 39,562 of record CAZGOH010000008.1, read on the forward strand.
ATGGCGCGTTCCTCGTGGCCGACACGCGCGGCGATCCTGCGCATCTCGGCGACGGGCAGGCAAGTGCCGACGAGGGGGCAATGCGCCCGATGGTGCAGTTCCCAGATTTTCTTGCGGCGGCGTCCGGCCGCCACCTGCGGCATCTCGGGTGCGCCGAATGCCGATTGGATCAGGCGATGCAGGTTGCCATCCATGTCAGGCTGCCCTCATGGCCTGGGGCGCGACATGGCCTGCCGCGACCGTTTCGTGTCCGCTTGCGCCATGTTCATCCTCGCCTTCGAGGATATCCACCAGTTCGCGTGCATGGCGGCGCAAATGCCCGTCCGCCTCGGGGTCGCTGGCGACGCGTTCGAGCAGCAGGGCGGCGAGGTGGGCCGAACGCGGGCAGCCGGTTTCCATGTGGCGCGCGAGGTGCGCAAGGGCGCCCGCCACCATCCGTGCCGGGGGTTGTTCGCTTGTCTTTGTTGCGTTGATCATCGTGTCGCTCCGTTCCATCGGGGTGGGCAAGGGGTAGGGTTGGTGGCTTTGATGTAAAATGCACGCAAATAATAACGGTTCTCATTAGTGAAGTAAACGATTTTTCGAAAAGGATGGCCAGAAGATGATCGTGTCCTCGATTCCCGGGCGCTTGCGGTTGCGCGACCGTACCCTGCGCGATGCGCAACGGCTCGAAACCCTGCGCGCGGGCTTGTCTGCAATGGACGGCGTGAAATCCGTGGAATCGAATCCGCGCACCGGCAGCCTGCTGATCCGCTACAACGCACAAGGAATCGCGCAAGGCGCGTTCGAGGCGCGCGTGCGGTCGGCGATGGGCAACCCGTGCGTCGCGACGAAGCCGGCACCGAAAGTCGGCGCTGGCGGCACGGCGCGGGTAAAGGTCAACCGCTGGGCGAAGCGAGGGATGCTGGCAAGCCTCGGCGTGTCGTTGCTGTTGGCTGTCGCAGGCACCAGGCGCTGGCACGCGATCACGGGCATGCTGTTCCTGCACGCCCTCGGGGCGCACCTCTGGGTGCACCGCCGCCACCTTCTCAAATAGCCGGTGGCGGAACGGCATGATGCCGCCCCGCCAGCGTCGCCGAAGCTTCCTTCCTTACTTGAGGTCGAAACGGTCGGCGTTCATCACCTTGACCCACGCGGCGACGAAGTCGTCGACGAACTTCCGCTTGTTGTCGTCCTGCGCGTAGACCTCGGCGTAGGCGCGCAGCACCGAGTTCGAGCCGAATACCAGATCGACGCGCGTGGCCGTCCAGCGGGTGGCGCCCGATTTACGATCGACGATGTCATAGCTGTTGCGCCCCGTTGGTTTCCACGTATAGGCCATGTCGGTCAGATTGACGAAGAAGTCATTGGTCAGCGCGCCGACGCGGTCGGTAAAGACGCCGTGCTGCGTGCCGCCATGGTTCGTCCCGATCACGCGCATGCCGCCGATCAGCGCCGTCATCTCATGCGCGGTGAGGCGCATCAGCTGGGCGCGGTCGAGCAGCAGTTCCTCGGGCTGCACGACGTAGTCCTTCTTGAGCCAGTTGCGGAAGCCGTCGGCCAGGGGTTCGAGCACGTTGAAGGATTCGGCATCGGTCTGCGCCGCCGTGGCGTCGCCACGACCGGGCGCGAAGGGCACGGTTACATCGACGCCGGCGGCCCTGGCGGCCTGCTCGACGCCAACATTGCCGGCCAGCACGATCACGTCGGCTACGCTGGCGCCGGTTTCGGCGGCGATCTGCTCATAGACCGCCAGCACCCTGGCGAGACGCGCCGGCTCGTTGCCTTCCCAGTCCTTCTGCGGGGCGAGGCGAATGCGCGCGCCATTGGCGCCACCACGCTTGTCGGAGCCACGGAAGGTGCGCGCGGAATCCCAGGCGGTGGCGACCATCTCGCTGACCGAGAGGCCGGCGGCGGCGATCTTCGCCTTGACGGCGGCGACGTCGTAGTCGCTGCGGCCGGCGGGCACCGGGTCCTGCCAGATCAGGTCTTCCTTGGGCACGTCCGGGCCGAAGTAGCGCGCCTTCGGGCCCATGTCGCGGTGGGTCAGCTTGAACCAGGCGCGGGCGAAGACCTGCTCGAAGTAGGCCGGATCGTCGCGGAAACGCTCGGAAATCTTGCGGTATTCGGGATCGAAACGCATCGCCATGTCGGCATCGGTCATGATCGGCTTGCAGCGTTTGGTCGGGTCTTCCACGTCGACCGGCATGTCCTCTTCCGCGATGTTGATCGGCTCCCACTGGTGCGCGCCGGCCGGCGACTTCTGCAGCCACCAGTCGTAGCGCAGCAGCAAATCGAAGTAGCCGCCCTTGCCGGTGTTCCACTTCATCGGGTGCGTGGTCCAGGCGCCTTCAAGGCCGCTGGTCACGGTGTCGCGGCCGACGCCACGCGTTTTGTGGTTCTGCCAGCCGAGGCCCTGCTCCTCGATGTCCGCGCCTTCCGGCGCCGGGCCGAGGTTGGCGGCGCTGCCGTTGCCGTGCGCCTTGCCGACGGTGTGGCCGCCGGCGGTGAGGGCGACGGTCTCCTCGTCGTTCATCGCCATGCGCGCGAAGGTGACGCGCACGTCGCGGGCGGTCTTGAGCGGGTCGGGCTTGCCATCGACGCCCTCCGGATTGACATAAATGAGGCCCATCATCACGGCGGCGAGCGGGTTTTCCAGGTCGCGCTCGCCGGAGTAGCGGCTGCCTTCGCTGCCGCTCGGCGCGAGCCACTGCTTTTCCGAACCCCAGTAAATGTCCTTCTCGGGGTGCCAGATATCCTCGCGGCCGAAGCCGAAACCGAAGGTCTTGA
>CAZGOH010000009.1:0-41501 GCA_964527195.1 uncultured Methyloversatilis sp.
TTGCGGCACGCACGGATCCGGAGCCACCCGGGACGTGCGTGCCGTTTTCATTTCCTTTGCCGGCGCGCTCGGGCGTGTCCTGTCATCTGCGGCCCGTGTGCTGCTAGACTTGCGATGCCGTATGCGGCGCAGGTCGCCGGTGCAGCGCGGTGAGCCTGGTTTCCTGCCCAACCCGTCCAGAGCGTGAACTTCATGAACGCAAAAGTGCGCTTCGTCATTGCGGTCCTTGTCCTGGCCTTGCTCATTGCGGGTCCCTTTCTCGCGACTGCGGGCATCATTTACAGCGATCTGGGCGAAGAAGAGCGCCTGCTTTTCGAAAAGGTGCTGGAGCGGTGGATTCCGATCGGTGGCCTGATGACCATCGTGGCCCTGTTTCTCGGCGTCAATCTGTTGCGTGGTTTGTTCAAGCAATACGTGCGCGGCCTCATGGCGATGGCCGAGACCCTGCGGTTGATGCGGGTGGCGAACCGCGATTTTCGCGTCGCTCTCGACGGCCCGCCCGAAGTCCAGGAACTGGCGCAAGCCGCGAATGATCTGGCGCAGCAGCGTGACGATCTGATGCAGGATGTCGAGGCACGCGTCGCGCAAGCGAAATCCGCCGTCGAAGAGGAAAAGAACCGTCTCGCCGCGCTGGTCGCCGACTTGCCGCTGCCCGTGATCGTATGCAATCTCGATGGTCGCATCCTTCTCTACAACAATCGGGCACGTTTGCAGGCGCGTGCGCTGGTGCCCGAAGCGCATGGCGTCGGGGCGGCAATCGGCCTGGGGCGTTCGATTCATGGCGTATTCGACCGTTCGCTGATCTCTCATTCGCTCGAAAGCCTGCACCATCGCGTCGAGCGCGAGGGCAGCCAGCCGCTCGCCCACTTCATTACCACCACGCGCGCCGGCCAGCTGATTCGCGTGCAGATGGCGCCCGTGATCGTCGTTTCCCCGGTGGCCGAAGGCGAGTCCGCTGGCTCGCGACGCGGCATTGGCGGCTATGTCCTGGTGTTGGAGAACATTACCAAGGCACTAGAAAGCGGCGCGCAGTGCGACCGCACAGTCCAGGTGCTAGCGGATGAAACGCGTTCCGCGCTGTCGGGCATCCGCGCCACCTTGCAGGGTTTGCGCGGCGCCACCGATGGGGAGCAGGTTCGCGTTGCCGCCGATGCGATTCATGATGAAGTGCAAATACTCACGGTGCGCCTCAACCAGTCGGCGCAGGATTACGCGCGCACCCTGGTCAGCCGTTGGCCACTCGAGGAAATGCTTGGCGCCGATCTCGTGATCGCCGCCGGTCGCCGCATCGAAAGCCGCTTGGGCATGACGGTGAAGATCGACGATGTCGAGCCGGACCTCTGGGTGAAGGTCGATAGCTATTCCCTGACGCAAGCATTGACCTTTCTTGCGGCGCAACTGGAGGAAAGCTTCAGCATCAAGCTGGTGCGCCTGAGTCTCGCTCATTCTGGGCGCATGGTTCTGCTCGATCTGCGCTGGTCGGGGACGGCGGTCTCCACCGAAACGCTGATCAACTGGCAGCTCGAATCGATGACGGTGGCGGGCGAAACCACGCCGCTGACCTTGCGTGACGTGACCGATCGCCACGGCGGGCAATTGTCATGCGGACGCGACTCGGCGATTCAGCAATCGTTCTTTCGCATCGAGATTCCCGTCGCCGTCGCACAGGATATCGTCGAGGGCAGTTCCCTGGTGCATGTCGAGAGCCGGCCGGAGTTTTACGATTTCGATCTGTTCAGCCGCGTCGGCGAGGATCATGCCAGCGACGACACGCTGCTGACCGATCTCGCCTATACGGTTTTCGACACCGAAACCACCGGCCTCGAACCGTCGGCCGGCGACGAGATCATCCAGGTTGGTGCCGTGCGCATCGTCAATGGCCGGATGTTGCGCCATGAGAACATGGACCAGATCATCGATCCACGCCGGCCCCTGCGTCCGGAGGGAATTCCCATTCATGGCATCACGGAGGAGATGGTGCGCGGTCAGCCGACCATCGCCGAGATCCTGCCGCAGTTTCACGCCTTCTGTGCGGGCACTGTCCTGGTCGCGCACAACGCCGCCTTCGACATGCGTTTCCTGCAGATGAAGGAAAAGTCGCTGGGCATCCGCTTCACCCAGCCCCTTCTCGACACACTGCTGCTGTCGGCCGTCATTCATCCCAATCAGGAATCGCACAAGCTCGAGGCCATCGCCGAACGCCTCGGCATCACCATCATCGGCCGCCATACCGCACTCGGCGACGCCATCGTGACCGCCGACGTTTTCCTGCGCATGCTGCCGCTCCTGGCAGAGATGGGCATCCATACGCTCGGCCAGGCGCGGGCGGCCGCCGAGAAGACCTATTACGCCCGAATCAAATACTGACCGCAACCCCGTTAGCCATGACCACCACCCGTCCCACGCTGCACAGCCAGCTTGCCGCCGTCATCAAGCGCAAGCCCATTACCGCGACGCCCGAAAGCACCTTGCGTGAAGTCGTGCAACTCATGTCGGAACACCGTATCGGCTCGATCATCGTCGTCGAGCCGGAGAGCGGGCGTCCGATCGGTATCTTCACTTTGCGCGACCTGCTGCATCGTGTCGCCGCCAAGGACGTCGACCTCGATCACATGATCATGTCCGTCATGAGCGGCACGGGTCTGCTGATGCTCAACTGGCGCCAGACCGTCTATCAGGCGGCGCTGGTGATGGCGCGCAATGGCGTGCATCACGTCATCGTCATCGATGCGGCAGGCAAGCTGGTCGGCGTCGTTTCGCAGGAGGATATCTACGAACTGCAAAGTGGCGGCGGCAAGGCGATCTCGGGCGCGATTCGCGGCGCGCGCGACCTGGAAAGTCTGATTGCCGCAGCCGAGGATATCCGCAGACTGGCGCGCCGCACGCTTGCGGAAGGCGGTGCGGCCGAGCAGTTGACGCAGATGATCTCGACGCTCAACGACCATCTGACCGTGCGCATCATCGAACTGACCCAGGCCGAGTTCGCCCTGCCGAAGGCCGCTTGGTGCTGGCTGGCTTTCGGTTCCGAGGGCCGTTACGAACAGACCTTGTCCACCGATCAGGACAACGGTCTCGTGTTCGCCTGCGCCGCCGGCGAGGAAGATTCCATGCGGCAGACTTTCCTGCCTTTCGCGCTGGAGGTCAATAAGCGGCTGGACGCCTGCGGCTTTCCCTTGTGCAAGGGCAACGTGATGGCCAGCAACCCGGAACTTTGTCTCTCCGTGGACGAGTGGCAGAACCGCTTCGGCCGCTGGCTGCGTTCTTCGACCCCGCAGGCTCTGCTCGATGCCACGATCTACTTCGACTTCCGGCCGATCTACGGGGAAGAGGCGTTGGCGGAAAGCCTGTCGGAATGGTTGCGCAAGAACGTTCCCGGCGCCACGCTGTTCCTGCGCTTCATGGCCGAAAACGCGCTGCGCGTGCGGCCGCCGCTGGGCATGATCCGCGACTTCAGTTTCGACGACAACAAGGAATTTCCCGATACCATCGACCTGAAGGCCAGCGGTGCGCGCATGTTCGTCGATGTCGCGCGCATCCTCGCGCTTGCCAATGGCATTACGGAAACCGGCACGCCGCAGCGGTTGCGCACCGCCGCCGAGATGGGCAAGATCGGTCGCGACGACATCGGTGCGATCATCGACGGATTTTTCTTCCTGCAGCAGTTGAGGCTGCGCGTACAGCAGGAAGGTTCGCCGATGGGGCTCGCTAATCGCGTCGATCCGGAAACGCTCAACGAGCTCGACCGCTTCGTGCTGAAGCTTGCCCTGAAGCAGGCCAAGAAATTGCAGAACCGCATCCAGATGGACTATCGATTGTGAGAAACGACATGATCCCGGCACAAGACTTCTTCGACCTGATGGCCTCGCGCCGTTCGATTCGCGCCTTTTTGCCCGATGCCGTGCCGCGTGCCGACATCGAGCGCATTCTCGCCGCCGCCGCGCGCGCGCCTTCCGGCACCAATACGCAGCCCTGGCACGTGCATGTGCTGAGCGGTGCGGCGCGTGACCGCATGGTGGCGGCCGTTTGCCGGGCTTTCGACACCGAGGCCGACCAGCACCAGTACGAATACGACTACTACCCTGACGAGTTTTTCGAGCCCTATCTCTCGCGTCGTCGCAAGGTCGGTTTCGACCTCTACGGATTGCTCGGCATCGGCAAGGGCGACAAGGCGGCGATGCAGGCCGCGCACCGCCGCAATTACGAATTCTTCGGTGCACCGGTCGGCCTGATGTTTACCATCGATCGGCGCATGGGCAAGGGCAGCTGGCTCGACTACGGTGGCTTCATGCAAAGCGTGATGCTGGCCGCGCGCGCCCTGGGCTACGATACCTGCCCGCAGGCGGCGTGGATCCAGTTCCACAAGGTGGTGCGCGAACAGATCGATCTGCCCGACAACTACCAGCTCGTGTGCGGCATGGCGCTTGGCCGTGCCGACCCGGATGCGGTGGCGAACCGTCTCGTCACCGAGCGCGCGCCGCTGGCCGATTACGTCAAGTTTCACGCCGACTGAGCGTCAGCGTCCGGCTTTGATGCGTTCGGAGGCCTGCCGGAACAGTTGTAGCGCTTCCTGGCGGCGGCCGGCCGCCTCTGCGGCGCGCGCCCGTTCGAGCAACTGGTCGATGCCCGCTTCGTCGTTGCCCCCGTAGATGAATTGCATTGTCTGTTTTTCCGGTTCGGCTCGCCGGGCACGGATGACGATCGCCTTGGGTGTTTTGTTCGCCGTGTCGCCGGCGCCGACTTTCGCGGCGGCCTCCTGCGCCTTGAGTTCGGCGAGCGCGCGCCGGTAGGCGGCGAGCGCTTCGTCGCGCCGCCCGCCGGCTTCCGCCAGGCGCGCCATGCGCAGGTGTTCTTCGACCGCGTCTGGCGCGGGGACAGAGCGCTGCGGCGGCGGGGGCGGTGCCTGCGTGGCCGTGCGCACCTCCTGTTCGAAGCGGCGGGCGTCGGCCAGGGTGCGTGCGATGGTGATGTTGCCCTGGCGCATCGCCCAGGCCACGGCATCTTCCGCGAAGTCGTTCTTCAGCGCGGGATTCGCGCCGGCGGCGAGCAGCTGGCGCGCGATGTCGGCGCGTCCCTCGCGGGCCGCCATCATCAGCACGGTCGAACCGTTGGTCGAGCGTGCGTTCACATCCGCGCCTGCCGCAATCAGATGATCGACCAACGTCGGGTGGCCGGCGAACGCGGCGTAGTGCAGCGCGGTCCATTCGCGCTCCTGGCGGTTGGGGCGTGCGCCGTGGTCGAGCAGCCAGCGCATCGCCTCCGGCCGGTTCTTCCAGGCGGCGAGCATCAGCGCGGTTTCGCCGAAGCGGTTGACCCGATGGACGTCGCCCCCGCGCCGGTAGAAGAGTTCCATCAGCGCGATGTTGCCTTCCCAGGCGCCGATCATCAGGCCGGTACCGATCAGGTGGCCTTCGAAATTCGGGTCGAGCCCGGCGTCGAGCCAGCGTTTTGCCGCGGCGACATCGCCGAGCTCGAGCGCGACGGAAAAGCGCACCGGATCGGGCAGTTCGGCGCGCGCGGCCGGAAAGAGGCCGAGCAGCAGGCAGCAAAGGAGGAGCGGGCGAATCATGCGGCGCAGTTTACCCGGGCTGCGGTAGCATTCGTCGCATCATGACGGCAATGGCGCTGCGTTCCGGATCACCGAACGTCCGGCTCGGACTGGCGTTCGCGGCGAGCCTCGCTCTGCACCTGGCGCTGCTGCTTTCTCACGGACCGAGGCAGACGCGCGGCGTCGCTGATCCGCCGCCAACCCCGGCGCCGCTCGAAGCCCGCCTCGTCGCGCCCGCACTGACGACGTGGATCGACGAGGTTGCTCCTTTCTTCGCGGCGCCTCCCGTGTCTGCCGCCGTGTCGCCAGGGCCGACTTTGGCGTCGCCCCGACCGCAACCGCTGGCCGGTCGCGCGCTCGACGCCGCCATCGCCGAATTGACGCGTGAACTGTTTTACCCGCCGGAGGCGATTGCGCGCGGGCTGCAAGGCCGCGTCGTTCTGCTGCTCACCCTCGATGCGAGCGGCGCGGTGACGGCGGTGGAGATCGCCAGCGGGTCGGGCCACGCCGTGCTGGACGCGGCGGCGCTGGAGGCCGCGGCGCGAATTGGTGCCCTGGCCGGCGGACGTCGGCAAGTGTTGCTGCCGATGGAGTTCAGGCTGGAATGATCGACATCCGCCTGCACCGCAAAGCACCGGACAAGCCGCCCGTGGGGGCAGCCTGCAACGGCTGTGGCGTGTGCTGCGTGATCGGACCTTGTCCGCTCAGTCGTTTTCTGCTCGATCATCGCGGTGATTCGTGTCCTGTGCTGCGCTGGGCGGACACGCGCTACGTCTGCGGGCTGGTCGATGCGACCGCAGGCATCGCGCGTTGGCTGCCGCGCCGGCTCGTGCTGCGCTGGATCGGGGCGGGCTGCGGTTGTGACTGCGATGCGGAAGTGGCCGATTCAGCAGACGGCGCAGGTTTCCGTCGGTAGGCGGCGCGCCAGCCAGCCCGGGCCGGCGCCGCTGCCGGCCATGCCTTCGGCGACGTGCACCGTGTTGCTGAAGCCTTGCGAGCGCAGGTAGCGCAACACCTGCGAGGTACGGTTGCCCGTGCGGCAAATCAGCGCGATGGGCGCCGTCCTGTCACCGCCGACTTTGCTCAGCACCTCGTTCATGAAGCCGGCGGGGCCGCCCGGATGCTGCATGTCGACCAGATGCGCGCCCTGGACGACGCGGGTCTGTTTCCACTCGGGCGGAGTGCGGATGTCGATGATGGTGAGCTTGCCGGCGCGGGCGGCTTCCCAGGCTTCCGGCGCGCTGATGTTTTGTGCGGCGGCGGGCAGGCAGAGGAGGGTGCCGAGCAAGGCGGCGAATCGAACGTGCTTGTGCATGGTGCGGATTTGTCGGTTGGGAATGGGAAAAGGTTCCGCCGAATTTTACCGGGTGGCTTGGTATAGTCGCAGGCCATGCTCGCCTACCTGATCCGCCGCCTGCTCTATGCCCTGCCGATCCTGATCGGGGTGAACGTCATCACCTTTGCGCTCTTTTTCGTCGTCAATACCCCCGACGACATGGCGCGCATGCATCTCGGTGCGAAGCGGGTGACGCCCGAGGCCATCGAGAAGTGGAAGGCCGAGCGCGGCTACGACCAGCCGCTGTTCTGGAACGCATCGGCCACCGGGCTGGACAAGGCGACCGCCACCATCTTTTTCGAGAAATCCGCGAAGATGTTCGTGCTCGACTTCGGTCGTGCCGACGACGGCCGCGACATCGCACGCGAGATCAGCACGCGCATGGGGCCGAGCCTCGCCATCGCCGTGCCGGTGTTCGCGCTGGGCCTGTTCGCGGCGGTGTCTTTCGCGCTGCTGCTCGTCTATTTTCGCGCCACCTATCTCGATTTCGCCGGCGTGGTGCTGTGCGTGGCGATGATGTCGATCTCCGGGCTGTTCTACATCATCGGCGGCCAGTGGCTGGTGGCCAAGGTCTGGCAGCTCGTGCCGATCTCGGGCTACGCGGAAGGCCTGACCGCGGCGAAGTTCGTCGTGTTGCCGGTGCTCGTCGCCGTGCTCGCCGGCATCGGCTCGTCGGCGCGCTGGTACCGCACGATCTTCCTCGAGGAATACACCAAGGACTACGTGCGCACCGCGCGCGCCAAGGGCCTGCCGGAACGGCTCGTGCTGTTCCGCCACGTGCTGAGGAACGCCTTGATCCCGATCCTCACCGGCGCGGTGGTGGTGATTCCGACGCTGTTCATGGGCAGCCTGCTGATCGAGGCCTTCTTCGGCATTCCCGGCCTGGGCAGCTACACCATCGATGCGATCAACGCGCAGGATTTCGCCGTGGTGCGCGCCATGGTCTTCATCGGCAGCGCGCTCTACATCGTCGGCCTGTTGCTCACCGACATCTCCTACACGCTGGCCGACCCGCGCATCAGGCTGCAATGAAGATCGTTCTGCTCTGGTCGGACATCCTGTTCTTCCTGCTGATCGCGGCGGCGGTGGCGGGCGGTTGGTGGGCCAGCCGCGTCGAGCACCTGCGGCTGGGATGGCGCAAGGTGGGCGAGAGCCGGGTCGCCATGGCGTCCGCCACCTTGCTGCTGGTCTTCGTCGGCATCGCCGTGCTCGACTCCTTGCATTACCGCGAGCGCCTGCCGGGCGATCAGGAACATTACGCCGTCGAGGTGCGCTCCGCGCTCGATGCATTGCTCGACGGCCTGCGCACGCGCGGCGAACGTACCTACTCCGCGCCGCTGGCGACCCATTCCTTCGCCAAGGAATCGCTCGAAGGGGATCAGGGGCGCAACTTCCCGCGTCTCAAGCACGGCGGCGCGCATCTCGGCGACGACGTGTCGGCGCATGGCGCGGACGTGGTGAAACGCGTGGTGCAGGGCATGGGCATCGGCGTCATTATCTGGCTGGCTCTCTGGCTCGGCAGCGCGCCGCTGCGCGCCTGGGCGCCGCACGTGGCGTGGGATGCCTGCCTGGGGACGCTGCTCGTCCTGCTGCTCGTCGCCGCGCCGGTCGCCATGCTGGCCCAGGGCTACCACGTCCTGGGCACGGACAAGGTCGGGCAGGACGTGCTCTATCTCACCTTGAAGAGCATCCGCACCGGCCTGTTGATCGGCACGCTGACCACGCTGATCATGCTGCCCGCCGCCGTCGTGCTGGGGCTCTTGGCCGGCTACGCGGGCGGCTGGATCGACGATGTCATCCAGTACCTCTACACCACGCTCAACTCGATTCCCGGCGTGCTGCTGATCGCCGCCTCGGTGCTGATGATGCAGGTGGTGATCGATACGCACCCCGAATGGTTCGCCACCGCCGCCGAGCGCGCCGACGCGCGATTATTGGCATTGTGCGCGATCCTCGGCATCACGAGCTGGACGGGGTTGTGCCGGCTGTTGCGCGGCGAGGTGCTCAAGTTGCGCGAGATGGAATACGTGCAGGCGGCGCGCGCCTTCGGCGTCTCCCACGCGCGCATCCTCGCGCGCCACGTGCTGCCCAACGTCATGCATATCGTCATGATTGCCATCGTCATGGATTTCTCCGGACTCGTGCTCGCCGAGGCGGTGCTCTCCTACGTCGGCATCGGCGTCGACCCGACCACCATCAGCTTCGGCACCATGATCAACACCGCGCGCATGGAGCTGGCGCGCGAGCCGATGGTCTGGTGGTCGCTGGCGGCCGCTTTCGTCTTCATGTTCGTGCTGGTGCTGGCGGCGAATCTCTTCGCCGACGTGCTGCGCGACGCCTTCGATCCGCGGGCGGTCAAGTGACGATCCTTTTCGTTCGCAACCTCTCGGTGCAGATCGGTGCGGCGAAGCCGGTGGATGGCGTTTCGTTCGAGATCGCCAGGGGCGAAACCTTCGCGCTGCTCGGCGAATCCGGCTGCGGCAAGTCGATGACCGCGCTGGCGCTGATGCGATTGTTGCCGAACGCGGCGCGCATCGTCGGCGGCGCGGTGGAATTCGCCGGCGCCGATCTGTTGGCGCGTACGGAGGCGGACATGCGCGCCGTGCGCGGTGGCCGCATCGGCATGATCTTCCAGGAGCCGGCGACCAGCCTCAACCCGGTACTGACCATCGGTGCGCAGATTGCCGAGGCGCTGAGCTTGCATGCCGGCGGCGATGCGCGCGCGAAGGTGGTCGAACTGCTGGCGGCCGTGGGCATTCCCGATCCCGAGCGCCGCGCCGGCGAGTATTCGTTCCAGATGTCCGGCGGCATGAAGCAGCGTGCCATGATCGCGATGGCGCTGGCCGGCGAGCCGGATCTGCTGATCGCCGACGAGCCGACCACCGCGCTCGACGTGACGATCCAGGCGCAAGTGCTGGATTTGCTCGACGAGATCAAGCGGCGGCGTGGCATGGCGCTCTTGCTCATCACGCACGATCTTGGCGTCGTCGCGCGCATGGCCGACCGCGTCGGCGTGATGCGCGACGGCCGGCTCGTCGAGGTGGCGAGAAAAGAAGATTTCTTCCGTGCGCCGGCGCACCCGTATTCGCGCGAGCTGTTCGCCGCGCTGCCGGAAAACCTGGAAGCGCCACGCAAGTGTTGGGCTCCGCCCAATCCCTCGCTTTGCTCGGGACCGCCACTTCGTGGCGTCCTGCGCCCTTCGGGCTGGTCGGTGCCGGCGGAACGGCGATCGTTGCTTGAAGTGCGGGATTTGCAGGTGCATTTTCCGATTCGCCGGGGCGTGCTCCAGCGCACCGTCGGCCACGTCCGCGCGGTGGATGGCGTCGATCTCGACCTGGCCGCCGGGCGCACGCTGGCGCTGGTCGGCGAATCCGGCTGCGGAAAGACGACGGCCGGCAAGGCGGCGCTCGGCCTGATTCCACCCAGCGGCGGGACGCTACGCTGGAATGGCGCGCCGCTCGCCGGGCTGGCGCCCGACAAGATGCAGATGGTGTTCCAGGATCCGTTCGGCTCGCTGAATCCGCGCATGCGCATCGGCGAGATCGTCGCCGAGGGCAACCCGCGCGCCGACGTCGCGGAGCTGTTGCGCCGGGTCGGCCTGACGACGGAGATGGCCGGCCGCTATCCGCACGAATTTTCGGGCGGCCAGCGCCAGCGTATCGCCATCGCGCGCGCGCTGGCCGTCGATCCGAAACTCCTGATCTGCGACGAACCGACCAGCGCGCTCGACGTTTCGGTGCAGGCGCAGGTGCTGCGGCTGCTCGTCGAACTGCGCGAGGGACTCGGGCTGGCCTACCTCTTCATCACCCACAACATCGCTGTGGTGGATTACCTCGCCGACGAGGTGGCGGTGATGTATCTGGGCCGCGTCGTCGAGCGCGGCACGGCGGAGGAAGTGTTGCGCGGCGCGCGGCATCCCTACACGCGCGCGCTGCTCGCGGCGGTGCCGCGCATCGATGGCTCGGGCATGGAGAAACTTGCCGTGCCCGGCGACCCGCCCTCGCCGGCGAATCCTCCGGCGGGCTGCCATTTCCACCCGCGCTGCCCGCGCGCCGAGGCCCGTTGCCGCGAGGTTTATCCGGCGCCGTCCGAGGCTTCAGCCACGCATGTCGTGCGCTGTCACTTTTTTGCCTGAGGTTTGTTCTTCGCTGCCGGCTTCACGGTTTTCTTCTTTGCCGGTTTGACCGTCTTCTTCGTCGCCGTTTTCTTTTTCACGGCCTTGGCGGGTGCCTCTTTCGGCAGGATCCGGGCGAGTTTGTCCGGGTTGACATCGCTGCCCGGACGCGGCACGAGCAAGGCAAAGCCGGGCTGCACCCGGACGCGCGGCGTGATGCCGTTGATCTGGCGCAGACGCGTCTCCGTGATGCCGAAGCGTGCCGCCACCGAGGCGAGTGTGTCGCTGCGCTTCATCTGGTGGGTCTGCCAGTTCGACAGCGGCCTGTTTTCGGCGGCGTGGCGGGCGAGGTTGGAAAGAAAAGTGTCCACGCGATCCACCGGCAGGAGCAAGGGGCCGGCCTGGTGAGCGTTCATCACCGGACGGTGGTAGGCGGGGTTGAGCGAAATGAACTCGTCGATGGTCATGTCGGCCAGCCGCGCGGCGACGGCGACGTCGATGCGCTCGGGCTTGGTCACGCTTTCGAAATAGGGCCGGTTGGAAATCGGTGCCAGACGGAAGTTGAAGTATTCCGGATGGGCGACGATGTTTTTCAGCGCTTGCAGCTTGGGAACGTAGTAGCGCGTTTCTTCCGGCATCGTCAGGCTGGCGTAGTCGGTGGGCAGGCCCTGGGCGGCATTGCGGGCGATGGCGCGCGCCACGGCGTTTTCACCCCAGTTGTAGGAGGCCAGGGCGAGATGCCAGTCGCCGTGCATTTCGTAGATGTTCTGCAGATAGCTCAGGGCGGCTTCGGTGGAGGCGACGATGTCGCGCCGCTCGTCCACCCACCAGTTTTGGGCGAGGTTGTAGTTTCTGCCGGTCGAGGGAATGAACTGCCACATGCCGGCGGCCCGTGCGCTGGAGATGGCCTGCGGGTTGTAGGCGCTTTCCACCATCGGCAGCAGGGCGAGTTCGGTGGGCATGCCGCGCTTTTCGAGTTCCTCGACGATGTGAAAAAGATAGCGGCTGCCGCGATCGAAAATCTTCTGCAGCATCTCGGGACGGTTCAGGTACCAGGATTGCCGCTCGACGACCAGCGGGCTGTGCAGGTCGATCATGGCGAAACCGTTGCGGACGCGCTGCCACAAGTCTGCCGGCGCGACCGTCAGGTCGAGTAAGGCGGGTGTGTTTTCCCTGGCGACCGTGGTGATCGGCAAAGGCGCGCGGCTGCCCGCGGCGGGCGAGAATAGTGCGGCATCCTTGGTCGGAGCGACCGCCGGAGCGAGTGTCGGAGCGAGTGTCGGAGAAACTCTTTCCGCCTCGATGGCCGCCTCGGGCCTGGTCGGCGCGGCGGTACACGCGGCGAGCAGGGGCAGCAGGGCGACAAGGGTGAACGTTCGGTAAATGGCGCGGATCATCGGCGTGAAACGGTGCGGTTCGACAACTGTTCGCAGTCTACGGGAGACGCGGCGGCGATGGGCGTGTGCGCCGACAGAAAAACGGCTTTGTTTGTCGGTCTTATCCGGTTCATGAGACTTGCGCCGAAATCGTTTGGGCGATTGACATGTCTGACCGTCGTCGCTACGATGGTGCTCGCACGAACACTGACGAGCGAGATTTTTCCATGCCCCCCGCCGACCATCGACGCGATCTTCGCTATCTCGACATCCTGCGCGACTATTTCGCGGAGAACCGCCGCATTCCCTCGTTTCAGCGCATCTGTGGCCTGATGGGCTTCGCCTCCAAGACGGCGGCGAAGAAACTGCTTGGCCGGCTCGAGGCCGCCGGCTTCGTCGAACGGGCGCCCGACGACGACGCCTGGATTCCCGCCCTGCGCTTTTTCGAGCGACCGCTCGCCGAGACGAGCGTGCGCGCCGGTGCGCCGGACAGGGTGGAAGGCACGCAGGGCGATCTGTTCCTGATCGACCAATATCTGGTACGGCAGCCCTCGCGCACGGTCCTAGTCCCGGTCAAGGGCGACTCGATGATCGACGCGGGCATTCATGACGGCGACCTTGTCGTTGTCGAAAAGACCCGCGCGGCGCAGTCCGGCGATCTCGTCGTCGCCATCGTCGACGACGAGTTCACCCTGAAGGAACTCGCCCTGGAGAAGGGTGGTTTCATCCTCAAACCGCGCAATTCAGCGTATCCGGTCATTCGCCCGCGCGGACAGCTGGAAATTTTCGGCGTGGTGGTCGGCTTGGTCAGGCGTTACAGCGGTAGCTAAAAGCCGGGAAAGCCCTTTTTTACCCACGGGGCTCCTGCTCGATCACGATCTCCGCCTCGCCCTCGAAGACGCCAGGCTCCGGAAGCTTGTCATGGGGATCGCAGCCCGACAGCTTCGCGCGCGATGGCGTCGAGGAAGGCTTCGAGCTCCCGCAGAGCGGCAGCGGCGGCCGGATTGCCACCGGCCGGCGGACGCCGGTAGGCGACGTAAGTGGTGCCGGATTCGCCGCGCGGCGCATAGACCACGATGGTGAAGGGACAGAAGGCGATGTTGTGCGGGTCGGCGGCCATGATTGCCCGCGAAATCTTCGCGCTGCAGAAGGAATAGGCCTGGGCGTCCTCGAACAGTGGCGTCGCGTCGCCGAGATCCTTGCCGGTGCGCTGGAGCATCGAGTGGATGCGCGAAGTCAGGTCGACCTTGAGTGCGCGGTTCTGGATGGCGAATTCGAGATCTTCGCGCACCTCCTCGTAGGGCGCGGCTTTCGAGTAGCGCACCACCGCCGGGTCGGCCGCCGCCTGCCCGCTCCAGAGGAGCAGCGGCAGGCTCATGGTGAAGAGCAAGCGAGCGAGAGGACGCGGCATCGTCGTTTCCTTTGGGTCAATCCATCAGCGCGAATTGTATTTTCATTGTCAGCGCGCTGCCGGCGATCATGCCGCCGAGGGCAAGGAAGGAGCCGAGCGCGAGTGTGGATACGCCGCTGACGCCTTGCCCGACGGTGCAGCCCATGGCGACGAAGCCGCCGTAGCCCATCAGCAGGCCGCCGATCAGGTGCTGGAAGAAGTCGCGCGGCGAGGTAAACCACTCGAAGCGGAAGCTGCGGGAAAACAGGGCATACAGGAAGGAACCGAGGATCACGCCGAAGACGGTGACGACGCCGACGCGGATCAGGTCGAGATTGGTCGGGTCGAGCAGGTAGCGTCCGGTTTCGCCGATCGGGCTGATGAAGGTGAATGACTGGATGGCGGCGCGATTCGGCTCGCCGTCCATCATCGCTTCTTCCACCCATTCGATGCCGAGCGGACCGGCGGTGACATACCAGCCGCCGATCACCGCGAGGCCGACGACCGCGCCGCCGAGAATGTTGTCGCGATTGGCGCGAAAGTCCCCCGACTTGAAGACGTACCAGAGCAGCGCCGCGCCGATGGCGGCGCCCGCCAGCAGGCGCGCCGTGGTGGCGCTCAGGCCGGTGGCCTTGGCCAGGAAATCGTCGATACCCTGGCCGGAAATACCGAACTCCGCGAGGCTGACGACGGTGGGGCCGACCCAGCTCGTCACGGAAATCTCGAACAGCCGGGTGGTAAACATGAAGTAGACGACGGTGGCGATGGCGGCGGCGACGAAGATCGACTTGAGATTGCCGCCACCGATGCGGAGCAGAGTCTTGGTGCCGCAGCCGCTGCCCAGCGTCATGCCGATGCCGAAGATCAGGCCGCCGGCGAGGTAGCGCAGCCAGGCGAAGTTCTCGGTGCGATAGGGCGGCATAGTGTTGGCGCGCAGCGAGGCGACGGAGGCCGCTTCGAGGGCGGTGACGCCGAGGACGGCGATGGCGATGGCGAACAACCAGGCGCGCATGCGGCCGGTGTCGCCCATGTTGAGCCAGTCGGAAACGGCGCCCATGGTGCAGAAGTTGGTCTTGCTGGTCACGGCACCGAGGACGACCGCGAGGGCGAACATCCACATCAGCACCTGGCCATGGACGCCGGAATCGAGAAGTGAGGACATGCGTTTGCTCCGTGACGAAAAATCAGTGGCTGCGCGCTTGGCGCAGAAAGGCGATGATGGCTTCGGCCGCGTCCTCGCCATACAGATCGTGGAAGAAGTGGTCGGCGCCCGGCACGACCGCGAGGCGGCGCGCCTTGCCATCGATATGTGGGCGGAAGCGCGGCTCGGTATCGCGGGCGATTTCGTCGCCGCCAGCCACCACCACCAGCGTGGGGATCGGGATACGTGCCAGCAGCGCGGGTGTATCGTCCTTCTCGGCCAGCGCGTAGTGCGAGAGGAAGGCGGCGGCCGACACCCGTGCGGCTTCGCAGCTCAGGAAGCCGACCTTGTCGAGCACGGCTTCCGGCTTGCCGGCGCGCGCTTTTTGCAGCAGCGGTTCAAGCGGCCGGCCATAGCGTGCCTGATAGCGTTGCGGGTCGGCACCATCGCGCCCCACCGGCGGGGCCAGCAGCACGGCGGAGCGCACCCGCGGATGTTTCTGCTCGGCGAGAAACCAGGCGACCTGATGGCCGCCGCGCGAAAAACCGAGCAGCGTGACCTCTCTCGCGCCCTGCTGCCCCAGCCAGTCGATCCAGGCGTTCAGTTCGGGCAGGGCATCTTCGATCTTGTGCGTGATCGGTGCGTCGCACTCGAGCATGCCGCGCCGACGAGTGTGGTTGAGGGAGAGATTGATGGCCAAGGTATTGAAGCCGGCGTCGTTCAGACTGCGGCGGAACTGGCGCATCACGGCCATGTCGGCATGCGCCATGTTGCCGTGCAGCATCAGCACGACGCCGTCCGTCACCGTCTTGCCGGGGACGACTTCGAGTATGCCGGTCAGCTTCAGCGTGCCGTAAGGCAGATCGATGTCGCGGGCTTCGGCGCGGGCGAACTGCGCACACAGGACGAGCGCCAGGGCGGCGAGCAGACTGCGACAGCGCAGCAGAACGGATTGACGTGGCGACATGGCACCCCTCCTCTTGCTGTTTTTTCGGTAGACGCGACACGCCGGCGATTTATTCCGGCATGATCGCCGAAATTTTTTTCGCCCGGAAGGGAATAAACCGGTGCGCCACTCCGTCGTACCTCGCCATGGAAGCCAAAAAAATGCTTTGGTTCGTGTCGCGCCAGCGACGCGAACTTGCCAGACAGATCGAGTCGAGCCGGGCGCGCGTCTATCGCGTCGCGTATGCCTGGTGCCACGATGCGGCTCTGGCCGACGACCTGACGCAGGACGTCCTCGCGCGAGGCCTCGACGCACTCGATCAGTTGCGCGATACCGAAAAACTCGCCGGCTGGCTGTTGTCGATCCTGCATCGCTGCTGGGTTGACCACTTGCGTGGTCGGCGCGATTTCGAGGGCGAGGAGACGCTGGCGGAGCTGCCCATCGATGCGCCGGGTCCGGAAGCTCATGCCGAGGTACGCGAAACCGTGCGGCGGGTGCGATTGGCCGTCGATGCCCTGCCGCTCGGCCAGCGCCAGGTGATTACCCTCGTCGATCTCGAAGAGCTTTCCTATGCGGAAGTGGCCGAAGTCCTCGGCATCCCCATCGGCACGGTAATGAGCCGGGTCTGTCGCGCGCGTACGGCCCTGCGTGCGTTGCTGGAGCCCGCAAGGCGCGAAAATCAGTTGAGGTGCGTGAAATGAGCGCAAGGTTCTCGGAAGAACAGTTGAATGCCTTTGTCGATGGCGAGCTGGCCGCCGCCGAGCGCGAGGAGATCCTCGCGGCGAGCGCCGCAGATGCCGAAGTCGCCCAGCGTCTGTGTGCCCTGCGCGCCAGCAAGGATCTGTTGCGGCATGCCTACGACCGCCAGGTCTTGCCGATGCCGGTGCGCGTCAGTCAAAGTCGCGGCTGGTGGGGCGGCGCCCTGGCGGCCGGCGTTGCGCTGGTCGTCGGTGTTTTTCTCGGCGCACAGTTGCAGCGCGGCGCGCCGGAACAGACCGACGCCACCCTCGCCTGGGCGAGCAACTTCTTTGTCAGCCAGCCCGGCCGCATGCTGGTCCATCTCGACCATGCCGACACCGAACACATGGAGGCGGCACTCGACCTGGTGGGAGCCTATCTGAAAAAGAATGCCACCGCCCATGTCGAAGTCGTCGTCAATAACCGCGGCCTGGATCTGCTGCGCGTCGACCGCACACCGTTCGCGGCGCGCATCGCCGAGCTGGAGATAAGTTACGACAACGTGGTGTTCATCGCCTGCGAACGGGCGATCACGCGCTTCGAGGGGGAGGGCGAGCGCGTCGCCATCCTGCCCCAGGCCGTGCGCACCCGCAACGCCATCGCCCACATCGCTGATCGCGTGCAGGGCGGCTGGACCTACATCAAGGTTTAGCGTCTTTTTGACGAACCACAAGGAGGAGACCTCATGAAAACCCTGCTGCAATCCCCCCACGATGCCGGTCGCCGCCAGGCATTCCGGATATTCGGCGCCGCCGGCCTGGTTGCCGGCCTGACTTCACTCGGCGTGATGCCGCGCATGGCGGAAGCGTCAACCGGCCCGGGCATGCCCAGGCCGGGCGAAAAGGTGGAGGAAACCATTGCGCGCCTGTTCGGCAATCGCCCGTTGCAGGCGGCCGGAGACAGGATGAAGGTCGAGCTGCCGCTGATCGCCGAAAACGGCGCCGTCGTGCCGGTGCGCGTCGAATCGAACATGCCGATGGATGCCAACAGCTACGTCAAGAACATCTACATCATCACCGACAAGAACCGCCGCCCGCTCAATGCCCGCATTGCGCTGACACCGGATTCCGGCAAGCTCTCACTCGCGACCAACATTCGCATGGGCGCGACCTCCGACGTGCGCGTGATCGCCGAGATGAGCGATGGCAGCCTGTATCAGTTCAAGCAGGAAGTGAAAGTCACCGTCGGCGGCTGCGGCGGCTGAGCGTGCGATAGACAACGAATCCAGGAGAAAAACACCATGTCGCAAGTACGTATCCGGGTGCAGGATAAGGCCAAGGCCGGCGATGTCGTCAATGTGCGCGCCCTCGTCACCCACCCGATGGAAAACATGCAGACCCGCGACGGCAAGATCGTCGAGAAGAACTACAACTTCATCCACAAGGTCGAGGCCAGCTACAACGGCAAGCCGGTCTTCGAGGCGGAAACCACGCAAGCCGTCAGCCAGAACCCGTTCTTTTCCTTTTCCGTCAAGGTCAATGAGCCCGGCAAGATCCGGGTGATCTTTCACGACACCGAGGGCAAGACCTACACTGGCGAGGCGGACATCAAGTTCTGAGTCGGCAAACAACCAAGGCGGCGCCGGCATTCGTCGGCTCTTTTCGCCGCGAGGAGGAGAACAGCATGCAAGCGTGGATCAAGAAAAACCTGCCCCGCCTGGGGCGCCCGGGCGTCGCATTGGCAAGCGTCGGCCTGCTGGCCGCCTGCGCCACGGTCGGCACGACGGTCACATCCAAGGAGTGGAAAAGCAACGCGATTCCCCCGTCTCAGGGGATTGTCAAGGAAGTCGATGGCAAACGTATCCAGGAGCGCTACCCCTTCGGTGGCTTCGGCACCGCCAACTTCGAGCAGTGGCCGACCTTCGCCGCCGGCAGCCCGGCCTACTTCCCGCCCAGGCAGGGCGTGATGCCGAAAGACATCAAGGGAGACCCGAAGAAGGGGCATGCCTTGCTGAAAGACGGCAGCAAGGGTCCCTGCGTCGCCTGCCACCTGATACCCGATGCGACAGTCTGGCCGGCCGGCAACGTCGGCCCCGACTTGCGCACCATCGGTTCGCGCGGCATTTCTGACGACTTTCTCTACCAGATCATCTACGATCCGCGCGTCCTGTACGGGCCGGATGCGCCGATGGCACCCTTCGGCGCTTCGGGCATGTGGACGCCCGAGGAGATCGTGCATGCCGTCGCCTACCTGCAGACGCTCAAGGGCGACCCGCCCGGCGTGCCCGAGGAGGTGACCAAGGATACCGACTGGAACCCCTTTACCCGCAAGGTGGTGCGTCCGGACTACGGCGACCCGCTCGACCCCATCGCCAACCCCGGCCTGGGACTGACCGAAAGCCTTGCCGTGCCGCGCTGGAGCAAGGTCGGCCCGAAGGGTCAATCGTGCGCGAGCTGCCACGGACCGATCACCGCGCCGGATGGAAAACGCACGATCGGCGTCATTGCTTCCATGGTCGGTGTCGGCGCGCAGTATCCGAAGTGGATGCCGAAATACAGCCGCATGATGTCGGTCGAGGATTACCTGGCCGTGCATTCGCCGGAGACCACCGGCGATCCCATGCCCGCGCAGGGCGACGACAACATCACGATGTCGATTCTCGTCAAGATGCAGTCGAACGGCATGCCCTACAACATCGCACTCAATGATCGCAACGTCAAGGCGGCGATCACGCGCGGCGAGGAGTTGTTCAACCGGCGCGTCGGCCAGCGCGGCCAGTCCTGCTCGAACTGCCATACCGAGCGCGGCGGCGGGCGCAAGTTCCTCGGCGGCCGTTTCCTCGCCGACGTCGAGAAGGATCCGATGATCAACCATCCCTACTGGCGTACCGCCTGGCAGCGGCCGATCGACATCCGCATCCGCTTCCAGTGGTGCATGACGCCGCTGCGCACCAACATGCTGCCCGGCGATTCGCCCGAGTATGCCGACCTGGAAACCTTCATCATCGCCAAGCAGACGCGCCGCGGCGACAAGGTGGACGTGCCCCGGCTGTCGCACTGAGCGCGGTTGCAATGCACACCGCGGCGCCATCCGTGCGCCGCGGTCTTCCGACAACGATAAAAAAGCCTCGAGGAGAGAGCGCATGGAAGTCACCCGCAGGGATTTCGTGAAAATGCTGGCGGTGGCCGGCGGCGTCGGCCTGGCCGATCCGCGCCGGGCGCTGGCGGCGATGACGCCGGAACGCTTGCTCGATTTCGAGTCCTACGGCAACGTCACGCTGTTGCACATGACCGACAGTCACGCAACGCTGCTGCCGGTGTATTTCCGCGAACCCGACACGCTGCTCGGCATCGGCGCCGAAACCGGCAAGCCGCCGTTTCTCACCGGCCAGGCTTTTCTCGACCGCTACGGCGTCAAGCGCGGCAGCGCCGCGGCCTACGCCCTGTCGCATCTCGATTTCGCCGAACTGGGCAGGCGTTTCGGCCGCATGGGGGGCTATGCGCACATCGCCACGCTGGTGAAGAAGGTGCGTGCCGAGCGTCCTGGCAGAACCCTGCTGCTCGACGGTGGCGACACCCTGCAAGGCTCGGCGACTTCGCTGTGGACGAACGCCGAGGACATGGTGCAGGCGATCAACCAGCTGGGCGTCGATGTCATGTGCCCGCACTGGGAGTTCACCTTCGGTATCGATCGCGTCAAGGAAATCTTTGGCGACAGGAACAAGCCTGGCAGTTTCAAAGGAGAGTTTGTCGCACAAAACGTGATGGATATTTCCTGGGGGCCGCCCGGCGAGCCGGTGTTCAAGCCCTATACGATCCGCGAGTTGGGCGGCGCACGCATCGGTATTCTCGGCCAAGCTTTTCCCTACACGCCGATTTCGCATCCGCATCGCTTCGTGCCCGACCTGTCGTTCGGCATCCGCGACGAACAGGCGCAGAAGTGGGTCGACGAGTTGCGTAACGACAAGAAGGTCGACGCCGTGGTGCTGCTTTCCCACAACGGCGTCGCTGTCGACCTCAAGATGGCGCAGCGCGTGCGCGGCATTGACGTGATTCTTGGGGGGCATACGCACGATGGCATTCCGGAGCCGATCAAGGTGGGCGACACCCTGGTCTTCAACTCCGGCTGTCACGGCAAGTTCCTCTCGCGCCTCGATCTCGACGTGCAAAAAGGTCGCGTTGCCGGTTTCCGCTTCAAGCTGATCCCCGTGCTGTCCTCGCATATTCCTGCCGATCCGGAGATGGCGGCCTTGATCGAAAAAATCCGTGCACCGTATGCCAACCGGCTGGCCGAGCCGCTGGCCGTTTCCGAAACCCTGCTGTACCGGCGTGGCAATTTCAACGGCACCTTCGACGAGGTGATCCTCGAAGCCCTGATGAAGCGCTACGACGCCCAGGTGGCGTTCTCGCCGGGCTTCCGCTGGGGCATTTCGCTGCTGCCGGGACAAACCATCACGCTCGAAGACGCCTATACCCATACGGCGCTCACTTACCCGAACACCTGGGCGCGAGAGATGAGCGGTGCGGACATCAAGACGATCATGGAGGACGTGGCCGACAACCTGTTCAACCGCGATCCCTACTACCGCCAGGGTGGCGACATGGTGCGTGTCGGCGGCGTGACCTACATCATCGACCCGCTGGCGAAGGCCGGTGCGCGCATCCAGGATTTGCGCATCGGTGGCAAGCCGATGCAGGCCGACAAACGCTACAAGGCCGCCGGCTGGGCCAGCATGGGTGAAGTCGATGGGCCGCCGGTCTACGACGTAGTCGCCGAGCACCTGCGCAACGTCAAACGCGTACGTCTCGATACTACCTCGCGCGTCCGGATCAGGCGCAGCTAGGCAACGAGGAGACAAAAATGAGAGCCCTGTTTTTCGCACTGGCGCTGGTCTGTTTCGCTCCCCCATCGCTCGCGACCCAGACACGCGATGCCGACGCCCATTTCTTCCAGCACGGTTTTCGTGACCTGCCGGAGGAACTGCAAGCCGCCCGCCGCGAAGGAAAACTCGGGTTGGCGATCATGTTCGAGGCCGAGGATTGCCCGCCCTGCAAGCGCATGAAACGTGACATCCTCAGTCAGGCAAAGGTGCAGGACTACTATCGCAAACACTTCCGCGTCATCAGCATCGACTTCAACGGCGATCAGGAGGTCGTCGACCCTGCCGGCAGAACATGGACGGAAAAGCGCTACGCCGGGAAGGAGGGCGTCGGGATTCGCGGCACGCCGAGTTTCCTCTTCCTCGACCTGCAAGGCAAGGAAATGACGCGCCAGTACGGCGAGATCCGCAACGTCGATACCTTCATGCAGCTCGGCGGATTCGTGGCCAGCGGTGCTTGGCGCGAAAAAGATTTCAAGGCTTACCTGGGCAGAACGGCTGCCGACCTGCGTGTGCGATGAGGTGGGTCGGTCCTCATCCTGCGACCGCACCGTAACTGGTGCGATTGCGGCCCTGGGCCTTCGAGTGGTAGAGCGCCTTGTCGGCCGCGCGGAATGTGCTGGCGATGCTTGTTGCGGCGGGCGCCGTCAGGCAGGCGCCTGCCGACAGGGTGACGATGCCATGCGCTTCGTTTTGTGCGTGGGGTATGGCAAAAGCCTCGAGGGCCGCGCGCATCGCGTGGTCGACCGTGTCGAAGCGCTCGGGGGTCGCCTGATCGAGAACGATACAGAACTCCTCGCCGCCGTAACGCGCACCAAAACAGCTGTCCGCCTCGTTGCCTGAAAGACCGGCGCAAACGCCTTGTTCGATGGCATGCGCCACCTTGACGAGGCAATCGTCGCCGGCCTGGTGGCCATAACGGTCATTGAATTTCTTGAAGTTGTCGACGTCGATGAGTAGCAGTCCGACATTCGTCCCGGATGGCGTGTCGCCCCAAAGCCGGTCGATCAGGGTGTTCATGTGGCGACGGTTGAACAACCCGGTCAGGCCATCGCGTGTGGCCAGCCACTCCAGTTTCTCGTTGGCGTCGGCAAGGTTCTGGCGCAGGTTGGAAATGCGCGACATCGCCGTCATCTTGGCCAGCAGCACGGGTTCCGGTGCCGATTTGGGCAAAAAGTCATCGCCACCGGCATCGATCGCCATCATCAGGTTTTCCAGCGAGTTCGAAGCCGTCAGAAAAATGATGGGCGTCCATGCGAACTGGTGGCCGTGTTCGATTGCCCGGATTCGCCGGGTGGCCTCGATGCCATTCATCACTGGCATGTCGATGTCCATGACGACAAGTTCGGGGGCGAGTTCGACAAACCGTTCGACCGCCCGCTGGCCGTTTTCTGCCACGAAGACCTGATGCCCGATGCTTTGCAGACGGGCAGTCATGACAAGCGCGACGGAGCGGGTATCTTCGACCAGCAATATCTTCATGTGTGCCACCTATTGTCGTGTTGGCCGATCCGCCATTTTTTGTATTTTCACGCAGCATGCGGGTGTGCCGTTTCGGATTGGCAAACCGCGTTTTTGTGCGTGATTCGGAGCGTAAATCACCCGCTGCCCGTCGTGTAACTGCTTGATTATTTGGAGGCGCGACCCGGAATCGAACCGAGGTACACGGCTTTGCAGGCCGCTGCATAACCACTCTGCCATCGCGCCAATCCACTGAATCACCTCGTTTTTAGAAGAGATTCAGCAAAAAGGGGAAAGCGTTGCGCCTTCCCCGGTAACCTGGAGCGGGACACGGACCCCGAACCGGCCGGATCAACCTCGCCACGAGGCCGCCGCCCTGTCTGCCACAAGCGGGAACTTGGGCGGGAACGCGTCACACTGCTGGAAATCGGCGCGATTGTAGCAAAACCGCGTCGCTCTGTGTTGGTGTCGCGGCATCAGGGAGTGCCGACGGGAAGCCGCGACATGTAGTCCGCCACGGCCGAGATGTCGTCGTCGCTGTAGTTGCGGATTGATTTGACCATGTCGGGATTCGCGTTGCGCCGCTCGCCGTTGCGGATCATGATGCTTTCGCGTTTCAGGTAGCGATAGTGCTGTCCGGAGACGCGCGGATAGAAGCGGCGCGCGTCGCCCTCGCCGCGCGGGCCGTGGCAATTCGCGCAGTCCATGACATAGAGCTTTTCGCCGTTCTTGAGGTCGTTGCCGCGTCCTTGCCCCTGATCGGCAGGAACGGGCAGGGCTTCCAGATAAGCGGCGATGTCGGCGATTTCCTGGACGCTGATCGCCTGATGATCGGCGAAGGGAAGCATCTTGGGATTGCTGCGGCGACCGGAACGCACGTCGGCAATTTGCTTGATCAGTACCGTGATGTGCTGCCCGGCGAGGCGCGGATAGCTGCCGTCCGCCCGGCCGAGCGCGCCAACGCGATGGCAGCCCTGGCAGATCACGAAAGCCGCCTCGCCACGTGCGCGATCACCCTTGAAGCGCAGCGCCTCGGTGAATTCAGGATAGGGGGTGTTCCATTTTTCCTGTGCCAAAGGCTGGCCGACGAATGCCAGCGAGCAGCCTAGCGCCGCCAGCAAGAATCCAAGGGTCCTCTTTTTCATCATGCCCTCCCGCTCATAGACCGGCCATGTATTCGACCAGGGCCTTCATTTCTTCATCCGTCAGCCGTTTGCCGACCGTCGTCATCAGGGGGTCGGTTGCCCGGCGCCCGCTTTTGTAGTCTTTGAGTTGCTTGAGCGCGTAGGCCTGATGCTGACCGGCGACGCGCGGAAAGCGTGCGTTGCCGGCGCCATTCGGCTGATGGCAACCGGCGCAGGCGGGGACGCCGGTGTCGGTGTTGCCGTCTTCGTAAAGGACGCGCCCGCGCTTGGCGAGTTCAGGATTCTGGACCTTGCCCGGGGCCGGCTGCTGCTTGCCGTAGTAGGACGCCAATTCGGCGAATATGCCGGGGTCGACGGTGGCGAGGATGCCGCTCATGATGTCGTCGCGACGTTTGCCAGAGATGAAGGCGCGCAACTGGCGAAGTATGTATTCCTGATTCATGCCGGCAAGCTTGGGATTTTGCGGCTCGGCACTGTTGCCATCGACGCCGTGGCAGGCCGCGCACACTGTCTTTGCAACATTTTCCGCTGCATGGACGCTGGTTGCCGACAAGAGCGCCAGCCCGAGCGGCAGCAGGACGCTGGCGACGATTTCGGGGAGTGTGGGTAGTCTGGTCATGGCATGGGGGACGGGTTCAGAAGTCAGCGTTATTGCTTGTCTGGCGTTATTGGAGCATACCGCGTGTTTCGAATGAATTGACTTCCATCAAGCCATTTCGAGATCAAGTGCGGTATCAATCGCACCGCGAACTTTGAACCTGACTTAAAACCAATCCAGGAGAATGCAATGAACGTCAAAATCCTTCCCCGTACCCTCATGGTCGCCTTCGCTTCCGCAGGTCTTTCGCTGTCCCTGCCGGCGGCTGCGGACGTGGATGCCGGTGCCGCCGAGCTGCTGTACAAACAGAACGAGTGTGGCAAGTGTCACCATGCCACGCAGAACAAGAAGGGCCCCGGCCTGCGCAAGATCGCCAAGGAATACAAGGGCAAGCCCGATGGCGAGAAGGAAATCATCAAGCACCTGACCACGCCCAAGAAGGTCAAGCTCGATGACGGCAGCGAGGAAGATCACAAGATCGTCGACAGCAAGGACCCGAAGGCCATCACCAACCTGGCGAAATGGATTCTGAACCGCTGATGTCCAGATATTGAACAATGTGAGTTGGCGGCCGATGACCCGGGGTCATCGGCCATTTGTTTTTGCTTCGCGCCATGCACGGGGAGTGCGGGTCGTTCCGGGGTGGTGGAGCCTTGGTTTCACAGAGGGGAAGTTCATGGATACAGCGAAACCGCTATTCAGATCGGTGATCGCCGGCATATTTCTACTGTTTGCCTTGGCCGGCGCGCACGCCGCCAAACTCGACAACGAATCCTGCCTGAAATGCCACGAATCGTCGGCGGACAAGATCGTCGTGCCGATCGTGATCGATGGCGAAGAAGAAGAACGGGATTTGAGAAGCATCGACAAACGCAAGTTTGCCAAGGGCGTGCATAGCGGCATGCAGTGCCTGGACTGTCACAAGAACATCGTCGATGCCCAGAAGGAACACAAGCTCGACGCCAGAGCCCCCAAGGCCAGCTGCGTCGGCTGCCACGAAGACCTCTGGGCCAAGGCGCAGCAGGAAGGCAAGGCCAAGGAAAAGCATCGCCTCGGCGTCGTCTCCCAGAATATCGACGCCTACAAGAAATCCTTCCATGCCCGCGAGAACAAGGACATTCCCGGCCAGCCGCTCGCCAAGTGCGACGACTGCCACAGCTCGCACCATTTCGACGTTCCGTCGCAGGAAAGCGAGCGACGCACTGCCTGGCACAAGTCCATCCCCGAGACCTGCGGCCAGTGCCATGAAGACCAGCTCGACATCTGGTCCAGCTCGGTGCATGGCGAGGAGGTCATGGACAAGGGCAACCTCAAGGCAGCCGTCTGTACCGACTGCCACAGCGCCCACAGCGTCGTGAACACCTCGACGGATGCCTACAAGGTCGGCCTCACCTCCCACTGCGGCAACTGTCACAAGGAAGAACTCAAGAGCTTCCACGACACCTATCACGGCCAGGTATCGCGTCTGGGCTGGGCCTACACGGCCCGCTGCGTCAGCTGCCACGACAGCCACGGCATCAAGGCCACCGACGACCCGAAGTCGAAAGTCCATCCGGAAAACCGCCTCAAGACCTGCCAGTCCTGCCACGACGGCAAGAAACTGCCGCTGGCGACGCAAGGCTTCGCGAGTTTCCACCCGCACGCCAATACGCACGACTTCGAAAAATATCCGGTGATGTATGTCGCCTCGAAGTTCATGATCTGGCTCTTGATCGGCGTCTTCGCCTTCTTCTGGACGCACTCCGGCCTGTGGTATTACCGCGAGTGGAAAGACCGCAAAGCCGGCGTGCCGCACCATCGCATCGACACCAGGGGCCTGAACCTGGACGAAGAGAAGATGCATATCGAACGCTTCGGCTGGGGCTGGCGCGTCGCCCACCTGATGTTCGCGCTCACCACCATGACTCTGGTGCTTACCGGCACGACGGCGCTCTTCGCGCACGCTGATTGGGCCCAGGTCGTCTCCGACACCTTGGGCGGGCCGAAGGTGCTGGGCATCATCCACCGCGTGGCGGCTGCCTTCTTCATTGGCATCTTCATGATCCACTTCATCTATGTGATGCAGAAGCTCCTGCGTGACAAGAACTTCAAGTGGTTCGGTCCGGATTCGCTGATCCCGAACTGGAAGGATCTCGCGGACTGCATCGGCATGTTCAAGTGGTTCCTCGGCAAGGGCCCGCGTCCGCAGTTCGAGCGCTGGGCCTATTACGAGAAGTTCGACTACTGGGCGGTGTTCTGGGGTGTGAACGTGATCGGCTGGAGCGGCATGATGCTCGCCTTCCCGCACGTCACGGCCGAATACCTGCCGGGCTGGGTGTTCAACGTGGCGACGTTGGTGCACGCGGAAGAAGCCTTCCTGGCGGCCGTGTTCCTCTTCACAGTGCACTTCTTCAACAACCACTTCCGTCCGGACAAGCTGCCGCCGCCGGACGTGGTGATGTTCACCGGCACGCAGTCGCTGCGGGAGTTCCGCCACGACCATCCGGCGCAGTACCAGCGCCTGGTGGATTCGGGCGAGCTCCAAAAGCGCCTGGTCTCGGCACCGTCGCCCGCCATGCACAAGGCCTCCGTCGCCCTCGGCCTGCTGCTCATCACCGTCGGTCTGGCGCTGCTCGTCATGGTCAGCTCGGGCTTCCTGACCATGGACTGATCGGGAGGCTCCGCGCAGGCGCATGCTGTATGTGTTCCTCAAACATCTGCATGTCGCCTGCGTGATTCTCAGCATCACCGGCTTTTGCGTGCGCGGCGTGCTGCACATGCGAAAGTCGGCCCTGGCGGGACGGCGCTGGATGCGCATCCTGCCCCATATCAACGACACGCTCCTGCTCGCGGCGGCCATCGGGCTCGCCGCGCTGCTCGGGCACTATCCCTTCGTGCATGACTGGCTGACCGCCAAGGTGCTTGGCCTGATCGCCTACATTCTCCTTGGCGCGCTGGCCTTGCGCCCCGGCCGTCCCGCCGCGGTGCGCGTCCTGAGCGGCCTGGTGGCGGTGTGCGTGTTCGGCTGGATCGTCAGCGTCGCCGTGACCCGCGAACCGCTCGGCTGGCTCGCCTGACCTACAATCCGTCGCATGAGCGAAGTCAATCACGCCCGGCGCGGTTTCCTGCGCGGTCGCTTCCGGCCGCAAACGGCGCCCTTGCGTCCTCCCTGGGCGTTGCCCGAAGCCGATTTCCTGGCGCGTTGCACGCGCTGCGGCAATTGCGCCATCATCTGTCCGACCAAGATCATCCGCAACGACGAAGGTTTTCCGCGCGTTGATTTCGGCGTCGGCGAATGCACCTTTTGCGCGGAATGCGTGCGGGTCTGCGCACCGGCCGCCCTGTCGCGGGCCGCAGACGCGGCGCCCTGGACCCTCAAGGCACGGGTCGGCACGGCCTGTGTCGCCGGGCGCGGCGTGGAGTGCCGCATCTGCGGCGATCAGTGCCCGGTCGAGGCGATCGGTTTCCCGCTGCGCCCGTCCGGAACGCCGGCCCCCGAGATTCGCGTGGAGACCTGCACTGGTTGCGGCGCCTGTGTCGGGCCTTGCCCGGTTGCCGCGATCGTCGTGGCTTGAACTTCAGCCCATCTGGTGTGAAACCGCCCAGACGGCGGCTTCCACCCGGGAGCGGAACTTGAGTTTTTTCAGCAGGTTGCGGATGTGCACCTTGACGGTGCTTTCCATGATGTCGAGTTCGCGGGCAATCAGCTTGTTCGACATGCCCGCCGCCAGGCATTTGAGAATCGCGGTTTCGCGTTCGGTCAGATTGGCATGGTCGCGCGATTCGTTAGTGCCTTCCTCGCGCAGGGCGGAAGCCAGCAGTCCGGTGAGCTCGCGGCTGATGACCGTTTGTCCGTGGATTACGCCGAGGATCATTTTCAGGATGTCCTCCGGGTCGTTGTCCTTGAGAAGGTAGCCGTCCGCCCCGGCGCGAATCGCGTGCATGAGATCCTCGGGCGCGTTGGAAACCGTGAGCATGACGATGCGCGCGTCGCAGCCCATGTCGCGTAGCGTGCGCAGGGTTTCGATGCCGTCGATGCCTTTCATGTTGAGATCGAGAAGGATCAGGTCGGGATCGTGGAGCTTGGTCAGCTCGATGCCTTCCTGGCCGCCGGCGGCCTCGCCGACGATTTCGAATTCCTTTTCAAGGGCGAGCAACTGGCGTACGCCACGGCGAAAGAGCGGGTGGTCGTCGATGATGAGGACGCGCGTGCCGGCGTGATGCGAGGATTGGGTCATGGTGGCGATTGCGGTCGATCAGGTGGGTTCGGGAATTTCCTGGCGCAACTTGTGCGGCAGGAACTGCATGGTGATCGTTGTACCACGTTCGGGCGCGGAATCGACCTCGATGCGGCCGCCGAGAATCTGCGCACGGTCGTGCATGATGTTCACGCCGAAGTGGTTGGCTGGGGTGTGACGCGGGTCGAAGCCCTTGCCGTTATCCGCGATGCGCACCGTGACGGATTGCAGGGCATCGACGGTGACGCGCACGCTGGCGTCGCTGGCTTCGGCATGACGTTCGATGTTGGAGAGCGCTTCGCGGATGATGCGGATGACGTGCATCTCCTCGTTGCCGGACAACAGGATGCCGGATAGCCGGTTTTCGAGATATACCGGGAAACCGAGCTTGTCGGAGAACTCGACGATGGTCTCCTGCAGCGCAACGTTGAAGCCGCGCTCGTCGATGCGCAGACGGAAAGTGGTGATGAGCTCGCGCAATTCCCGGTAGGCGCCTGCCAGTCCGTGCTTGAGCTCTTCGGCGATGGCGTGTACGTCGCACCCTTGCTCGATGCATTTCTCGAGGCGGGTGACCTGAATCCGCAAATAGCTCAGCGACTGGGCGATCGAGTCGTGCAACTCGCGGGCGATGACGGCGCGTTCCTCGAGCACGGCCATGCGATGCTTTTCCTCGGCGCGCCGCATGTTGATCAGTGCGTTGGCGACATCGTGTCCGACCGTTTCGACAATGCGCGCCTTGTCGCGCGTCAGGGGCGTGTCCGGTGGAATCAGGATCGGCAGGATGCCGCGGATCTCCTTGCCCTCGCCGATCGGCACCGCCACCATCGGCGCACCGCTCGCGGCCTGTGTCTCGATGCTCTGGGCGGCGCGCTCGAAGCACTGGCGACAGTCGCTGTTCTCGCACACGACTTGCGTTTCGGCGGGAGTCAGGTCGCTGGCGATCCGGTGCGCAGGGTACAGCCCGTTATCGCTGAAGCAGATCTGGCCGTGACCGACGCCGAGCGTGGCCTCGACCTCGCGCAGGATTTCCTGGATATTGTCGATGGTCAGATCGCTGGCCGAAAGTTGCTGGCTGACGCGGTAGAGCAGTTCCAGCGACTCGTTGGTGTGTCTCAGTTCGGTTGTTTTTTCATCGACCTTGTCTTCCATGTGCGCGTACATGGAGGCGATTTCCGTCACCATGGTGTTGAAGGCCTGGCCGACCTGACCAAGCTCGTCGGGCCCGACGTGGCGTACCCGCGCCGAGAATGATCCTTGCGAAACGGTCCTGGCGGCTTGCAGGAGATCGCTCAGCGGACGTACCAGCTGGCGATGCAGCAGCCATACGGTGAGCAGGCTGACGAGCACGATCAGGGCCAGCAGGCCCAGTTGCAGCAAACGCAGCAGGCGCGCCTTGTTCTCGAGTTCGATCTCGATCAGATAGACGACGCGGTCGATCTGCTCGACGAAATCCGGAATCTCGTGAACCACCTGTTTCAGAGCCGAAGGATCGCCGCGCGCGGCGTTGAGTTCGAGTTCGCGGATCTGCGTCGTCCAGCGCTGCACTACGGCTTGCACGGCACCCACGGAGGGCGCGCCGCGCGGGGATTTGGCGACGACGAAACGTTCCAGCCGCAGCAGACGCTGCTCGAAGGTGTTCACGGTCTCGAGCGCCTTCGCGCGCCTGTCGGGTTGCAGGACTTCGCTGAGAATCTGGTTGCTCAGCATGCGCAGCGAACCGGAAACGTTGACGGCGTTGGCGCGGCCGCTGATGTCGTCGGCGATGAGGGTGGAAATGACGATCGACGCGAAGGACAGGATGGCGAGCACGCTCATCGCCACGGCGGTACGCACCAGCACCGACCCGCGCAGCGCTTTGTCGAAGGAGGAGAAGAAGCGTTTCATCGGCGAGATCTTAGGAACTAAGCCGCAGTCCTTTGGAGGTAGGGCGCCGATTGTCCGACAACGCCGGAGCAATGTGCAACCTTTTGAAACAATTGTAAAAGCCAGGCCGTCCGGTGTGGTCGGCCTACCGCTTTATAGGTAGGGCAGGGCTGACCGCGACCGATTCGGGGTCTTGTTTCCCGCGCGCGACGGCCTAGGATGCGCCCAGTTTTATGGATACACGGACAAGGAAACCCATGAACATATCCAGCGTAATCGTCATCCCCCACCCGGAAAGAGTGCATCAGGTTGTCGATGCGCTCAAGGCTGCCGATAGCGTCGAGGTGGCTGCCGTATCTCCCGAAGGCAAGATCATCGTCACCATCGAGACGGACGGTGACCGTGAAACGATCCAGACGTACGAAGCGATCAGTTTGATGGACGGCGTGCTGTCGGCGTCCATGGCTTACCACCAGAAGGAAAACGAACCCGAAGCTGAAATTTCATTGGCGGCCTAGCCCCCCGGCGACTCCGCACTGACTTAGGAGGTCTGACATGACTGAAGTGAAAATGACTCGACGCGATTTCATCAAGACTAACGCCATCGCGGCAGCGGCGACGACTGCGGGCATGACCGTGCCCGGCGTGGCGTTGGCCCAGGCCAAGGGCGGCGACGGCATACGCTGGGACAAGGGTGTGTGCCGTTACTGCGCCGTCGGTTGCGGCGTGCTGGTCGGCGTCAAGGATGGCAAGGTCGTCGCCACCCAGGGCGACCCGGATTGTCCGGTGAATAGCGGCCTGAACTGCGTCAAGGGCTACTTCCTCGCCAAGCTGCTGTACGGCCAGGACCGCCTGACCAAGCCGCTCCTGCGCATGAAGGACGGCAAGTTCGACAAGAACGGCGAATTCCAGCCGATCTCCTGGGATGCGGCCTTCGACATCATGGCCCAGAAAGCCAAGGAAACGATGAAGAATCCTGACCAGGGACCGTTCGGCGTTTCGATGTTCGGCTCTGGCCAGATGACCATCTGGGAAGGCTATGCCGCCATCAAGCTGTGGAGGGCGGGCTTTCGCTCCAACAGCATCGACCCGAACGCTCGTCACTGCATGGCTTCGGCCGTAGCCGCGTTCATGCGTACCTTCAACATGGACGAGCCGATGGGCTGCTACGACGACATCGAGCATGCCGACGCCTTCGTGCTGTGGGGCTCGAACATGGCCGAAATGCACCCGGTGCTGTGGTCGCGCATGACCAACCGCAAGCTGACCGCCAAGCACGTCAAGTTCCATGTGTTGTCGACCTTCGGCACGCGCTCCTGCGAACTGGCCGACAACGAGATGATCTTCAAGCCGCAGTCCGACCTGGCGATCCAGAACTACATCTGCAACTACATCATCCAGACCGGCGCGGTGAACAAGGACTTCGTCGCCAAGTGCGCGCTGTTCCGCGAAGGCGTCACCGACATCGGCTACGGCCTGCGGCCGAACCATCCGCTCGAACAGGCGGCCGGCAACAACGGCTATCCCGGTGCGGACGGCAAGCCCAAGGGCGATCCGAACGCTTCCAAGCCGATCGACTTCGATGCCTTCGCCAAGTATGTCTCCGAATACACGCTCGACAAGGCACACCAGATTTCCGGCGTGCCCAAGGACAAGCTCGAACTGCTGGCCAAGACCTACGCCGACCCGAAGATCAAGGTGACCTCGTTCTGGTGCATGGGCTTCAACCAGCACACGCGCGGCACCTGGGTCAACAACATGATCTACAACATCCACCTGCTGGTCGGCAAGATTTCCGAGCCGGGCAACAGCCCCTTCTCGCTGACCGGTCAGCCCACGGCCTGCGGCACGGCGCGCGAGGTCGGCGTGTTCGCCCACCGCCTGCCCGCCGACATGGTGGTGACGAACCCGGCCCACCGCGAACTGGCCGAGAAAATCTGGAAGCTGCCGGCCGGCACGGTGCCCGAGCGGGTCGGCTACCACGCCGTGCTCCAGTCGCGCATGCTCAAGGACGGCAAAATCGGCTTCTACTGGACCACGACGACCAACAACATGCAGGCCGGCCCGAACGTCAACGATGAAATTTATCCCGGCTGGCGCAACCCGAAGGCCTTCGTGGTGGTGTCCGACATCTACCCGACCGTCTCGGCCATGTCCGCCGACCTGATCCTGCCCTGCGCCTCCTGGGTGGAGAAGGAAGGCGCCTTCGGCAACGCCGAGCGGCGCGGCCAGTTCTGGCGCCAGCAGGTCAAGGCGCCGGGCCAGAGCAAGTCCGACCTCTGGCAGATCATGGAGTTCTCCAAGCGCTTCAAGACCGACGAAGTCTGGCCGGCCGATCTGCTTGCCAAGGCGCCGGAATTGAGGGGCAAGACCCTCTACGAAGTGCTGTTCCTCAACGGCCAGGTCAACAAGTTCCCGAAAGAAGAGGCGGCCAAGGTCAATGCCCATGCCTGGGCGAACTACACCACCGATGAGACGGAGGACTTCGGCTACTACGTGCAAAAGGGCCTGTTCGAGGAGTACCGCATCTTCACGCTCGGCAAGGGCAAGGACATGGGCGAATTCGACCACTACCACCGCGTGCGCGGCCTGCGCTGGCCGGTGGTGAATGGCAAGGAAACCCTGTGGCGCTTCCGCGAGGGTTACGATCCTTACGTCAAGGCGGGCGAGGGCGTGCGTTTCTACGGCCGTCCCGACGGCAAGGCCTGGGTCTTCGCGCTGCCCTACCAGGATCCGCCCGAGAAACCCGACAACGAGTACAACCTGTGGCTGTGCACCGGTCGCGTGCTGGAACACTGGCACACCGGTTCGATGACGCGGCGCGTGCCCGAGCTGTATCGCGCCTTCCCGGATGCGGTGATCTGGCTCCACCCGAAGGATGCGGAAAAGCGCGGCATCAAGCGCGGCGACATCGTCAAGGTGGCCACCCGTCGCGGCGAGATCGAGTTGCGCGCCGAAACTCGTGGCCGCAACAAGATGCCGGAAGGCATGGTCTTCGTGCCGTTCTTCGACGAGCATCGCCTGGTCAACAAGCTGATCCTCGATGCCACCTGCCCGATCTCGAAAGAGACGGACTACAAGAAGAACGCCTGCAAGGTCTGGAAGGTTTGACGGTTCATTAACCTGGAGACGCGGGAAACGCATGCAGGGGGCACGTTTCCCGCCAACCGATCATGAATAGCGAAACCAAAGCCAAGGGCTCCGCCCGTCGCCAGTTTCTGGCCGACACCGCGCGCATGGCATGCGGCGTCGGTTTGCTGGGGCTGGGGGTCGGACTCTATGCGCGCAACGCCACCGCGCTGCCCCCTGCCGCCCTGCGCCCGCCGGGCGCCTTGCCGGAATCAGAATTTTCCGCCGCCTGCATCCGTTGCGGCATGTGCGTGCGCGACTGTCCTTACGACATGCTGTATCTGGCCAAGCCGGAAGATCCGATGCCGACCGGCACGCCGTATTTCGTGGCGCGCCAGGCGCCGTGCGAGATGTGCGAGGACATTCCCTGCGTCAAGGCCTGTCCGACCAATGCGCTGGATCACTCGCTGACGGACATCACCAAGGCGCGCATGGGACTCGCGGTGCTGATCGACCTGGAAACCTGCCTCAACGTTCTGGGTCTGCGCTGTGACATCTGCTACCGCGTCTGCCCGGTGCTCGACAAGGCGATCACACTCGAGCCGCAGTCCAATACGCGTACCAGCGTGCATACGCTGTTCATCCCGGTGGTGCACTCCGAGCACTGCACGGGGTGCGGGTTGTGCGAGAAGGCTTGCCCGACCGAGATTGCGGCGATCAAGGTCTTGCCGACCTACGTGGCCAAGGGGCAGCTGTCCGCCCACTACCGGCTCGGCTGGGTCGAGAAGGAGAAGGCCGGCGGAAGCCTGGTGACTCCGGACACCGAACACCTGTACCACATGCCGGAAGGTCTGAAATACGAACATCGTACCGGCAAGGTGGTTCCGGAAGCGGCGCGCCCGGGCGCCGCGGCCCCGGATGCCGCCGTCCCGCCGGCACCGACTTTCCGCGCCTTGCAGGGAGATCGGCTATGAGCGCCATGCCGGAAAGACCTGGCGCCGAAGCCATCGCCGAAAAAGGCTGGCTGCTTGCCCACAAATGGCTGATCCTGCGTCGCCTCAGCCAGATCGGCATCCTGCTGCTGTTTCTCGTCGGGCCGTGGTTCGCCATCTGGATCGTCAAGGGCAATCTCAACTACAGCTACACCTTGGGCGTGCTGCCGCTCACCGATCCCTACCTGCTGGCGCAGATGCTGGTGGCCGGGCAATCCCCGGAACAGTTGGCGTGGATCGGCGTCGTCATCGTCATCGCGTTTTATCTGGTGGTCGGCGGTCGCAGTTTCTGCTCCTGGGTGTGCCCGCTCAATCTGGTCACGGATTTTTCGCACTGGCTGCGCATGCGCCTGGGGCTCAAGGGCAGCGCCCACATGGCGCGGTCGGTGCGCTACTGGATTCTCGGCATGACCCTGGTCCTGGCCGCCGTCACCGGCACGCTCGCCTGGGAGATGGTGAATCCCGTGTCCATGCTGCATCGCGGCCTGTTCTTCGGCATGGGCTTCGCGTGGGCCGTGATCCTCGCCGTGTTCCTGTTCGACCTGTTCGTGATGCGCCACGGCTGGTGCGGGCATCTGTGTCCCGTCGGTGCCTTCTACAGCCTGATCGGCAAGCTGTCGATCCTGCGCGTGCGTTTGCCGCAACGTGCCGCCTGCAACGACTGCATGGACTGTTTTGCGGTCTGTCCGGAGCCGCAGGTGATTCGCCCCGCCCTGAAAGCCATCGATGGTACGGCGCCGATCATCCTCGAGGCCAATTGCACCAACTGCGGACGCTGCATCGACGTTTGCTCCAAGGAAGTTTTCAGTTTCGGCAGCCGTTTCGGCGTGCCGGCATCCCATCAATCCGCCATCACCGGGGCGGTTCAGACCGCGCCGAAATCACCTGCTTCGCATCTCTCAAAGAGGAGTTCATCATGAAGAAGACGACAAGCCTTGCCCTCGCGACTCTCCTGGCATCGATCATCGGCTGTGCTTCCAGTAGCGGTCCGGTATCGATGCGCGGTGCCGATGTCTCTGCGCCGGATCGCGCGCCGGCACAAAAGGCCTACACGGCCAAATTGCCGGGCGTCGGTCAGCCCAGCCTGATTGCCCGGACCTTCATCAACCAGCCGCCGCTGGTGCCGCACACGGTCGAACAGTATGCGCTGACGCTGGACGAGAACGCCTGTCTCGACTGCCACCTGACCAAAGATCTGCGTGGTCAACCCGTGCCTCAGATGGGCGAGAGCCACTTCGTCAAGGGCCAGGCCAAGCCGACGGTGGCGATGGATCGCTTCCAGTGCGACACCTGCCACGTCGCCCAGGTCGATGCCAAGCCGCTCGTCGACAACAAGTTCGTCGGCGTCAAGTAAATCATTTCACATCGGATGAAGGAGTCACTCCAATGAAACATTTCACCTCGGCATTCGCCGCTGCTGCCGTTACCCTGACTTTTGCCGGCATGTCCTCCGGTGCTTTGGCCGCCGATGTCGAAGCCGCCAAGGCGCTCGCCCAGCAGAACAACTGCATGCAGTGCCACGGCCTGCGCAACGACAAGGACGCACCCTCGTTCCTGAAGATCGCCGAGAAATACAAGGCCAAGGCGACCGCCGTGGATGAGATCGTCAAGCACATGACGGCTGGCGCCGAGGTCAAGCTGGCCGATGGCACCAAGGAGAAGCACAAGGTGGCCGCGACCATACCGCCGAACGATGCCGCCCAACTGAAGAACCTCGCGCGCTACATTCTTTCGGTCCAACCCAAATAAGCAGCGGCGATCATGACGAACCAGGAATCCGGCAAGCAAGGTCTGTGGGCCGTGTTGCGCAAACCGAGTGCGAAGTATTCGCTGCTCGGTTTGCTGGTGGTGGGCTTCTTCGGCGGCATTCTCTTCTGGGGCGGTTTCAACACCGCCATGGAAGCGACCAACACGATGAAGTTCTGCATCGGCTGCCACGAGATGCGCAACAACGTGTACGAAGAGTACAAGTACACGATCCACTACAGCAACCGCACCGGTGTGCGGGCGAGTTGTTCCGACTGCCATGTGCCGAAGGACTGGACGAACAAGATCATCCGCAAGGTGCAGGCCACCAAGGAAGTCTGGGGCAAGATCACCGGGGTGATCGACACGTCGGAGAAGTTCGAGGCGCACCGTCTCGTGATGGCCGAGCGCGAATGGGCGCGCATGAAAAAGACCGACTCGATCGAATGCCGCAACTGCCACGACTTTTCTGCCATGAGCCAGGAGAAGCAAAAGGCCACGCCCTACAAGAAGCACATGGAGGCGAGGGAACAGGGTAAGAGCTGCATCGACTGCCACAAGGGTATCGCCCACAAGCTGCCGAAGGGCTACAAGGATCCGAACGCCGCAGACGAAGAGGAATGGTAGGCGAATCGCATGACGCGTTCCCGAGCGGAGGAGACGACACCATGAACCTGCACATGACACTGAAGTGCGACATGCGGCAGATGCTTGCGGGTTTTCCGCTCTTCCAGCCGCTCGATTCGGATCGACTCGCGCGCGTGGCGGCGCGCGCGCGCGAACGCAAGCTCGACCGTAACGAGATTCTGTTTCAGAAGGGCGATCCGGCGCACAGTCTGTACCTGGTGGTCTATGGACAGATCAAGCTGGCGTTGCCTGCCGCCAACGGCAACGAGAAAGTCGTCGAGTTGATCGGTCCGCGCCAGTGTTTCGGCGAGGTTTCCCTGCTCACCGAGAGTCCGCATCCCGTGTTCGCCCAGGCCGTGTCCGAGACGCTCATGGTGCAGGTTTCACGCGATGCGCTCGACGATCTGCTAAACGGCGACGCGGATTTCGCTCGGCGCCTGCTGGCCTGCCTGGCACGTCGCACCCGCACGCTGATCCAGGATGTCGAGTCCTACACGCAGCAAAGCAGCGCGCAGCGCGTCATCGGGTTTTTGCAGCAGCATTGTGCGGGGCTGGATGGTCGCGGTGACAGCATATCCCTTACCCTGCCGGCGCCCAAGCAGGTCATCGCCGCGCGTCTCAACGTGTCGCCGGAAACCCTGTCGCGGGTCTTCCACGACCTCTCCGAAGCCAAGCTGATCGAGGTGCAGGGGAAACAGATCATCATCACCAGCGTACGGCGTTTGCAGGAATACGCCGGATAGGCCCGCGACAAACTGTCGCGCCGGCCACCCGGTAGGCACCCGCGCGCATGCCGCCCGGGCGGCGGATAATGCGGCATGCAGATTTCCTCATCCCCGGTTGCGGTCGCAACACCTCAGGGCCTCGTCCTGCTGCGCTGGTGGCTCTTGGCCGGGCTCGCCCTCGCCGTGCTCGCCACGCCGACTCTCCTGGAGATCGACCTGCCGCTGGCGCCGCTCGTTGCCACGCTGTCGCTGCTGGCGGCCTTCAATCTCGTCGTGTCGCGGCGCGCTGGCGCCCTCTCCGCCGGTGGGCTCGCGCGACAGTTGAGCATCGACCTGGTTGGTCTCGCCGTCATCCTTTATCTGACGGGCGGTGCCGCCAATCCGCTGGTTTCGCTGCTGCTGCTGCCGCTCGCGGTGGCCGCGCTGAGTTTGCCCGCTCGCTGGGTGGCCGGCATCGCGACGCTCGCCGTCGCCCTGTATTCGTTGTTGAGCTTCGTCTCCATGCCGTTGCCGATCACCGATGCCGCGCGGGCGGCGCGCCTGCACCTGGCGGGCATGTGGTTGACCTTCGTCGTTTCGGCGGTTCTGCTGGCCTGGTTCGTGACGCGCATGATGGCGTCCTTGCGCGAGCGTGACGCGCGGCTCGCCCAGTCGCGCGAAAACGCGCTGCGCGACGCGCAGGTTGTCGCGCTCGGCCAACTGGCCGCTGGTGCTGCGCACGAACTCGGTTCGCCACTTGCCACCATTGGCGTGCTGGCCGGCGAATTGGCGGCCGACGAACGCCTGCCGGCCGACGTGCGCGACGACCTTGATCTGATGCGTCGCCAGACGGCGCACTGCAAGGAGATCATCGCCAGCCTGACGCGGCAGGCCGGCATCGAGCGGGCCGGTCAGACATCGCCGCTGGCCGACTGGATCGCTGCCGTGCTGGCGCGCTGGCGCTGCCAGTGGCCGCGCGTCGATTGCGCGCTGCGGATCGAAACCGATGGCACCTCCCCGCGGGTCGTCACCGATCCGGCGATCGAACAGGCCATCGCCAACCTGCTCGACAATGCCGCGCGTGTCGCCCCGCACGCCCTGCGCGTGACGCTCGACTGGAGCGCAACGACCTGGCGGCTCGGCGTGCAGGATGCTGGTCCCGGTTTTCCGGCGGCAGTACTCAGTACCGGGGGGGGCGAACCGCTTGCCGTCAATTCCGAAGGTAGCGGCATCGGCTTGTGGCTGACGCGTGCGGCCGTGGAGCGGGCGGGCGGCTCGCTGCGCCTGGCCAATAGCGCGGGCGGCGGTCTTGCCGTCATCGAATTGCCGGTG
Source organism: uncultured Methyloversatilis sp. (assembly GCA_964527195.1). Classification (GTDB taxonomy): domain Bacteria; phylum Pseudomonadota; class Gammaproteobacteria; order Burkholderiales; family Rhodocyclaceae; genus Sulfuricystis. The sequence continues at coordinate 39,160 of CAZGOH010000009.1, forward strand.
GAAAGGAAAAAGTGATGCATGTTCTGGTGATCGACGACGACGAGACATTCAACGCCGTGCTGGCGCGTGCGCTGACCCGTCGTGGCTACCAGGTTCGCGGCGCGCGGGATGCCGAATCTGCACTGACGCTGGCGGGGGATCTGCCGCCGGATGCGGTCATTCTCGATCTCAACCTGGGCGGCAGTTCGGGGCTCAACCTGATCGCCCCCCTGCTTGCCTTGGCGCCTGCCTGTCGGATTGTCGTGCTCACAGGGTATGCCAGCATCGCCACCGCCGTGGAGGCGATCAAACTCGGTGCCACCCAGTATTTCGCCAAGCCCGTCGAGGTTGCGGCCCTCGTCGGCGCGTTCGACGTGCCGACTGCGGGCTCGCCCGCCGAATGCCTTCCGCCGCAGGCCCCCCTCTCGGTCGAGCGTCTCGAATGGGAGCACATCCAGCGCATTCTCCAGCAACATGAAGGCAACATCTCGGCCACGGCGCGCGCCCTGAAAATGCATCGCCGCACACTGCAAAGGAAACTCGCCAAGCGTCCGGTGCGTGCGTGAAAAAACGCGGAAAACCCTCGTGCGCGCAGAAAAATTTTTGCTAGAATGCGCGCCTCTCGGTTCAGCCGGGAGGCCGACGCGGAGCGGTAGTTCAGTCGGTTAGAATACCGGCCTGTCACGCCGGGGGTCGCGGGTTCGAGTCCCGTCCGCTCCGCCAAGAAATTCCTTAAAAAAACCGCCAATTAGGCGGTTTTTTATTTTCCGGGAAACGGACAGAACGAAAGTACTCCATCACCGTGTCGATTGCTCCGGCCGTTCTTGAGCGGCTGGATGACTGGGCGCGCGGGAGAGGGATCAGTGGATTGCGGGTGATCTACTACTGGTGGGACGGCAAGCGGCAATTCTGGCTGTTCACCCTGTATGACAAAGACGAGATGGATGACCTGAGCGCAAAAGAGAAGAAAGCGCTTAAGGACATGCTCAAACGTGAATTGGAGGCAACACGTTGAAAAAACGGAATCTATTTGCCGAGTTGGCCGAAGGCTTTGATGCGCTGGCCGAGGAACGTGCCGGGAAGCGGACGCTGCGTAGTCATGTGGTTGAGGCCAGGCCCGCCCCAGAAGTCAGTGCCGACGAGCTGCTGGCGTTGCGGGAGCGTTTGCACCTGTCTCGTCCAGTCTTGGCCCGCTACCTGCGCACCAATCCACGCACACTCGAAAATTGGGAGCAAGGCCGAGCCAAGCCCAACGCGCAGGCGGCGCTGCTGATCAGGCTTGTGGAGCGTTACCCGGATACGGTGGAGCGTTTGGCAGTGGTGTAGCTTCTGCGTGTCGACATAAATATGAAAGGAATCTGCTAGTTCCTCCGCATCCCTGCCTGTCCCGATGCGTCACGATTAGCTGTCGCCCCCTCGCAGTGCGAGTCCGCCTTGATCGCAGCGCGGTAGGGCTTGCCGCCGATCCACAGCAACAGGTAGCGGCGCGGGGAGTGCCCGCCCCACACCTGCCCGTTGCGCACGATGTCCGGGATTGCACGGTAATCGTCGACACGCACCTCCGGGTGCTTTTTCAGGTGCTCGTCCAGCGAGTGCCGCGAGAGCCACAGCGTATTGTTGGCGGTAACCAAATTCCGCGGAAAAATGGCGGCGGACGATGTCATTGGCACGGTTTTTGACAATTCGCTGTCGAGTCAAGGGCGGGCGTAGCCCGGCGAAGCAACCCCTTGACTCGACAGCGAATTGTGTAGGCTGGCGCATGGCAGTAAGCGCGGCAGCTTTGCGCTTATTGCCATGAATACCCGCCGTCAACGCCAATTTTCGCCGCCAAATTTCTACGGAAACACGCCGCCGGCAACAAGCGGTGCGGGTTTCAGTGCTATTACTGGCGGAAGCGGTGAGATTCGAACTCACGGAGGGGTATCAGCCCTCGGTGCTTTTCAAGAGCACTGCCTTAAACCACTCGGCCACGCTTCCAATTCCGCCCGCCGCCCCGTGGGGGTTGCGGAAATGATTTCCGCAAGTTGCGGAAACGATCAGAAAAAACCCTTATAAATCAACGCACCGGAAGCCGATGCAACGGCTTTCAAGGCCGCTGGATTAAACCGCTTTCCCACGCATCCTTGCGGAAGGGCACGGATTATAGACCGTCGAGGGGCGCCAGACCGCAGCGCCTGCGAGCGGCATCGCAGGCTTCGTCGCCCCGGCCGAGTGCGGCGAGCGGGGCGAAGTCGCGGCAGGCGCTGGGCCGGCGTTCGTAAATCGAACATCTGACGTCGCCGCCGATGTTTCCTTCCAGCGCGATGCAGCGCCCGGGGATGTCCGGGTGTTCGCGCATGCAGGCGGTGGTGGGGGTGTAGGGC
>CAZGOH010000010.1:0-39506 GCA_964527195.1 uncultured Methyloversatilis sp.
GGCGCGAAAGTCGGCGCGGGCGGCACGGCGGGCGGCGCCCGTGACGGCACCGGCGTCGGCGGCGGCACGGCAACCTGCGCGGTGGCGCCGGCGGCTTCCGGCAGCAACAGGTGCGCCGGTTCGATGCTGTCGCCCGGGGCGAGGATCAGGGCACGCTGCATGACGTTTTCGAGTTCGCGCACGTTGCCGGGCCAGGGGTGGACGGCAAGTTTTGCCGCAGCGGCCGGCGCCAGACGCGCCGCGCGGCCGAGCCTGGCGCCATGCATGGCGAGGAAATGTTTTGCCAGCGGCACGATGTCGCCGGGTCGCTCGCGCAAGGCCGGGATGACCAGCGGGAACACGTTGAGCCGATAGTAGAGGTCTTCGCGGAAACGTCCGGCGGCGACTTCGCCGGCCATGTCGCGGTTGGAGGTGGCAAGCACGCGGATATCGACCGGCACCGGCTTCTTGCCGCCGACGCGTTCCACTTCGCGCTCCTGCAGCACGCGCAGCAGTTTGGCCTGCAGGGCGAGCGGCATTTCCGAGATTTCGTCGAGCAGCAAGGTGCCCGCGTTCGCCTGCTCGAACTTGCCGGGCTGGGCACTCTGCGCCCCGGTGAAGGCGCCCTTCTCGTGGCCGAACAAGGTGGCCTCAAGGAGATTGTCGGGAATCGCCGCGCAGTTGATCGCCACGAAGGGCCCCTTGCCGCGTTGCGATTGGTCGTGAATATAGCGGGCAAAGACTTCCTTGCCGGTGCCGGATTCGCCGGTGAGCAGCACGGTGGCGTCCGTCCTGGCGACCCGCGCGGCGAGCAGCAGCACTTCGCGCGTCTTCGCGTCGCCGGCCACCACGCCTTCGGCAGCCGGCGGGATGGCGTAGCGCTCGATCTGCTCGATCAGGGTCTTCGGCTCGAAGGGTTTGAGCATGAAGTCGCAGGCGCCGCCGCGCATCGCCGCCACCGCCTTGTCCACGTCGCCGAAGGCCGTCATCAGCAGCACCGGCAGGCCGGGCTTGCGGGAGCGGATTTCGCCGAGCAACTGCAAGCCGTCCATGGGCGCCATGCGCAGGTCGGAAACGACCATGTGGAAGTTGTTCTCGCGCTCGATCAGCGCCAGCGCGGTCGGACCGCCGTCGGCCCCGCTCGGCCGGTGGCCGGCCGCTTCGAGGGTGATCAGCAGCGCGTCGCGCAGGGCCTCGTCGTCTTCGACGACGAGAATGTTCATGGCAGTGTGGCTCATCCGGAAGACTCCGTGGTGGGTGTGACGCCGGCGCCCCGGCTGACGGTCAGCACAAAGCGCGTGCCGCGCCCGGGGGCGGACTCGACCTCGATGCCGCCGCCGTGGGCGCGCGCCACGCCGCGCGCGATGGCCAGGCCCAGCCCGGTACCTTCCGCGCGCGTGGTGTAGAAGGGCTCGAACAGGCGACCGACGATCTCGGGCGACATGCCGTGCCCGTTGTCGTTAACGGTGAAGACGAGGCGATCTTCAGCCGTCGCCACGCCGAGATCGACGCTGCCGCCCGCCGGGGTGAATTGCAGGGCGTTTTCCAGCAGGTTGGTGAGCGCACCGGTGAGCGCCTTGCGGTTGCCGACCAGGTCCAGCCCGGCCGGCGCCGGGGCGAGGCGCAATTCCAGCCCGCGCGCGCGCGCCAGCGGCTCGAAGGTGTGCGCGATCTCGCCGAGCAGGTCGTCCACGGCGAAGTTCTCGCGGCCGAGCACCTCGCCGCGCGCGAACAGCAGCATGTCCTGGATCAGCCGCTCGAGATGCTTGAGGCGCCCGACGGTCTTTTGCGCAATGGCGATGCGGCTGGCTTCCGCCAGGCCGGGGTTCTCGAGGTTGCCGGCGTACAGCAGGGCGGCGGCGATCGGCGTGCGCAGCTGGTGGGCGAGCTGGGCGGCCATCTCGCCCATGGCGGTGAGCCGCTTGTTGCGCTCGGCCTCTTCGCGCAGGCGCTGCGTCTCCGCATTGGCGGCGGCCAGCTCGGCAGTGAGCGCTTCCACCTGGCGCTCGAGGGCGCGGTAGGCGGTGGAAAGCTCTTCCGAAACCTGGTTGAACAGGCGAAAGGCCTCGGCCAGGCGCGCCGGATCGGTGGGAATCTCGATTTCCGGGGGCGCGGGAATGTCGGAACGGGTCATGTCGCGAATGTTCGCAAAAGTCGGCGTCGGGAATACGGCGAATAAGGGGCGGATGAGGCGCGAACAATAACCGAAATGGCGGCAAATATTGCCGCTCATTGCGGGAACCCCTCTTGCTTGTGCAGGCAACAATTCGCCGGACCCTGAACCGAAAGCGACCCCATGGCTGAACAGGCTGCGGCATTGCCGGCCTTCCCCTTCAACACGGATGCTCTATCGCGTCTCACCGCGCGCCAAAAACTGGCGGCGATGGCGGCGATGGCGCTCGCCATCGCGCTTTTGGTGGGTGCCTGGCTGTGGACCAGGGAGCCGCCCTACGGCCTGCTGTTCTCCAATCTTTCCGACCAGGATGGCGGCCAGATCGTCGCCAGTCTGCAACAGCAGAAGATTCCCTACAAGTACTCCGAAGGCGGCGGCGCGATCCTCGTGCCCGCCAACCGGGTGCACGACGTGCGGCTGCGGCTCGCCTCGGAAGGACTGCCCAAGGGCGGGCTGGTCGGCTTCGAGGTGATGGAAGGGCAGAAGCTCGGCATCAGCCAGTTCGCCGAGCAGGTGAACTACCAACGCGGCCTGGAAGGCGAACTGGCGCGCTCGATCCAGACGCTCGGCTCGGTGCGCGCCGCGCGCGTGCATCTGGCCATCCCGAAGCAGACCGCCTTCCTGCGCGACGAACTCAAGCCCTCCGCTTCGGTGCTGGTGAGCCTGCACCCCGGCCGCACGCTCGACAGCCTGCAGCTGGCGGGCATCATCCATCTGGTGTCCTCCTCGGTGCCGCAGCTCAATCCGGCCAGCGTCAGCGTGATCGACCAGGACGGCAACCTGATCTCGCAGCAGCGCGATCCGTTCCGCGGCGCCGGGCTCGATGCCAGTCAGCTCAAGTATGTGAAGGAAATCGAGGCGCAGTACCTGCGGCGCGTCGAATCGATCCTCGAGCCGCTGGTCGGCCGCGCCAACTTCCGCGCGCAGGTGACCGCCGACATCGATTTCTCGCACATCGAGCAGATGGACGAATCCTGGCTGCCCAACCCCAACCCGGATACCGCCATCCGCAGCCAGCAGTACACCGATTCCGGCAATGGCAACCCGCCGGCGATCGGCATCCCCGGCGCACTGACCAACCAGCCGCCGGTGCCGGCGACGGCACCGATCACCAACCCGCAGGTCGGCGCCGGCGCGGGCGGGGCAAACACATCGAACAACTTCACCCGCAACACCACGGTGAATTACGAACTCGACAAGACGGTGCGCCACACGCGCGGCACGCCGGGGGGGATCAAGCGCCTGTCGATCGCCGTGGCGGTCAACCACAAGCCGGGGCCGGTGAAGGATGGCGCGCCCGGCCGGCCCGTGCCGCCGAGCGCCGAGGAGCTGCAGCGCATCAACGCCCTGGTGCGCGAGGCGGTGGGTTTCAGCCCGGCGCGCGGCGATTCGATCAACATCGCCGCCGCGAGCTTCGTGCCGCCCGAACGGGAAGTCATCCCCGAGTTGCCGATCTGGAAGGATCCGACCGCCGTCGCCTTCGGTCTGGAAATGGCGAAATACGCCATCTTCGCCCTGATCGCCTTTCTCGTCTGGGCCAAGCTGCTCAAACCGGTGTTCGGCATGATCACTGCGGCGGCGGAACGGGCGCGCGCCGAGGAACGGGCCGCCGCCGAGCACGCCGCGACGGAGGCGGGTGCCCCCCAGGAATCGCAGGGGCCGACGTTCGACGACCGCCTGCGCGAAGCACGCGACGTCGCGCACAAGGAACCGAAACTGGTGGCCGAACTGGTCAGGGAGTGGATGGGTGCCGGCGGGACCTGACGAAGGGCTGGAAAAGAGCGCGATGCTGCTGCTCTCGCTCGGCCCGGACGCGGCCGCCGAGGTGCTCAAGCATCTGGGCCCGCGCGAGGTGCAGAAGCTCGGTCATGCGATGGCCGGCGTGAAGTCGGTGCCGCGCGAGAAGGTCGAGGCGTTGCTGAACGAGCTGGAAGGCCACACCGCGAAGGGATCCCCCCTTTCCGCCGACGAGAACATGATCCGCGCCATGCTGACCAAGGCGCTCGGCGACGACAAGGCCGCCAACCTGATCGGCCGCATCCTGCAAGGCGGCGACACGGCCGGCATCGAAAGCCTGAAGTGGATGGACGCGGGCACCGTGGCCGACCTGATCAAGAACGAGCACCCGCAGATCATCGCCACGATTCTCGTGCACCTGGAGTTCGACCATGCCGGCGAGATCCTCAAGATGTTCACCGAGCGCCTGAGGAACGACGTGCTGCTGCGGATCGCCACGCTCGACGGCGTGCAGCCGGTGGCGCTGCGCGAGCTCAACGACGCCCTGACGCGCCTCCTGGCCGGCTCGGCCTCGAGCGTCAAGAAGGCGGCGATGGGCGGCATCCGCCACGCGGCGGAAATCCTCAACTTCGTCGGCCAGGCGGCGGAAACCGCCATCGTCGACAACGTGCGCGAATACGATCCCGACCTCGCCCAGAAGATTCTCGACGAGATGTTCGTCTTCGAGAACCTGCTCGACGTCGACGACCGCGGCATCCAGCTGCTGCTCCGGGAAATCCAGTCGGATTCGCTCATCGTCGCCCTCAAGGGCGCCTCGCCGGAACTGCGCGAGAAGATTTTCAAGAACATGTCGCAGCGCGCCGCCGAGATGCTGCGCGAAGACCTCGAATCGAAGGGGCCGGTGCGCCTTTCCGAAGTCGAGGCGGAACAGAAGGAAATCCTCAAGATCGCGCGCCGCCTGGCCGACGAAGGGCAGATCCAGCTCGGCGGCAAGGGTGGCGACGACATGATGGTCTGAGGCCATGAACGACCCCGCCAAGCTCACTGCCTGGGAACGCTGGGAGCTGGCCAGCCTGGAACCCGAAGCGGCACCGCGCCCGCCCCACCCCCTGAAACCGGCCGATACGCCATCCGCTCCGGCGACGGGCGCCTCCCTGGCGCCGGCAGACGCCGGCACGGACGTGCCCGCCGAGGAAATCGTCCGCCTGCCGACCGTGGAAGAAATCGAGACGATCCGCCGCCAGGCCCGCGACGAGGGCTTCGCGCAGGGCAGGGCGGAAGGCGAACGCACCGGATTCAAGGAAGGACAGGCGAAGGCGCAAAAGGAGGCGCAACGTCTCGCCCAGGCGGCCACGACACTGGAGCAGGGCTTGGCGGCGATCGATGGCCAGATCGCCGACGAGGTGCTTGCGCTGGCGATCGATCTGGCGCGCGAAGTGGTGCGCCAGGAAATCGCGGCGCGTCCGGAAACCCTGCTCGCCGTGGTGCGCGAAGCGCTCGGGCAGCTGCCTCATCTGCACGCGGCCATCTACCTGCATCCGGAAGACGCCTCGCTGTTGCGCTCCTATCTCGGCGACCAGTTGAGCCATGCCGGCCACCGCATCCATGAGGACGCCAAGCTGGCGCGCGGTGACTGCATCCTGGAAGCGGGCGGCACGCGCATCGATGCCTGCGTGGCGACGCGCTGGCGGCGCGTGCTGGCCAATCTCGGCCTGGCGGCGGCATGGGCGGTGCCTCCTACCGGGGACGCGGATGCATCCTGAGCACATCCGCGATTACCTGGCCGCCTGTCGGCGGCACACCGCGACGCCCCAACCCTTCGCCATCGCCGGCCGCCTGACGCGCATCAACGGTCTGGTGATGGAAGCCGCCGGTCTCAAGCTGCCGCTCGGCTCGGGATGCCGTATCGAAACGCCCGACGGCGGCAGTGTCGAAGCCGAAGTGGTCGGTTTCGCCGGCGAGAAGCTGTACATGATGCCGACTGAAGACGTCTTCGGCCTGGCACCGGGCGCCCATGTGCTGCCGCTGGAAACACCGGTGGCGCCGCCGCGCTTCGGCACGGCCGAGGAACCGCGCCGGCGCGCGCCGGATCGCGCCAAGCACCTGCCGGTGGGCAGCGCCCTGCTCGGGCGCGTGGTCGATGGCAACGGCCGGCCGCTCGACGGCCTCGGGCCGCTCGACGATCGCGCCACGCGGTCGCTGGTCGGCCGGCCGCTCAATCCGCTGCAACGCGCGCCCATCGCGCACAGCCTCGAAGTCGGCATCCGCGCCATCGACGCGCTGCTCACCGTCGGACGCGGCCAGCGGCTCGGCCTGTTCGCCGGCTCGGGCGTCGGCAAGAGCGTGTTGCTGGGCATGATGGCCCGCTACACCTCGGCGGATGTCATCGTCGTCGGGCTGATCGGCGAGCGCGGCCGCGAGGTGAAGGAGTTCATCGAGCAGAACCTCGGTGTCGATGGGCTGAAGCGCTCGGTGGTGGTGGCAGCGCCCGCCGACGTCAGCCCCCTGATGCGCCTGCAGGGCGCAGCCTATGCGACCTCCATCGCCGAGCAGTTCCGCGAGGAAGGCAAACAGGTGCTGCTGATCATGGATTCGCTCACCCGCTATGCCATGGCGCAGCGCGAGATCGCGCTGGCCATCGGCGAACCGCCGGTGACGCGCGGCTACCCGCCTTCCGTGTTCGCGCGCCTGCCGCAGCTGGTCGAGCGCGCCGGCAACGGCCCGACCGGCGGCGGCTCGATCACGGCCTTCTACACCGTGCTGGCCGAGGGCGACGACCAGCAGGATCCGATCGCCGATTCGGCGCGCGCCATCCTTGACGGCCATATCGTGCTCAATCGCGCGCTCGCCGACGCCGGTCACTACCCGGCCATCGACATCGAGCAATCGATCTCGCGCGCGATGACCAACCTGATTTCCGCCGAGCACCTCGAACAGGTGCGCCTGTTCAAGCAAATGTACTCCCGCTACCAGCGCGCGCGCGACCTGCTCGCGGTGGGCGCCTACGCCCCCGGCGCCGACCCCCTGCTCGACCGCGCCATCGCCCTCAATCCGAAGATCGAAGCCTTCTTGCAGCAGCGTATCGATGAGCGCGCCGAAGCGCCGGCCAGCCTGGCGGCGCTGACCGATCTGTTCGCCAAAGCCACCTGAATTCCGCCGGCCGGCCGGTGACGCGGGGGCTATACTCGCCCCATGAGCAAGGATTTCCGCCTCCAGCCGCTGCTGGACCTTTCCAACCTCCGCCTCGATGAAGCCACCCGCCAGCTCGGCAAGCTGATCGCCGGCGAACAGGAGGCCGGCCAGCGTGTCGAGCTTCTGGTCGGCTATCGCACCGAATACCAGGCGCGTTTCCTCGAGGCCGCCGGCAACGGCCTCGGGCCGGATGCCTGGCGCAATTACCAGCATTTTCTCGGACGCCTCGACCAGGCGATCGACCAGGCACGCGCCATGCTCGAAAGCTCGAAGCAACGCACCGTCCTCGGGCAAAAGCGCTGGCTCGACCAGCGCGGCAAGGTGAAGGCCTTCGACACGCTGGCCCAGCGCCACCAGTTGCGCGTGCTGCTGGCGGAAAACCGCCACGAGCAGAAACGCTCGGACGAACATGCCGCCCGGCTTGCCGGGCAACTCCCCGACAAGGACTGAGCCGATACCGAATCGCGCTGGCACGCTCCTTGCGTTCTCGATGGCCTGAACGTCTTCTTCGAGGATCACGATCATGTCGGCCATCGGCCCCTCCATTCCCGGTCATGCCGCCGCTTCCGCGAAATTCGCGGATGGCGCTTCGAACAATCCGGCGCTCGCCGGCGACACCGGCCAGTCCAGCCCCTTCGCCACGCTGTTCGGACACCTGGTCCGCCAGCAGGCCGCCACGGACATGGCCGGCCGGCCGCTCACGCCGGGCATCGACCTGGCCGCGACGGACGTCGTGGTCGACGACCTCGGCTCGCTGCTGCCCTTCATGGATGCCCTGGGCATGACGCAGCCGGCGCTCACGGATGCGCTCACGGACGCGCTGACGGACGAGTTGGCGAACACGGCCATCGAACTCGTCGATGATGAACTTCTCGCCGCCGCCGCAACCCCCGGCGCGGCAACGGCAATTTCTGCCGGCAATCCGGCCGAAGCCGACCTGCCCGACCTGCTGGCCACCGCCACCCGTCCCGAGACGACCCTGCCGGGCGCCAGCGCCGCGCAAAGCGGCGAGGTCGGACGCGGACGCGAATTCGCCAGCCAGCTCGTCGCGGCGATCGAGGCCGGCAAGGACCAGCCGCGCACGCCCGGCAGCGTGGCCGCCGCCGTGCAGCAGGTGCTGGCCGCCACGCCGGCGAACGAAGTCCAGGCGGCCCGCGCGCCGCTGCCGGTGGCGCATGCGGTCGGCACGCCGGGCTGGAGCGAGGAAGTCGGCAATCGCGTCGCCTGGATGGCAAACCGCAACGAGAGCCGCGCCGAACTGGTGCTGACGCCGCCGCAGATGGGCCGCGTCGAGGTCAATCTCACCGTCAAGGGCGACTTGGCCACCGCCTCCTTCGTCTCGGCCAGCCCGGCGGTGCGCGAGGCGCTCGAAGCGGCGCTGCCGCGCCTGCGCGAAATCCTCGCCGAGGCCGGCATCCAGCTGGGGCAGACCCAAGTGGGCGCCGAGCATGCCGGACAGTCGGCCCTGGCGGACCGGCGCGACCAGTCCGGGCGTGGCGCGCACGCGGAAAGCGGCGCGAACGTGGCATCATCGGAAGACGCGGACCGCGCGCCGCCGTCCGGATTCAAGTCCGGACGCGGTCTTGTCGATGTATATGCCTGATGCGGGGAATCACCGCGCCAATTTCCGTGCCCCGAGCGCACCAACCGGACAGGAGTAAGTGATGGCCGACACCAAGAAAGATGCACCCGCCGAAGGGGATGCCCCGCCCAAGAAAAAGGGCAAGCTGCTGATCATCATCGGCGCCGTCGTGCTGGTGCTGATCCTCGCCGTCGTCGCGGCGTTTCTGCTGTTGTCGAAACCGGCCGCCGACGAAGAGGAAGAGGACGCGCGCCCGGCCAAGGCCGCCAAGGCGGCCAAGAAGAAGGCGCCCGCGGGACCGCCGGCCTTCGCCAAGCTCGACCCCTTCGTCGTCAAGTTGCAGTCGGACCAGCAGGAAACCTATGTGCAGGCCGTCCCGGAATTGAAGCTGACCGAAGCCCTGCTGGCCGAGCAGGTCAAGCAGTTCATGCCGGAGATCCGCCACAAGGTGCTGCTCATCCTTGCCTCCAAGCAGGGCACCGAGCTCGCGACGCCCCAGGGTATGCAGACGCTCGCCAACGAAATCCGCGAAGCGATCAACGCCTCGCTGACGGGCGGGAAGGTGGATCCGGCCAAGGAAAAGCTCGACACCAACGAGGAAGGGCCGGTCACCGCCGTGTTCTTCTCTTCGCTGATCGTCCAGTAGCGCATCTTTCATGAGCCAGGATTTTCTCTCCCAGGAAGAGGTCGATGCCCTGTTGAAAGGCGTCACCGGGGAGACCGACGAAGCGCCTCAGGAAGAGGAAAGCGGCGGCGTCAAGGCGTACGACCTGGGTCGGCAGGAGCGCATCGTGCGCGGCCGCATGCCGACCATGGAGCTCATCAACGAGCGTTTCGCCCGCTACTTCCGCATCGGGCTGTTCAATTACATGCACCGCAGCACGGAAATTTCGGTGGGGCCGGTGCGCGTGCAGAAGTACAGCGACTTCATCCGCAACCTGGTGGTGCCGACCAACCTCAACCTGATCCAGATGAAGCCACTGCGTGGCACGGGTCTCCTGGTGTTCGATCCGAACCTGGTGTTTCTCGTCGTCGACAACATGTTCGGTAGCGACGGGCGTTTCCACACGCGCGTCGAGGGCCGCGATTTCACGCTCACCGAACAGCGCATCATCCAGGGCATGCTGAACGTCGTCTTCGCTGAATACGAGAAGGCCTGGAAGCCGGTCTTCGACGTGCAGTTCGAGTACGTGCGATCGGAGATGAACACGCAGTTCGCCAACATCGCCACGCCTTCGGAGATCGTCGTCGCCTTCACCTTCACCGTCGATCTCTCGGGGAATTCGGCGGAAATGCACGTCTGCCTGCCCTACTCGATGATCGAGCCGATCCGCGACGTGCTCTACAGCACCATGCACAGCGAACAGGCCGGCAGCGACCAGCGCTGGAGCGGCATGCTGCGCAAGCAACTGCTTTCCGCCGAGGTGGAACTGGTCGCCCCGCTGGCCGGCACGTCGCTCACGCTCGGCGAGGTGGCGCGGCTCAAGGCCGGCGACATCGTGCCGATCGAGGTCGGCGATGCGTTGACCGCACGCATCGACGGCGTGCCGCTGCTCGAATGCCGCTACGGCGTGAACAACGGCCAGTACGCGCTCAAGATCGAAAAATTCGTCGCGCTCGAGGAAGGCGCGGAGTAAGGGAAAGGTCCATCATGAACGACGAAGTCAGGCAGGGCGAAGACCAGGTATCCGCGGACGACTGGGCGGCCGCCATGGGCGAGCAGTCCGCCACCGCAGGCGGGGGCGGCGCGGCGGACGACTGGGCCGCGGCGATGGGCGAGCAGTCCGGCGCGGAAAAGGGCACGGCAACGCCCGCGAGCTTCCAGCAGTTCGGCGCCGAATCCGTCGCCCCGAATGCGAACCAGGGTTTCGAGCTGATCCTCGACATCCCCGTCAGCCTGACGGTGGAACTGGGGCGCACCAAGATTTCCATCCGCAACCTGTTGCAGCTGGCGCACGGCTCGGTGGTCGAGCTGGACGGCCTGGCGGGCGAGCCGATGGATGTGCTCGTCAATGGCACGCTGATCGCCCAGGGCGAGGTGGTGGTGGTCAATGACAAGTTCGGCATCCGCCTCACCGACATCATCACGCCGCAGGAGCGCATGCGCAAGCTGAACAAGTAGCAGGCGGCGCTTTCGCCCTGTAATCCCTTCTTTGGCCGTCGGCGCGCGGTCTAATCTTCGTGGCCATGTCGCCGCGAACGTCCGCCTGTTTACTCTCGCTCTCCTGTTGCGTCCCCGCTGCCGCGCTTGCCGCGGGAGTCGGCGCTGGCGAGACGGCGTCGGCCATTCCGGATCTGGGCGCGAGCGCGTTGCAGATGGTGTTCGGCCTGCTCGTCGTGCTCGGCCTGCTGCTCGGTGCGCTCTGGCTGCTCAAGCGCATCGGCCAGCCGCGCGGCGCCGCGGCGGGCCTGCTGCGCGTCGTCGCCGGCGTGACCGTCGGTCCGCGCGAGCGCGTCGTCATCCTCGAGCTGGGCGAAAGCTGGCTGGTGCTCGGCGTGGCGCCCGGCCAGGTCAGCACCCTGGCGGAAATTCCGCGCCGCGAGATGCCCGACGCGCCGGCGCCCAGGGATTTCGTCGCCCTGCTCGCCGAACGCCTGCGGAAAAATGCCTAGGCTCGCATCCAGGCTGCTTTGCTGCGCCGTCCTGCTGGCGCCGACTTTGGTGATGGCCCAGGCGCTGCCGGCCATCACCAGCACGCCGGCGCCCGGCGGCGCGACGCAATGGTCGCTGTCGATCCAGACGCTGCTGCTGCTCACCGGACTGTCCTTCCTGCCGGCGCTGTTGCTGATGATGACGAGCTTCACGCGCATCATCATCGTCTTCTCGCTGCTGCGCCACGCGCTGGGCACGCAGACCTCGCCGCCCAACCAGGTGCTGGTCGGCCTGGCACTCTTCCTCACTTTCTTCATCATGGCGCCGGTGGGCGAACGCATCTACAACGAGGCTTACCTGCCTCTGTCGGAAAACCGCATCACTTTCGTCCAGGCACTCGAGCGCGGCGCGGTGCCGCTGCGCACCTTCATGTTGCGCCAGACACGCGATGCCGATCTGGCGCTATTCACCCGCATCGCGCAGGCGCCCGCGCCGACCAGCGTCGACGACGTGCCGATGCGCGTGCTGATCCCTGCCTTCGTCACGTCGGAACTGAAAACCGCCTTTCAGATCGGCTTCATCATCTTCATCCCCTTCCTCATCATCGATATGGTGGTCGCCTCGGTGCTGATGGCGATGGGCATGATGATGATGTCGCCGGTGATCGTCGCCCTGCCGTTCAAGATCATGCTGTTCGTGCTCGTGGACGGCTGGCAGCTCGTCATCGGTTCGCTGGTGACCAGCTTCGGATAACAAAGGAGAACCGCCATGACTCCCACCGCCGTCATCGACATTGGTCGCCAGGCCGTCGAGGTCACCCTGATGGTTTCCGCGCCGCTGTTCATCGCCGCGCTGGCCACCGGCCTGCTCATCTCCATCTTTCAGGCCGCCACGCAGATCAACGAGGCCACCCTCTCCTTCGTGCCCAAGCTGATCGTGGTGTTCATCACCATGGTGGTCGCCGGCCCCTGGATGCTGGCCTTGATGATCGACTTCATCCACCGCCTCTACGGATCGATTCCCTCGGTCATCGGATGATCAGCTTCACCAGCGCGCAGCTCGACGCCTGGCTGACGGCCCTGCTGTTCCCGATGGCGCGCATCCTCGCCCTGATGGCGAGCGCGCCCGTCTTCAACAACCGCGCCAGCCCGGCGCGCATCCGCCTCGCCGTCGGCCTGGTGGTCACCTTCGCGCTGGTGCCGGTGCTGCCGCCGATGCCGGCGATTGCACCGGGTTCGTGGCTGGGGCTGGCGATCATCGCCCAGGAAATCCTCATCGGCGTTCTGCTCGGCTTCACGCTACGCCTGATCTTCGCCGCCATCGACATCGCCGGCAGCGTGATCAGCATGCAGATGGGTCTGTCGTTCGCGATCTCCTACGACCCGCAGACGGCCGGGCAGACGCCGGTGCTCTCGGAGTTCCTCACCCTCTTCACCACGCTGATCTTCCTCGCCCTCAACGGCCACCTGCTGACGATACAGGTGCTCACCGAAAGCTTCAGGCTGCTGCCGGTCGGCCTGTCGCCGCTTTCCACCGGTGGCTACACGGCGCTGCTGACCTGGTCTTCCATCCTGTTCTCCGCCGGCCTGTTGCTGGCCCTGCCGCTGATCACCACGCTCCTGATCTCCAACCTGGCGATGGGCGTGCTGGCACGCGTGGCGCCGCAACTCAACATCTTCGCGGTCGGTTTCCCGGTCACGCTGATGGCCGGCTTCGTGCTGCTGATGTTTTCGATTCCCTACATCGGCACGGCCCTGCAGCGCCTGTTCGACCAGGCCTTCCTCGTCATGACGACCGTGATGCGCGCCGCCGCCGGCTGATCAACCGGTGCCCCTGGTGAAGCGCACCACGCCACTGGCGGTACGCTGTGCGCCGATGAAGGAGGATTCCATGCCTTCGGCGTATTCGAGCACCTCGTAGCCGTCGAAGCCGCCGGCGCGCATGAGTTCCTTCGCGCGGCGGTGAAACACGAGGCGCGCCTCGCCGGCGCCGCCGGCGTAGTAACGCTTCATGGCCAGGGAAAAGTGCATGTGGTTTTCCGGCAGACGCGCTTCCTCGATGCGCCAGTTGGGCGCGAAGGGGTCGAGGATCAGGTAGGCGGCGCCGACCCAGACGCCCCAATAGACGAGCTTTTCGAGCGGATAGGCCACCGAGGGACCGATCTGCACGGCGGCATCGGGAATCAGCGGCCCGCCGACGACCTTGGCGGTGAGCTTGGTGGCGGTCTCGACGACCTTGCCGCCGACGCCCTCCGCCTTGGTCGCTTCGGGGTTGGTCGCGCAGGCCGACAGCAGGCCGGCGAGGAGCAGCGTGGCCGAAAGTCGGGCCGGGCGGGACGGCGTTTTCATCGAATGTAGTCGAACAGGGTCAGTCGGGAAATCTGCGCGAAGGACTGCTGCGCCGCTTGCAGTTCCATCTGCTGGCGTTGCAGCTTGGTGATCGCCTCGGCGTAATCGAGATCCTGCAGGCGCGAGAGCGTTTCCTCGTACTGGATGTTGAGGTTTTCGCCGACGGAATCGAGGCTATCGACTTCCCCCAGGTTGGAGCCGAACACCGCACGCGCCGCGAGGATGCCGTCTTCGGCGCGCGACAGGCTGGTGAGGATGCTGCCCAGCTCGTTTTGCAGCTGGACGTTGCCCATGGTTGCGATGGGCTTGCCGCTCTCCAGCAGCAGGATGGTTTTGGCCAGCGTGTCGAAAACGCTCTGGCTTTCGCTGGCGCGGATCTTGAACGCGTCGCCGCTCGCCGGTTCGCCGCTGATCGTCACGCTGACGCCGAAGTCGGTGATGGTGGCGAGTCCGTGCGGGACGTTCAGCCCGGCGAAACTGATCGTGTCGCCCGGCCTGAAGGTACGCGTGTAGGTGTTGCCCGTGCCGCCGGCGGTCGACAGGCCGTTCGTGAACAGGGATTTCTCGGTCTCGGCATCGACGAGGTCATAGTAGGTCGTTTTCGGATCGTTCGGATCCTTCCAGAAACGCACTTCGAGATTGCGCGAGTTGGCCGGGTGGTTCCACTTCGCCGGGTCGAGCACCTCGCCCGCGCCGACGATGCCGCTGCCGGTGTTGTAGCGCGTCGCGGTTTTCGCGGCGGTGACGAAATAACCGTTGCCGGTGTAGTCGGTGCCGGCCTTGACGGTGAAGGTGTCGCCGCTGGCGGGGCTGCCGGACACCGCGACTTTCGCACCGAAATCGAAGGCCAGCTGGCCGGGACCGCCGGCGCCGTAGAAGGCAATGTCATCGCCACTGACATAGGGACGCGTGTAGGTATTGCCAACGCCGCCCGTCGTCGAGTCCGTCCCGGTAAACAGGCTCTTGCCGGTCGTCGCATCGACGAGGTCGTAGAAGGTGCGGCCGGCAGCGGCGGCGGTTCCTGCCGTGGCGACCGGAGCGCCGAATACGAGCGCAAGCGCCCCGTTGCCCTCGGCCAGGGCAACCGAAGAACCGGCTCCGCTGGAACCGGAAGTCACCACCAGGCGACCGTTGGCATCCACGTTAACCGTAGCCGTCACGGGCGGGGCGGCAAGCGCATCGATGCGCGCCTGCACCTCGCTCCGGATGGCTTCCGTGGTCGCATAGCTGCCCGGTGTCAGCACGATGTTCCGCGCGCCCGCGCCATCGACATTGATCGAGAACGTATCCGCCGACCCTCCCGTCACGACCAAAGGCAGGGTCGGAGAAAGCGAACCGACCGCCTGCCCCGCCGTGGCTATCGTCCCTTGCACGTCCACCCAGAAGCGCACTTCGAGATTGCCGCTGTTGGCCGTCTGCGACCACTTGACCGGATCGGTCACCGCGCCGTTGTCGATGGTGGCATTGGCCATGCGGCTGTTGGTAGTCGCCGCCGTGACCACGGGCGTATCGCCGGTCGTCAGGCTGACGGAGAATTTGTCGCCGGTACGGGCAGTTCCGCTCACGGCGATGCTCGTGCCGAAATCAAACACGCCCGGCGGCACGGGGCCGGCATTCGACAGCGGGATCGGCGCTCCGCTCGAATAGGCCTGCGTGTAGGTGTTGCCCGCGCCACCGGCCACGGAAGGCGCCGCGTGGAGCAGGCTGTTTTCGTTGCCATCGACGATGTCGTAATAGGACGTTCCGGTGGCCGGGTCGACCCAGAACCGCACCTCGACCTCGGCATTGCTCGTCGGCATTCCGGTGAATCCCTCGTAGGTCAGCCCCTGCGAATTGACACCTTTCTCGTTCTGCGTCGAAGTCGCGAACACGCCGTTCCCGCTCGGGATGCGCATGAAGATGTCGTTGCCGGACTGGCTGATGCCCATCTGCCGCGCGCTGGAGACTTGCAGCATGCGCACGCCTTCGTCGCCGAGATAGCGCACGCCGTTCTCGACGCTGCCGGCGAAGGGCTTGTTGCCGACCTGGAAGCCGCCGAACAGGCTGTTGCCGATGCCGTCCCTGGCATTGGCGATGGCCACCAGCTCGTCGAAGCGCTGGCGCAGCTCGAGCGCGATGCTGCGGCGATCGGGTGCGGACAGCGCGGCGTTGCCGGCCTGCACGCTCAGCTCGCGCACGCGCGCGAGCAGGTCGGTGGCCGACTGCAACTGGGCATCGGCGATGCCGATGGCGCTTTTCACGTTGTTGCGGGTTTCGGCCTGTGCCTTGTTGGCGGCCAGCGATTGCGTCACTTCGAGCGCACGCGCCGCCGCGACGGGATCGTCGGACGGGTTGAGAATGCGCCGGCCCGTCGACAACTGCTGCTGCACGCGCAACAGGCTGCTGGTACGGTTCTGGATGCTGGCCAGACCGCTTTCGAAAATCATTCCGGTGCTGATGCGCATGACGGGCTCCTGATCCGGTTAGCGACCGAGCTGGAGAATCGAATCGAACAAGGTGCTGGCGACGCTCATCATCTTTGCCGCCGCCTGGTAGGCCTGCTGGTAGCGCAACAGGTTCGCCGCCTCCTCGTCGAGATTGACCCCCGACGCGCTTTGCATCGCGCTGTTGGCCTGTTTGACGAGATTCTGCTGCGCCTGACGCGTCACCTCCACCTCGCGCGCCTTGTTGCCGACCTGGCTCACCATCTGCGAATAGGCGGCCTGGAAACTGGCCGTGCCGTCGCCGAGCGTGTTCTTCATTTGCAGCGCGCCGATGGCCAGCAGGTTGCGCGCGTCGCCGATGCCCGACGGATTGGCGCCGACGAAGAAACGGTCGCCCTCGACCGGCGCGCCGCTGACGCGAAAACGCACGCCATTGAATTCGATGGTGCTGTTGGGCACGAAGTCGACGAAATCCTGCGGCGTCGAATCCGTCGGATTCATGAGGAACTCGCGCACCTTGCCGTCGGGCGTCGTCAGCGTGACGCGGCTGCCGGCCGGGAAGCCTTCCAGACGCGCCGGCAGGGCGGGGGAAACACTCGTGTTCGCCTGGCGGTAAGTCAGCGCAATGTCGCGTGCCGGCAGGCTGGAGATCGGTATGGCGGCGTCGGTGATTGCCGCCGCAGTCGCCCCCGATGCGACAACGGAATTGGCGAGCGGATCGAAACTGAAGTTTTCATTCGGCAGCGGGGTGGCGGCGATGCTGAACGATTTGTTCGCGATCGTGTAGGCCGCGCCCGCGACGAAAGGCACCCGCGTGGTTTCGCCGTCGATGGCAAACACCTGGCTGCCGATCATGACGCGGCTGCCGACGGGGAAACCGACCAGGCTGTCGCTCGACGCGTCGTAACGAACGGCAAACGATGTGGCGAGCGGCACCCGGGTCGCCACCACCTCGCCGTTGCCGATCGCGCCGGTGCCGCCGTTCTCGGCCGCCGCCCCCGTGCGCATGGCCATCGCGGCGGCGATCGAACGCGGATCGTCGATGGCCAGCACCAGGTCGCGCGCGGCGTAGCGGGTCGGGCGGATCAGGAAGCTGTCGCCGATCGCCATCGCGCCGCTGACGGCAAGATCGAAGCCTACCGGCGCGGCCTGCTGCATCAGGTTGGCGATCGCATCATCCTGCGTTGCCCCCACGCCCGTCCAGGTTTGCCCATCGGAAATGCGCGTGAGCATCAACTGGTTGGATCCGACCACCGCCAGCCGGAAGTCGCTGGTTCCCAGGGTTTGCAGGTTCGATCCGCTGGAAACGATGGTTGCCGTTCCCGCATTGCCCGACAGCGCGGTCACGCGCTCTTGCGGGGCAGCGGAAGGACGGATCAGGAACGTGTCGGGATTCGTCGGCGTGCCGGCAAAGCTGCCGCCGGCCAGCCCGATGCGCAGGCCATCGGCGATGATCGGCAGGCCGCCGAAGGTCCGCGTCGTGTTGTCGGCAAGCCGCGTCAGGCGGTACTGGCTGCCATCGAATTCGAGCCGGTAGTCGCTGCGGGTGACGCTGGCCGACAGCGTGGCAAAGCCGGTATTGGTCGGCGCGCCAAGAACGGTGGGCTGGGTCTCCTTGAAGAAATTGCCCCCCGGCAGGCCTTGCAAGTCCTGCCCCAGCCTGTGCTGGTCATTCACCGTCGTGGTGATCGCCAGGGCGACGCGCCCCAGGCTGTTCTGCGCCAGGTCGAGCGTCTGCGAACGGAACTGCAACAGGCCGCCGAGCTTGCCACCACTGACGAGCGACTCGGGGATCGAGATGACCTGGCCATTGGGCGAGACGAGGCCGATATCGATCTGCGCGAGATCCTCGCGCGACGGCTGCGCCTTCAGGCCGTAGGTCTGCACGCCGACGAGCAGCGGCTGGCCGGTGCCGAAGAACAGGCTGTAGCTGCCATCGGTCTCGACCTGGACGTTGATGCGGATTTCCTTGTTGAGCGCGTTGACCAGCTGGTCGCGCTGGTCGTGGAGATCGTTGGCCGGCTGGCCGGGGCCGGCCGCCTGGGCGATGATAATGCGCTGGTTGATTTCGGCGATTTGCGAGACCATCGAATTGATGGTGGTCACCTGCGCGAAGACCTGCGTGTTGACGCCATCGCGCATCACCGTGAGCTGCTGGTCGACGGCCTGGAAGCGTGCCGTCAGAGCCTGGGTGGCCGACAGCAGGGCCTGGCGCGCGGGGATCGAGTTCGGCGTCGAGGCAAGGTCGGAAACGGCCGCGAAGAAGTCCTGCAAGGTCGGCGACACCCCGGCGCTCGGATCGGCCAGCAGGTTGTCGATCTGGGCGATCAGGTTGCCGTAGGTTTCGAGTTCGGCGACGCTGGTCTCGGCCGAACGCGCCTGGCCGGCGAGAAAGTCGTTATAGACCCGCCGCACCGTATCGACGCCCGCGCCGGTGCCGAGGAAACCGCCGCCGGTGAAGACCGGCGTGTTGTTGCTCTGGACGACGTACTGGCGGTTGTAACCGGGCGTCGAGGCATTGGCGATATTGTGCGCGGTCGTCATCAGCCCCATCTGGGCGGCATTGAGACCGGTGACGCCGACATTGAAGAATCCGCTACCCATGCTTGACCCCGTTCGAGACTGAGTTATCGGCAGAGACTGCCGGAGATTGAATGCTCAAACGGTGAAAAGCAACCGGCGTGCCAGAAAGTCGGCCCCGGCGGAACGGCGAGGAAACGCCGCTCAGCCGATCAGAGCCTGGCGCAGCGTGGGGCCGTGGATGATGCCTTCGAGCTTGGCCGCGTAGTCGGGGTCGGTGGCGTAGCCGGCCCGCTGCAGGCCGCGGGCGAAGGTGGCGGCGTCCTGGCTGCCGAGCACGCCGGCGTAGCGCGGCGAACCGGCCAGCAGGCGCGCGTAGTCGCGGAAGGATTCGGCGGGCGAGCCGTAGGCGCGGAAGCGTTCGACGCGCGATTCGGCGGCGCCATTGACGTATTCCGTGGTGCGCGCCTCGACCACGGCACCCCGCCAGGTGCCGCCGGCCTTGATGCCGAACAGGTTGTGGCTCGGTCGGCCGTCGGCGAAGCGTGGTTCGTGCTTGCCCCAGCCGGTTTCCAGCGCGGCATGGGCGACGAGGAAATGCGCGGGGATGCCCGTCTCGCGGCTGGCGGCCAGTGCATGCGGCAAGGTGGCCGCCACGAAGCCGCGCGCCGTGCCGTCGGGGGCGACGTTGTCGACGCCGGGGGCGCTCGCACCGGACGGCGGTGCGACGGGCCGGGGCACGGCGGGCAGCGCCGGCTGCACGGGTACGCGGTCCAGCGGCAACGCGCGCGGCACGCCCTGGGGGGCCGGCACGCCGAAGTTGTTGATCTGACGCAGAGTCTCGAGCGGCAGGGCGGCGGGCGGCAAGCCGAGCGGCAGGCCGTCGGGAAAGTCGGCCGGCGTCGCGTCCTGTCGCGACAACTGGCGCTCGATCACTGCCGCGAGCCCGGTGCCGCCGCGCGCCGAGAGCGTCTGGGAAAGCTGCTGGTCGAGCAGTTCCTGGTAGAAGCGCGTTTGCTCGCTGTCGAAGATGCCATCCTGCGGCGTGGCCGCGCGCATGGACTTCAGCACCATCTGCAGGAACACCGCCTCGAACTGCCGCGCCGCCGCCTTGAGGGCCTGCGGGTCGTCCTGCTTCACCCCGCTTTTCAGCGCGGAGAGCGATTGCAGGTCGAAAATCGAGGGAACGGGGGTGGCGGCGTTCATGGTGGCGAAGCTTGCCGTGTCACGGCGCCGGCAATCGGCGGAACAGGCCAGCAATTCATGCCGATTTCCGCCGTGGGGCGCGCCGGGTCAGATGATTTCGAGCTCGGCGCGCAGCGCGCCGGCCATCTTCATCGCCTGCAGGATGGCGATCAGGTCCTGCGGGTTGGTGCCGATGGCGTTCAGGGCCTGCACCACGTCGGCGAGGTTGGCGCCGGCCGGCAGATTGAGCAGGGCGCCGCTTTCCTGGTTGACGTCGATCTCTGCGTTGGTCAGCCGCGTCGTCTGCCCGCCAGCGAGCGGGTTGGGCTGCGCCACCGCGTTGTCGGCAATCACCGTGACGGACAGGTTGCCGTGCGCGACCGCGCAGGCCTCGATGCGCACGGCCTGGTTCATCACTACCGAGCCGGTACGCGCATTGACGATCACCTTGGCCGCCGTCGGCATCGGCGTCACCTGGAGATTCTCCACCGCGCCGATGAAGGCGACGTGCTGGGCGGGATTGGCCGGCAGGCGCACCTGCACCTGGCGGGCGTCGACGGAGGTAGCGGTGCCTTGCCCCATCGCGCGGTTGATCGCGTCGGTGACGCGCTGCACCGTGCCGAAATCGCTCTGGCGCAATTCGATATTGACGAAATCGCCCTGGGCGACGCTCATCGGCACTTCGCGCTCCACCGTGGCGCCGTTGGCGATGCGGCCGACGGCGAGATGGTTGACGGTGGCGCGCGAACCGCCGGCGGCGGCGCCCGCGCCGCTAACGACGAGATTGCCCTGCGCCAGCCCATAGACATTGCCGTCGGCGCCCTTGAGCGGCGTCATGATCAGCGTGCCGCCGCGCAAGGATTTGGCGCTGCCGATCGACGACACCGTGACGTCGATGGTCTGTCCGGTACGCGCGAACGGCGGCAGGTCGGCGGTGACCATCACGGCGGCGGCATTCTTGAACTGTACGGCCTGCCCGGGCGGCAGGGAAACGCCCATGCGCGAGAGCATGTTGATCATGCTCTGCGAGGTGAAGGGCATGTTCTCGCCGGTGCCGTCGAGGCCGACGACGATGCCGTAGCCGACCAGTTGGTTGTGGCGCACGCCGGAAATCGAGGCGAGTTCCTTGATGCGCTCGGCGCGCGCCACGTCGCTGATCAACAGCGCCGCGAACAGCCACATCAGGCCGATCAGGAACTTGTGTACGTTGCTCATGCGCCAACTCCTCAGAAGGGCAGGAAGGACAGGAAGAAGCGGCCGAGCCAGCCCATCACCTGGGCCGAATCGACGAAGCCATTGGCCTTGTACTCGATGCGCGCGTCGGCCACCTGCGTCGACTGCACGGTGTTGGTGCCGGTAATCGTGTCCGGGTTGACCACGCCCGAGAAGCGGATGAATTCCTCGCCTTCCTTGAGGCCGATCTGCTTTTCGCCGGAGACGAGCAGGTTGCCGTTCGGGTAGACCTCGATCACCGTCACCGTCAGCGTGCCGGTGAAGTTGTTCGACGAGGTGTTCTCGCCCTTGCCCTTGAAGGCGGTGGCGCTCTCGGCGGACAGCGTGGCACCCTGGAAGGTCTTCAACGGCAGGCCGCTGATGGTCGGCACCGACATCGAGGTGTCGTGGCTGCGCTCGGCCTTGGTGTCGGATTTCTTGCCGGCGGCGGTTTTCTCGGCGATGTTGATGGTCAGCGTGTCGCCGACGAAGCGGGCGCGACGATCCTCGAACAGCGGGCGCGCGCTGGCGGCGTTGAAGATGCTGCCGTTGGCGGCCGCCGGTGCGGGACGCGCTTCGGGGCGCACGGTCATCGGTTGATGCACGGCCGTTGGCGGCACGCTGGCGACGCAGCCGGAGAGCAGCGCGCTGGCGACCAGCACGACGATGATGACGAGGCGGTCGAACAAGGTGAGCGGCGATTTCATGGCAATCACAGGTCCATCAAAGTTGGGTCAGGCGACCGAGCATCGCGTCGGAAGTGGAAATGGCCTTGGAATTCATCTCGTAGGCGCGCTGGGTCTGGATCATCGACACCAGCTCTTCGGCGACGTTGACGTTCGAGGTTTCGAGCAGGCCCTGGTTGATCAGGCCGGCACCGCCGAGGCCGGGCGTATTGACGGCTGGCGGGCCGCTGGAGGCGGTTTCGCGGTAGAGGTTTTCGCCCATGCTCTGCAGGCCGCCGTTATTCACGAAGGTGACGACCTGGACGTTGCCGATCTCCGCCGGCGCAACCTGGCCGGCCTGCAGCACGGAGACGATGCCGTCGCGCGAAATCGTGATGCTGACGGCGTCCTCGGGAATCGTCACCGCCGGCGCGAGCGGATAACCCTGTGCGGTGACGATCTGGCCCGTGCTGTTGCGCTGAAAGGCGCCGTCGCGCGTGTAGGCGAAGGTGCCGTCCGGCATCTCGATCTGGAAGAAGCCGTTGCCGTTGACGGCCATGTCGAGCGCGTTGTCGGTACGCTGCAGGCTGCCCTGGGTGTGGATGCGCTCCGTGGATACGGCGCGCACGCCGACGCCGAGCATGAGCCCGGAAGGCACCTGGTTCTGTTGGTCGGCCTGCGCGCCCGGCTGGCGCATGTTCTGGTAGAGCAGATCCTCGAACACCGCGCGCTGGCGCTTGTAGCCGTTGGTGCTGACGTTGGCGAGATTGTGCGAGATGACGTCCAGATGGGTCTGCTGGGCATCGAGGCCGGTGCGGGCGATCCAGAGCGAGCGAATCATGCGTTCATCCTTTCAAGGAACACGAAAAGCCGCCCCGAGTGTTTCCTGGCTCCTTGAGGGGAGAAACGAGCGTAGCGAGTTTTTCGGGGTGGGATCATGTCGTCAGCGCGGCGAGAGAATCTGCGTGGCCGCGCGGTCGTTGGCCTCGGCGTTGGTGATCATGCGCATCTGCATCTCGAACTGGCGCGCCAGCGAGATCATCGCCACCATCTGCTCCACCGGGTTCACGTTGCTGTTTTCCAGGTAGCCGGAGGCGACGCGCACGTTGGCGTCCAGTTCGGCCTCGCCGCCGCCGGCGACGCGAAAGCGGCCATCCGGCCCGCGCTCGAGGGTCGTTTCGGGCGGATTGACGAGCTTGATGCGGCCGACGACGGTGACGACGTTTTCCGGGCCGTTTTCGGCGATGCTGGAGATGGTGCCGTCGCCGCCGATGACGACGCGCGAATCGGGCGGGATGGCGATCGGGCCGCCGTCGCCCTGCACGGGAATGCCGTTTTGCGTTTGCAGGATGCCGTTTTCAGACAGCGTGAAGCCGCCGTTGCGGGTGTAGGCCTCGCTGCCGTCCGGCATGGCCAGCGCGATCCAGCCACGGCCGCGCACGGCGAGGTCGAAGACGTTGCCGGTATGCATCAGCGCGCCTTCGCTGTAATCGGTGTGCGTGCTGGCATCCACCGCGAAGGCGCGCGTCGGCAACGCGCCGGGCTGGGTATTGTGCGTCTGCACCTGCACGGCGCGCAGGCGATGCTCTTCGGCGCGATAGCCGTGGGTGGTGACGTTGGCGAGGTTGTGCGCCACCGCCGCCTGGCGGTTCATCGTCCCGGTCGCGCCGGTCATCGCGGTGTAGAGCAGTCTGTCCATGGCTTATCCGTCGTGCTTCGCCGTCGTGCCGGCGCCGACTTTCATCAGCGCAGGTTCACCAGGGTCTGGAGAATCTGGTCCTGCGTCTTGATGGTCTGCGAGTTCGCCTGATACACCCGCTGCTGCATGATCATCGCCACCAGCTCGGCCGTCAGGTCGACGTTCGACTCCTCCACCGCCGCCGATTGCAGCAGGCCCAGGCTGCCCTGGCCCGGCGTACCGGGAATCGGCTGGCCGGATTCCGCCGTCTCGCCCCAGACGTTGCCGCCGAGCGAATTCAGTCCGTTCGGGTTGTTGAAGTTCACCAGCACGATCTGGCCCTGGTTGCGGCTCTTGCCGTTGGAGTAGCGACCCTGCACCGTGCCGTCCGGTGCGATCGAGATGCCGGTCAGGCGCCCGGAGGTATAACCGTCCTGCAGCAACTGGTTCACGCCGAAGTTGATGCCGTACTGGCTGGTGCCGGTCAGGTCGAGCGTGAAGGCGAGTGGATTCACCGCACCCGTGGCCGGGTCGAAGCTCAGGTTGATCGGCATGCCGGTCGACAGCGAACCGGTCGGATCGAAGCTGAGGATCGTCGGCGTCGGTGTGGTCACGGTCGCGGCGGACAAACTCGAAGCGGTCGTACCGAAGACGTCCAGAACGGTCGTCGTGCCATCGCTGAGCGCCACCGACGTTCCCGGCGAACTGATCACGAGGTTTCCGCCGTTGATGGAGACGGTCGGCGCGCCCGCCGGGAAGCTGCCCGCAACGGCATTGATGCTCGCCTGAAGATCGTTTCGCAAGGCGGTGAGGTTGGCATACGGCCCGCCCGCCAACAGGGGAACCGGCACGGGGGCCGCCCCGTCGACCGCGAGGTTGATCGTGTCGCCAGCCGTCGTCGCGCCTCCCGTTGGAAAGGCGGGCGGGGTGACCAGCAAATTTGCCGTCGTTGTCGTTACACCGGTGAAATTGCCATTCAGCGAGGTGTAAAGCTGCCACGTATTCGCCGCCGAAGTCTTTGCGAAGTACATGGTCAGGTTGTGTGGATTGCCGAGGCTGTCATAGACCGTCTGCGCGGTCGAGGCCGTGTAGCTCAGCGTATTGGAGGCGCTGAAGTTGTCGGTGCCGGTCGCCGCAACCGGTGTGCCGAGCAGAGGGGCAACACCGTCCCCGCCGGTCACGGTCACGCTGGAGCCGCTGCCCTGACTGCCCTGCGTTCCGGAACTGCGCGAGGTGATGACGAGATAGCCACTGGTGTTCAGGCGCACGTCGACCAGCGCATTGGCCGACACCAGCGCCGGGTTGGTGTTGATCGCATTCTCGACCGCGGAGGCCAGGTCACCGGGCGCTGCGTAGTTGTTGATCGGCACGTCGACCGGCGGAACCGCGGTAATGCCGTCGACGACGAGCTGGAGCGTGTTGTTCAAGGCGGTGATGGCGATTGCTGGCGCAGCGCTGCCGGTCAATGTCCCGGAGGTCATCGCGGAAGGGGCTCTCTGCCTGGAATCCAGGTTGAGGATCACCTGGCTCGTGGTCGTGGGGCTGGGCTCGATGTTGGTGGTCGACAGACGCAGATCGACGAAGTCGCCCGGCACGATCGCTCCGGCTTCGTCAGCCCCGTAACCGGTCAGGCGCAGGCCGGAAGCGTTGACGATGTAGCCGTCCCTGTCGAGCAGGTACTGGCCGTTGCGGCTATAGACCGCCGAGCCGCCGTCGGAGAGGCGGAAGAAACCGCCGCCGTTGACGGCGATGTCGAGCGGATTGTTGGTGGAGGTGATATTGCCCTGCGTGAAGAGCTGGGCGACGCTGGGCGCCGCCGAGCCGATGCCGATCTGGCTGGCGCCGCCGCCGGTCAGGGACGCGGCATAGACGTCGGCGAACTGCACGCCCGAGGACTTGAAACCCACCGTGCTGGCGTTGGCGATGTTGTTGCCGATGGCGTCGAGCGCCTTGGCGGAAACGTTCAGACCACTCAAAGCTTGCTGGAAACCCATTGCTCTCTCCTGTTTCGTCGTCCGCTATCGATCAGACGATGCCCTTGATCTCGTTCAAAGCATAAATCGCGCCATTGGCTTCGACGCTCATCGAATTGCCGGTGCGGATGACGCCCGACACCATGACCGCCGACAGCACCTCCGCGCCCACCGCGCTGCTGCCGCGCTTCGCCTGGATCGCCACCGTGTATTTGCCGTCCGCGACGGGTTCGCCGGCATCGGTCAAACCATCCCAGAGCTTCAGATGGATGCCCGCATTCGCGCCGCCCAGCTGCAGGGTGCGCACCGTGATGCCGTTGGCGTCCTTGATCGTCGCCGTGACCTCGTCGGCCGGCTCGGCCAGGTCGTAGCCGAAGCCGCCGGCGCCGTTCGCCCAGGTCATCGTGCTGCCCGGCACCAGCACGCCGCGACCGACCAGCGAGGCGGCCTGCAGGTTCTGCGCGGCCTGCGAGTCGGAAAGCAGCGTCTGCAAGGTCTTGTTCAGGCGCTCGATGCCATCCACCGTGCTGATCTGGGCGAGCTGCGAAGTCATCTGCGCGCTGTCCATCGGCGACGTGGGGTCCTGGTTGCGCAGCTGCGCCGTGAGCAGCGTGAGAAAGCGGTTCTGGATGTCCTGCAGCGCCGTCGACTTGTCGCGCGCCGGATTCAGCGCGGCGTAGATTTCGCTCGCCGGGCCGTTGCCCTGGGTCGTGGCGGGGGGATTGCTGAACAGCATGGCGTTCTCCGTTTGTCCCGTTACTGCTGGCCGATCGCCAGCGTCTTCATCAACAGCATCTTGGTGGTGTTCATCACCTCGGCGTTGGTCTGGTAGGCGCGCGAGGCCGAGATCATGTTGACCATCTCCTCGACCACATTCACGTTCGGCATGCGCACGTAGCCCTGTTCGTCCGCCGCCGGGTTGGCCGGGTCGTAGGTCATCCTGAGCGGCGCCGCGCTGTCCACCACCTGCGTGACGCGCACGCCGATGCCGCCGCCCTCGACGGGCGTCGCCTGGAACACCACCTGCTTGGCGCGGTAGGGCTGGCCGTCGGCGCCGACGACGCTGTCGGCGTTGGCGAGATTGCTGGCCACCGCGTTCAAGCGCGCGGACTGTGCGGTGAGCGCGGAACCGGCGATGGAAAAGATGCGAAAGTCGCTCATGATCGATGCCTCACTGGCCCTTGATGGCTGTCATCAAGCCGCTCAAGCGGCGATTGACGAACGTGATCAGCGCATCGACGTGCAAGGCGTTTTCCGCGAAGGCGGCACGCTCGACATCCATATTCACCGTGTTGCCATCGACGGCGCCCTGATATTCGGCGCGATACCGCATCGCAGCGGCGTAGGG
The DNA here is from genome assembly GCA_964527195.1 of uncultured Methyloversatilis sp. Lineage (GTDB taxonomy): Bacteria > Pseudomonadota > Gammaproteobacteria > Burkholderiales > Rhodocyclaceae > Sulfuricystis. The sequence goes on from CAZGOH010000010.1 coordinate 26,609, forward strand.
TGCCGTCCCGCTGCCGTCGAGATGGCCGGGCCGGGTACGCATCAGGTCGACCGGCGGCACGGCCAGCGCGCCGGGGCGACCGCGCGCGATGCCGAGTGCCGCCTTGAAGTCGAGGTCGCGCGCCTTGAAGTGCGGCGTGTCGGCGTTGGCGATGTTCGAGGCCAGCAACTCCTGCCGCCGGGTGCGCACGTTGAGCGCGTCGCGGTAGAAACCGATGTGTTGTTCGAGACGATCAACCATGATGCGCGGGGATTCAAGTTTGTTTGGACGCTGTCGTAATGCAGTAATCGTGCCACCCCTGCCTTGCCGCCGGATACGGCTTGCCGCCGGTGTCCGCGGCGCGGCGGGCGGCAAGCGGCGGCGCGCCCCGGCAATTCTTGCCTGCGGGAATTGGACGCGAAAACCCGTCGTTACACCGGCGAACCATCGGTATCCGTCGTGCTCAAATCGCCGCATGTCCCGCCTGTTCGCGCTTGCCCTCTTCCTGCTCGCCACGACCGTCGCCCCGGTCTCGGCGCGCCAGGATCCCGCGCCGGTACGCCAGGCGGTCGAACACTGGCTGGCTGTGCAGTCACAGGGGTTGCCCGGCGTGGCGAGCTTCGAGATCGGCGGACTCGACCCCGCCAACCAGCTCGCCCCCTGCCGCAACTTCGAGGTCTCCCGCCCGGCCGCCGCCCAGTCATGGGGGCGCAGCAACGTGGCCGTGCGCTGCCTCGATGCCGCCGGCTGGCGCATCCACCTGCCGGTGACGATCCGCGTCCAGGCCGACTATCTGGTCAGTGCCCGCCCGATTGCCCAGGGTCAGACCATCGCCGAAGGCGACCTGGCCGCCCAGAGCGGCGACCTGGCGGACCTGCCGGCCAACATTCTTCTCGATCCGGCGCTCGCCATCGGCAAGACTGCCGGGAGTTCCATTCCCGCCGGGAGACCGCTGCGCGCCGACATGCTGCGGGCCGCCCTCGTCGTGCGCCAGAACCAGAGCGTCAAGGTGGTGTCGCGCGGGCCGGGCTTCGCCGTCGCCAACGAAGGGCGTGCGCTCAACCAGGCGGCGGCCGGCCAGGTGGTCCAGGTGCGCCTCGGCGGTGGCCGGGTCGTCAGCGGCATCGCCCGCGACGACGGCACGGTGGAGATAGCTTATTGATTTTCTGGCATACAATTCGCTTCACACGCCGACGTAAACGCCACTGCGAATGAACTCAAGTTTCCGCCTTGCCTGCCGTTAGATGCAGCAACCACTTCAAAGATCGTTATTCGGAACAAGGACACCATCGTGAAGATCAACAGCGCCCTTCCCTCCATCGGCAACCTGCCGGACGTCGGACGCGCCCGCGGGCCCGCCGTGGCGGCCGCGCCCAAGGCCGGAGGCGGCGCCGAGCGCGTCGACATCTCCGCGCTTTCCGCACGGCTGGCCGAAGTCGGCGCCGGCGAGACGCCGGTAAATGCGCAGCGCGTCGCCGAGATCAAGCAGGCGATCGCGGAAGGCCGTTTCCAGATCAACCCCGACCGCATCGCCGACGGCCTGCTCGACAGCGTGCGCGACATGCTCGGTCGCGCGGCCAGGGCCGGCTGACCCTCTCGCCCATGGCTGCCGGCGCGGCTGCGTCCGGGCCCCTCGACGTCGAGGTCGCCGCGCTCGAATCCTTCGTCGCCCTGCTGCGCCGCGAGCAGGACCTGCTCGCCGCGGGCGACACCGAACGCCTGCTCTCCCTCATCGAAGACAAGAACGCGCTAGCGAACCGCCTCGCCGCTCTCGCGCAGGCGCGCGAGGCCCATCTCGGCCGCGGCGGCTTCCCCGCCGGCAGGGAAGGAATGGAGGGCTGGCTCGCCCGACACGGCACCCCCGCCCAGCGTGCGACATGGGCCGCGCTCCTCAAACTCGCCGCCGAGGCGCGCGCCCTCAACGAAACCAACGGCAAGTTGATCGGCCTGCACATGCGCCACAACCAGCAGGCCTTCGCCGCGCTGATGTCGGCGACCGACCGCGCGATGACCTACGGCCCGGATGGCCAGCAGACCGCCGGTCTGGGCGGCAGGATCCTCGGCAAGGCCTGAAAGGCCTACTCGGGCAGGCTCAGTTCCCGAATCTGGTCGGGGGTGCGCGATTCCATGATGATGGCGACGCGGCGGTTGCGCTGGCGACCTTCGGCGCTGGCGTTGTCGGCCACCGGACGCTGCTCGGCAAAGCCGATGGCCGTCATGCGGCGCGGATCGACCCCGGTTTCGATGAACAGGCGCACCACGCTGGCGGCGCGCGCGCCGGAAAGTTCCCAGTTGGAAGGAAACAGCGGCGTGTTGATCGGCGCGTTGTCGGTATGTCCCTCGACGACGATGGGAAACTCCGTGGTGGCGAGAATCTGGCCGACCGCGCGCAAGGCGACGAGCGCGGGCACCTGCAGGCGCGCTTCGCCCGAATCGAACAGCACGCTGGCGTTGATCTCGACGGTGATGCCCTGCGCGCCTTCCGTCACCCGCACATGGCCCTGGTCGACCAGGGGCGCCAGCGCTTCCATGATTTCGCGCGCCTTGTTGCGCAGCACCTCGCGATTCTGTTCGCGCACGGGGTCGGGGCGGATGTTCGGCGGCGGCGGTTTGCGGAAGGGCACGGCCACCGGCGCCGGCGCGTTGGGGTTGATCTGGAACGTCGCCCCGGCGGTATCGCCGGGGATGTTGCGAAAGGCCGCGGTGATCGAGTCGGACAGCACGCGGTACTTGCCCTCGTTGATCGAGGAAACCGCGTACATGACGACGAAAAAGGCGAACAGCAGCGTGATGAAATCGGCGTAGGAGACCAGCCAGCGCTCGTGGTTCTCGTGCTCTTCCTCGCGACGGCGGCGCTTGCCCATCGCCGTCAGCCGTTGTCGTCGAAGTAGCCCTGCAGGCGCGCCTCGATGATGCGCGGGTTGTCGCCGTTGGCGATGCCGACCAGGCCATCGACGAACATCTCGCGCAGGGTGACGAGACGGGCGATGTTAGCCAGCAACTTCTTCGCCACTGGCAGGAAGATCAGGTTGGCCGCGCCGACCCCGTAGATCGTCGCGACGAAGGCCACCGCGATGCCGGCGCCAAGTTTGGAGGGATCGGTGAGATTCTCCATGACGTGGATCAACCCGAGCACCGCGCCGAGGATGCCGATGGTCGGCGAGTAGCCGCCCGCGGCTTCCCAGATTTTTGCCCCCTGCTTGAGCTTTTCCTCGTAGGCGGCGATCTCCACCTCGAGCACCTCGCGCAGGCGCTCCGGCTCGGCGCCATCGACGAGCAGTTGCAGGCCTTTTTGCATGAACGGATCAGGCACCTGGGGTATCTGGTTTTCCAGCGCCAGCAGGCCTTCCTTGCGCGCCACATGGCTCCAGCGCTCGATCTGCGCGATCAGTCCACGCGGATCGCTTGCCGGCGGCAAAAACACCCAGCGGCTCATGCGCAATCCGGCGCGGAACACCGGCCAGGGGCTTTGCAGCATGACGGCGCCGAGGGTGCCGCCGATGACGATCAGGAAGGCGGTCGGTTGCAGCAGCGAGGCCACATGCCCGCCTTCGAGCACCTGGCCGACGAGAATCGCCGCGATGCCGAGGGCGAGGCCGAAGATGCTGATCTTGTCCATGGTGGCCATCAGGCGGGGGCGGGGGCGGCAGCGACGGCCGACTTCGGCTTGCGGCCGCGCCGACGGGCGAGCGGTTTCGCGTCGCCCTGCTCACCGCCGAGCACGGCGACGCGCAGGCGCGCGACGGCCTGGCTGTGCAGCTGGCAGACGCGCGACTCGGTGACGCCCATCACCTCGCCGATTTCGCGCAAGTTGAGATCCTGCTCGTAATAGAGGGCCATCATCAGCTTTTCGCGCTCGGGCAGGTTGCCGATGGCCGTCACCAGGGCGGCGCGCATGTCGCTTTCCTCGATGATTGCCAGCGGATCGAGCGAGATGCCGGCGGCGTGCCGGTCGAGGTAGTCCTCGTCCTCGCCGGACATGTCCTCGAGATAGACGAGCTGGTGGCCGCGCGCTTCCTGCAGCAACTTCTGGTAATCGGCAAGCGGCATGTCGAGCGCGGTGGCGAGCTCGCTTTCGCTCGGCTGGCGCCCCTGTTCGTGCTCGAGCTTCTGGATGGCGACTTCGACGCGGCGCATCTCCTTGCGCAGGCCGCGCGGCAGCCAGTCGTTCTCGCGCAGGCCGTCGAGCATGGCGCCGCGCACCCGCTGCACGGCGTAGGTTTCGAACTGGGCGCCCAGGCCTTCCTCGAAACGTCCGAGCGCGTCGAGCAGGCCAATCATGCCGTTTTGCACGAGATCGTCCACCTGCACGCTGGCCGGCAACCTCGCCATCAGGTGGTAGGCGATGCGCTTGACCAACGGTGCATATTGACTGACGAGCCGCTCTTTCTCGAGCGTGCCCTGGGCGGTATACATCGTCTGCGTCTGGCTCAAGGTGGCACGATGGTTAGCACGGAAGATGGCGCGTCACGCCCGGATCGCACGGCATGACAGGGCCGCGAAACTATAACACCGATTCCCGCCCCGGCCCCTGTTCAGCAACGGACGTGCCAGCCCACGCATCGGCGCCCGGCGGCGGCGCGGACATGCCGGCATATTCCAGCCGCACGCCGAGATAGGCATGCGCCACGCGGCGCAGATTCTCGAATACGCCGAGCGCCTCGTCGGCGTCGCGCGCATGCGTGATGGCGATGCGGAAACAGCGGCCGCCCTCTTCTTGCACCACGCGCTTGATGAGGGCGTAGGCATCGATCACCGCCGTCTCGCGGGCGGCGACGGCGAGCGTCAGATCCGGCGCGCCGAAGAGACGCCGCAAACCTTCGGCCTGGTCGCCCGGCATGTGCATGGCGCGCGTCCGCTTTCCGCTCAGACGAAGGAAGCGTCCCGGGCGACGCCGGCGGCCGGCATGGCCAGGCCGATTTCCTCACCCTTGAGACGGTGCGCCGACTGGGTCGCCGGCTGCTTGAAGGCGCGATGCAGCAGATAGTTGCGGTTGGGCAGGTGCAGGTCTTCCGGCACGCGCTGGCCGTTGGCGACGTAAGCGAGCAGCAGGCCGTGGCGCACGACGGCATCGAGCGCCGGCGCGAGCGAGGCGGCTTCGTCGGTCTTGGTGAAGATGCAGCCGGCCAGATCCTCGCCGGCATAGCTGCGGATCACGTCGTCGAGCGTATCGCCACGGCTGGTGGCGTTGAGCAGCAGCAGGCGGCGCACCGCGCCGGCGCGCGTCAGCATCGCCGCCTGCTCGGCGACCATGCGGTCGCGCTGACTCATGCCGACGGTGTCGATCAGCACCATGTGCTTGCCGCGCAGGTCTGCCAGGGTGCGGCGCAGGTCTTCGCTGTCGCGCACCACGTGCACCGGCACGCCGAGGATGCGCCCGTAGATGCGCAGTTGTTCGTGGGCGCCGATCCGGTAGCCATCGGTTGTGAGGAGCGCCAGCTTGTCGGCGCCGTAGCGCACCACGCAGCGCGCCGCGAGCTTGGCAGTCGTCGTCGTCTTGCCGACGCCGGTCGGGCCGACCAGCGCGAACACGCCGCCGCGCTCGATGAGGTCGTTTTCCGCCGTCAGCGTGCGCAGGCGGCGATTCACCGCCGCCGCCAGCCATTTGCGGCCTGCCTGCAACTCGATCTCGTCGGGCATTTCCTCGACGAGGCGACGCGCCAGCAGCCCGGAAAATCCCGCTTCGAACATCTCGCCCAGCAGTTGCGCCCTGGCGGGCGCACTGCGCGTCATCTCGCCCCAGGCGAAACCGGCGAGCTGGCGTTCGAGCAGGCTCTTGATACCCTGCATTTCCTGCATCAGCTCGCGCACCTGGGCACTGCCGTCGAACGCGGCCATCATGCCGCCCGTCATGCCGACCTCGTCGTCGGGCAATGCGCCGCCACGCTCGGCTTTCGGCGGCAGCGGGCGCGGGCGTATCCGTTCGCCGACGGGTGGGGCGGGAGGCGCAACGGGGCGTTGCGGCGAAATCGCCTGCGGCGCGACGGCACGTTGCGGCTGCCAGGGCTGGAAGGGCGAAGGCGCGCGCGCCTTGCTGGAGAGCATCACCGCGTAATCGCTTTCGTCGTCGAAAGTCGGCGCCGGCGGCACGGCGGCGGATAGCGGCGCAGCCGCAGGAGCGGCGGCCGGCGCGGGTTTCGGCGCCGCAGCGGCCGGCGCGGCATCGTTGCCGCCTTGCAGTGCGGCGAGACTGTCGGCCGACATCGCCATGATCTCGACGCCGCCATCGACCGGCTTGTTCGAGACGACGATCGCCTCCGGCCCGAGGGCGGCCTTCACCTTGCGCAGCGCCTCGCGCGCGGTTTCTCCGAAAAAGCGTTTTACCGTCATGTCGGTTCCTTCATCGTGTCAGTGCGGCATGCCGCTTCATGTTCGCGCGCCGACGATCGCGGTGACCTTGATCGTCTTGCTGTCGGGAATTTCGTTGTTGGCCAGCACCTTCAGGTTGTTCCAGGCGCGCCGCAGGAAACGCGACAGCAGCCAGCGCAGGCCGCTCGGGACCAGCAGCACCGGCGGCAGGCCGAGGTCTTCCTGCTTCTTCGCCGCCGCCGCCGTCTCGCGCAGCAAGGTGTCGGCCAGCCCCGGCTCGATGCCGGAGCCGTCGGCGCCCGCGCCCTGCAGCGCCTGCGAGAGGATGCGCTCGAGGCCCGGCTCGAGCGCCATCACGTGCAGTTCGTTGCCGGCCGGCCAGATTTGCTGGACGATGGCGCGGCCCAGCGCCACGCGCACCAGCGCGGTGAGCTCGGCGGGATCCTGTACGCGCGTGGCGTGCTCGGCCAGCGTCTCGACGATGGTGCGCATGTCGCGGATATTTACGCCTTCTTCCAGCAGGTTTTGCAGCACGCGCTGCGTCGTCGCCAGCGAGAGCACTTTCGGCACCAGTTCCTCGATGAGCTTGGGCGCGTCCTTGGCGATGTGGTCGAGCAGCGCCTGGGTTTCCTGGCGGCCGAGCAGATCGGCGGCATGCGAGAGGATGACGTGGTTGAGATGCGTGGCGATCACCGTGCCGGCATCGACCACCGTGTAGCCAAGGATGTGCGCCTGCTCGCGCATGCCGGCCTCGATCCACACCGCCGGGAGGCCGAAGGCCGGGTCGACGGTCGGGTTGCCCGCCAGCGGCCCGCCGACGCGTCCCGGGTTGATGGCCAGGTACATGCCGGGAAAGGCTTCGCCGGCCCCTGCCTCGACGCCCTTGAGTGCAATGCGGTAGGCGTTCGGCTTGAGCTCGAGGTTGTCGCGGATATGCACCGGCGCCGACAGGAAGCCCACCTCCTGCGCGAATTTCTTGCGCAGGCCGCGGATGCGCTTGAGCAGCTCGCCGTCCTGGCCGCGATCGACGAGCGGAATCAGGCGGTAGCCGACTTCCAGGCCGAGCACGTCGACCGGCGCCACGTCCGCCCAGCTCGCCTCGGTGGATTCTTCCGGCGCCGCGGTCGCCGCGGCGGGCGTTTCTGCGGCCGCTGCCTCGGCCACCGCGCCCTTTTGCATGCGCCACCACGCCATGCCGCCGAGCAGCGCCGCCATGAACAGGAACACGAAGTGCGGCATGCCGGGGATGATGCCGAGCACGGCGAGGATGCCGCCGGAAAGCGCCAGCACCATCGGGTTGCTGAGCACCTGCGTGGAGAAGGATGTGGAAATGTCCTTCTCGTCATTGACGCGCGAGACGACCATGCCGGCGGCCACCGAGATGACCAGCGCGGGAATCTGCGCCACCAGGCCGTCGCCGATGGTGAGCAGGGTGTATACCCGCGCCGCCTCGCCCGCGCCCATGTCGTGTTGCATCATGCCGACGATGAAGCCGCCGATCAGGTTGATGAGCAGGATGAGGATGGCGGCGATGGCGTCGCCGCGCACGAATTTCGAGGCACCGTCCATCGAGCCGAAGAAGTCGGCTTCCTGGGAGATTTCCTTGCGGCGGTTGCGCGCCTCTTCCTCGCCGATCAGGCCGGCGTTGAGGTCCGCGTCGATGGCCATCTGCTTGCCGGGCATCGCGTCCAGCGTGAAGCGCGCCGAGACCTCGGCGATGCGGCCCGCGCCCTTGGTGATGACGACGAAGTTGATGATCGTCAGGATGATGAAGACGATGATGCCGACCGCGTAGTTGCCGCCGACGAGAAACTGGCCGAAGGCCTCGATCACCTTGCCGGCGGAATCCGGCCCCGAATGCCCCTCGAGCAGGACGATCCGTGTCGAGGCGACGTTGAGCGACAGGCGCAGCAGCGTCGTCACCAGCAGCACGGTGGGGAAGATCGAGAAATCGAGCGGCTTGAGCGTGTACAGCGCCACCAGCATCACCATCACCGACAGCGCGATGTTGAAGGTGAAGAACAGGTCGAGCAGGAAAGGCGGCAGCGGCAGCACCAGCATCGCCAGGATGAGGATGATGAGCACCGGCGCCGCCAGCGCCTTGAGGTTTTCCGGGCGGACCAGAGTCTCCCAGCCGAGCGTCTGTGTCGCCATGGTCAGTCAGGCGCTCCCGGATCGAGTCCCGCGGGCACCGCCACCGCCGTGAGCGGCTCGGGCGGCAGCAGGCCGGCCCCGCCCTCCCGCATGAAGGCGTTCATCTGGTAGATGTAGGCCATCACTTCCGCCACGGCGGTATAAAGCGCCGTCGGCACCGGCTCGCCGATCTCCACATGGCGATGCAGCGCGCGCGCCAGCGGCGGCAGTTCGATGACCGGCACCTCGTGTTCGCCGGCCAGGTCGCGGATCTTCTGCGCCACCAGGTTCATCCCCTTGGCGACCACGCGCGGCGCACCATCCTTTTCCTTGTCGTATTTCAGGGCGACGGCGAAGTGCGTCGGGTTGGTCACCACCACGTCGGCCTTCGGCACCTCCGACATCATGCGATTGCGTGCGATTTCGCGCTGCTGGCTCTTGATGCGCGCCTTGAGGTGCGGATCGCCCTCCGTCTCCTTGTATTCCTGCTTGAGATCCTCCTTGCTCATCTTCAGGCCGGCGGTGTAACGCCACAGCTGGAAGGGCACGTCGATCAGTGCGATCACCGCCAGCCCGGCGACGAAGCCGATGAAGGCATAAAGAAGAATGGTGCCGAAGGAAGCCAGCGCGGTGTCGAGCGGTTGGGCGATCAGAGCGAACAGGTTGTCGCGTTCGTGCACCACCACCCACCAGACGATGCCCCCGAGAAGCAGGGTTTTCAGGATGCCCTTGACCATCTCGGCAATGCTCTGCCAGGAAAACATCCTCTTCATGCCCTTGATCGGATCGAGCTTTTCGAACTTGAAAGCCATCGCCTTGGGCGAGAACAGCCAGCCGCCGGTGAGCAGCACCGGCGTCACCAGCGCGGCCACCACGGTGGCGAGGAAAAATGGCAGCAGGGTAGTCAGCGCATCGGTGCCGAGCGTCAGCAGGTTCATGCCGACCGCGTTCGCGTCGAACGCCTCCTGCCGGTCGAGGGTGAGGCCGCTCTTCATCATTGTCGAGCCGCGGTCGATGAACCAGTCGGACAAGCCCCACAGCCCGCCCGCACCCGCCGCCATGACGAGAAACGCCCCCAGCTCCCGGGATTGCGGAACCTGGCCTTCCTCGCGCGCCTGTTCGAGTTTTCGCGGCGAAGGTTCTTCGGTCTTTTCGAGATCGCTCTCTTCAGCCACGGCGGCTTCTCGCTTTTTCGCTCATGCCGGCAATTATTGCCGGCAGGCGCGCGCGGGAATCCGGGAATAAGCGGGAATAGAGCGGTTATTCCTTGCAGGGGGGAAAGCCCCGCCGTCCCGTCAGCGCCGACTTTCGCGGCCGGCCGGTTTTCTCGGGGCGTAGGGCTTCGTGTCTTTCTTCCCGGCGGCGGCGCGTGCGCGTGGCGGCTTCTCGCCTTCGCCCGGTTGCGCGGCGCGGATGTTCAGGGGCAGCTGGCGCACGCGCGTGCGCTTGAGCGCGGCGAGCAGGTCGGCCGGCAGTTCGGGCAGTTCGACGGTGCTGTAATCGTCGAAGAGGTTGATCTGGCCGATCAGCTTGCCGTCGATGCCGCCCTCGTTGGCGATGGCGCCAACGATCTCCTTGGGCAGCGCGCCCTGATTTCTGCCGACCTCGATGCGGTAGCGCACCAGCGGCGCGTTGCCGAAGTCGCGCGGCTCGACAGGCTTGGCGCGCGACTTGCGCTCGGGTTTTTCCGTGCGCGCGAAAGTCGGTGCCGGCGGGACGGCGGCATGGGGCATGGCGGGTTCCGGCAGACCTTCGGGTTGCAGCGGCCGTTCGCGCTGGGCGAGGAAAGCAAGCGCGGCGGCGATCTGGCGCGTGGCGAGGTTTTCCTCGCTTTCCATGCGCCGCACCACTTCATAGAAGAAGTCGAGATTTTCCTCGGCCAGCACGTCGATGATCTGCTGCTTGAACTGGACGACGCGCCGCTCGGCCACCTCGCCGCGCGTGGGCAGGGTGATCGGTTCGATGGGTTGGCGCGTGGCGCGTTCGATGGCCTTCAGCATGCGCATCTCGCGCGGCGCGACGAACAGGATTGCCACGCCGGCGCGCCCGGCGCGCCCGGTGCGGCCGATGCGGTGCACGTAGGCCTCGGTGTCGTAGGGCACGTCGTAGTTGATGACGTGGGTGACACGCGGCACGTCGATGCCGCGCGCCGCGACATCGGTGGCAACGACGATGTCGAGCGAGCCGGATTTGAGGCGCTCGATCACCTGCTCGCGCAAGCCCTGTGTCATGTCGCCATTGAGGGCCGCCGCCTCGTAGCCGCGCGCTTCGAGGCGATCAGCGAGCTCGACGGTCGCCGTCTTGGTGCGCACGAAAATGATGGCGGCGTCGAAATCCTCCTCCACCTCGAGCATGCGCGTCAGGGCTTCGAGCTTGTCCGCCCCGCGGACCTGCCAGTATTTCTGCCGGATGGTCGCCACGGTGGTCGTGGCGGCGCGAATCTTCACCTGCCGCGGTTCGCGCAGGTAGCGCTGGGCGATGCGGCGGATCGGGTCGGGCATGGTGGCCGAGAACAGCGCCGTCTGGCGCGCGGCCGGCGTGTGTTCGAGGATCCATTCGACGTCGTCGATGAAGCCCATGCGCAGCATCTCGTCGGCCTCGTCGAGCACCAGCGTCTTCAGCCTGTCGAAGCTGAGGCTCTTGCGTTCGAGGTGGTCCATCACGCGCCCCGGCGTGCCGACGATGACGTGCGCGCCGCGACTGAGCGCGCGCAGCTGGATCACCATGCTCTGGCCGCCGTAAATCGGCAGCACGTGGAAGCCGGGCAGGTGGTGGGCGTATTTCTGGAAGGCCTCGGCCACCTGGATGGCCAGCTCGCGCGTCGGCGTCAGCACCAGCGCCTGCGGCGTCTTGCTGGCGAGATCGAGATTCGCCAGCAGCGGCAAGGCGAAGGCGGCCGTCTTGCCGGTGCCGGTCTGCGCCTCGCCGAGCAGGTCGCAACCCGCCAGCAGATGCGGAATGCAGGCGGCCTGGATCGGCGACGGGGTTTCGTAGCCGACCTCGGCGAGGGCGGAAAGGAGGGGCGGCGGCAGTTGCAACGCCGCGAAGCTGTCGATGGATTCGGTCATGGGAGTCTCCCGCGAAACGGGGAAGCGAAGGCAGGCGCCGCCTGCAAGCTGCGCATTATCGCAGAGTAGACTGGCAGCCATGCAGAAGAAAGCCATTGTGATCGGCGCCGGACCGGCGGGCCTGATGGCGGCCGAGGTGCTCGCGACGGCCGGCGTGGCGGTCGACGTCTACGACGCGATGCCGAGCGCCGGCCGCAAGTTCCTCATGGCCGGCAAGAGCGGGCTCAACCTGACCCACGCGGAAGCTTTGGATAGTTTCATCGGCCGATACGGCACACAAGCGGACTGGGTAAGGCCGTGGTTGCGTGACTTCGACGCGGACGCGCTGCGCGCCTGGGCGCGCGGGCTGGGCGTCGACACCTTCGTCGGCAGTTCGGGCCGCGTCTTTCCCGCCGACATGAAGGCTGCGCCACTCTTGCGGGCCTGGCTGCATCGCCTGCGCGCCGCCGGCGTGCGCTTTCACATGCGCCACCGCTGGCTGGGATGGGAGGGCGACGTGCCGGTGTTCGACAACGGCACGAAAGTCGGCGCCTCATTTGCCAACATGGGAACGGCGACGATTCTCGCCCTCGGCGGCGGCAGTTGGGCGAAGCTCGGTTCCGACGGCGCCTGGGTGCCGCTACTGGTGGCGCGCGGCGCGCCCGTGGCGCCGTTCAGGCCCGCCAATTGCGGCTTCGACGTGCCCTGGAGCACGCACTTCCTCGACCGGTTCGCCGGCCAGCCGGTGAAGTCGGTCGTCGCGACATTCGGCGGTCGGCAGCGGCCGGGCGAGTTCGTCGTCACGCGCCACGGTGTCGAGGGCAGCCTGATCTACGCCTTCGCCGCCGCGCTGCGCGACGCCATCGAAGCGGAAGGTGCGGCCACGCTGCACCTCGACCTCGCCCCCGGCAGGACGCTGGAACGCTTGATGGCCAAGATCGCCCATCCGCGTGGCGCGCGCTCGCTGGCGAGCCACCTGCAAAGCCGCGCCGGCATCGCCGGCGTGAAGGCCGGCCTGCTGCGCGAATGCGTGCCGAAGGAAGATTTCGCCGACCCGCCGCGTCTCGCCGCCGCCATCAAGCAGCTGCCGCTCAAACTCGCCGCGCCGCGCCCGCTCGACGAGGCGATCAGTAGCGCCGGCGGCGTGACGCGCGCCGCACTCGACGCGCACCTGATGTTGAAGGCATTGCCCGGCACCTTCTGTTGCGGCGAGATGCTCGACTGGGAAGCACCGACCGGCGGCTACCTGCTCGCCGCCTGCTTCGCCAGCGGTCGATGGGCAGGGCGAGGCGCTTTGCGCTGGCTTGACACCCGCTGCTAGCGCTTGCCAACCTTCTGCTCGACGGCAAACACCGCCGCTTCGACGCGCGAAGCGAGGTTGAGCTTGGCGAGGATGTGGCGCACGTGCAGCTTGACGGTGTCGTAGCTGA
>CAZGOH010000011.1:0-7648 GCA_964527195.1 uncultured Methyloversatilis sp.
GGTTGACTAACCGTGAGCACTTCCGCAAGACCTATCTGGTGCCCGCGCTGGAACAGGGGGGCATCGAAATGACTCTGCCCGAAAAACCCAATAGCCGTAGCCAGCGCTACCGTCTGACTTCCAGAGGGAAGGATTGGCTGGATACGCACACCGGATGCCATGAACCATGACTGTTGAGTCACTTCCCGCTTTCACACGCCTCGCCCGGCAGCGCTGGGAATCCATCCCCGACGATATCCGCCAGCGCCTGCTGACCAACGTCTGGTGCATGCACTGCCGCCACGAAGTTACGATCACCAATTTCAGCGGGACCATCAAGAGTGGCAACTTGCTGCTGGTGGGTAAATGCGCCGAGTGTCACAGCGACGTGGCGCGGGTGATCGAGGGCTCGTGAGCACGTTGCCGCAGAAACCCTCAGCAGTGCTCATTGGCCCCAACAGCAAGTTGTTCGGTAGTAAACTGCACGCCACCAATTTACACCAGAAGCCCGCCCAGTGCGGGCTTCGTCGTATACGCCGAAGCCCTTGGGGGTCCATCTCGTCTCGAGGTGCGCCAAGCGTCTGCCGTCCCGTCTCCGTGTCACCCGGCACGGCCTTTTTCAGTTTCGCCTTATCCTGCCTGACGTTCTGGCCGATTGCTTCGGCCAGCGGGAAATCCGCCGCAGCCTCGGCACGCGCGATCCGAGGGGGGCCAAATTGCTGGCCTACGCGCTTTCGGCGAGAATCCTCCCCGTTCTCGATCGTCTGACCCGCGCCATGACCCTCGACCCGAAGAAGATCAGCCCGCAGGAGGCCCGCCGCCTCGTCGCCAAAACCTCGTCATCGAGGGCGGCACGATCAAGCAGGCCATCGACGCGTTCAAGGTTTTCAAGCAGGGCAGTGCGCCCGGCTCGGTCGATCTCTACGAGAAGCGTCTTGGCACGCTGGCGAAGCTGGCCGGCGGCGAGGGGCGCAAGCTGCACATGATCACCGACATCGAGGGAGCCGAGATCGCGCAGGCCCTGCTGATGCTGGACGAGCGGGTGCGCGAGGCGATGAACGAGGCCGACATGCTCTGGCGCCACGGCCGCCGCGTCGTCGAGCTCGGCCCGGACGGACGCCGGCAGGTGCGCCGCGAACCGTTCGCCAGCAACGCGGACAAGTGGCGGGCATGGCGGGCGGCGCTGGGGACGATCCGCCAGCGGGCCGCCGAGCTCGAGGCCTTCCTCGCCGAGGCCGAGGGCTGGAAGGCGGCCAGCGGCCGTCGTTCTACTCGCTGCGGCAAACCTTCTCGCGCAACATCAAGGCAGCAACCCGCGAGCGGCACGGCGGCGACACGGAAGCTGCCGCCGTCGAAGCCGGCACCGGGAAAATCCGGCCGGCTGTGAGACGGGAAGCGGGCCGAAATCGGGGAAATCAGCTTAAGCAAGGTTCATGCCCGGTTAACGATTTGGGCCACAACCGAACCCCTTCCGACCCCGCAGGAAGAGCTTCGGTGGGGTAGATTCGTTCATGGCGTTGCGTCGCCGCTGCCGAAGATGACAGGGAGATTCCGGGCGCCGTGCAGCACGCGCTCGATACGCACCACGCCCTCGGCGACCCGGAAGAAAATGACATATCGATCCAACGCCGCCATGCGCAGGCCCGGGGCCAAATCCTCGCGGCCGACATAACCCATCGGGGCCCGCCCGATGCGTCTGCATTGCTCCGCGAGTTTGGCGACGAAGCGGCGGGCATTGGCGAGGCTGTCCTTGGCGATGTAATCGCCGATGTCGAGCAGGTCTTGCCGCGCCCGTGGCGAGAAAACAACCGGCGTCATCCGCCCTTGCGCTTGACGGCTTTGCGGGCTTGCTTCGGCTCGGTGTAGCGTGCGTTCAGCTCGGCAAACACCACGTCGGCGGGAATGGCAGGGCCGCTGTCGATGCCCTCCTGAATGGCGATGCGCAAGTCGGCGTTGAGCCGTTCGAGCATCGACTCATAAACCTCCGGCGAAAGCAGGTAGGCCGCCGGCCGATTGTGATTGAGCACGGCCACCGGCTCGGCCCCGGCCTGTTCCAGGACGGCGCTGGGGCTGCGTTTGAGCTCGGTGATACTCACCGAGCGGGAAGCGAGGACCTGTTCCATTTTTTATTCCAGTCCGTAGATGGTTCGAAATTGTGTGCTCTTTTCGGCATGGTTTCAAGCACGCATTCTCGGGGCCTCGCTCTGCCGCAGCGAGGAAAATACCTAAGGCAAGGTTCGTGCCTGGTTAACGATTTTGGGTCGCAAATGGACCCCCTGCGGCCGCCGCTGGCGGCCTTTTCAACCTTCCGGAAATTTCCCTCGCGCGGCAGCGTCCTGCGGACGCGACGGCCGCCAAATTGCCTTAGGATCAGGGCTTCGGTTGGGGGTCCATTTTGGTGGGCCACTTTTTTTCAACCTACGGCCTTCGCAAACGTCGGTGGTTACAGGGGAATTCGCGGTTCGTAAATGGATCCCCCCATCACCACCACCATTCAAGCGGCTCTCCATTCGGAGGGCCGTTTTCTTTTCTGGCTGGAGTTACGCCGGGGTTACAAAATTCGCCGCCTCGAACCCTGACAGAAGCAACGAACTCCGGCGCATTCTATAGCGCCCTGTCGGGCTTCGGCACGCGAAAGTCGGCCCCGGCGGGACGGCGCCATTTGCATTGCGGCGCGCTTGTGCGAACATGCCGCACCACCATGACAACGAACGAATGGCTACCGCTGGCGGTGATCGCCTCCTCGCTCGTGCCGGGCCTGGCGATCTTCGCGCTGCCGGAACGGCGCGTCGCGCTGCGCACCGCCCTCAATCTCCTCGGCGCGTTGGCGAAACTGGCACTGGTCGCCACCTTGCTGGCCGGCGTGGCGGCCGGCGAGGACTATGCCTTTCGCTATTCCATATTGCCCGGCATCGACCTCGCCTTCAAGGCCGACGCGCTCGCCCTGCTGTTCGTCACGCTCTCGGCCGCGCTGTGGCTATTCACCACGCTCTACGCCATCGGCTATCTGGAAAAGGCGCCGCACCGCTCGCGCTTCTTCGGCTTCTTCAGCCTGTGCGTCACCGCGACGATGGGCATCGCGATGGCGAGCAACCTGTTCACCTTCTTCGTCTTCTATGAACTGCTGACGCTCGCCACTTTCCCGCTCGTCGTCCATCGCGGCACCGAGAAGGCCATGCGCGGAGGCACGATCTATCTCGCCTACACGCTGATCGGCGGCACGGTGCTGCTCACCGGCATCGTCTGGCTGTTCGACCTGCTCGGCCATACCGAATTCGCCCATGGCGGCGTACTGGCGACGCTGAACGGCGCCCCCGCCTGGCAGTTGCAGGCGATCTTCTTCCTGCTGATCGCCGGTGTCGGCGTCAAGGCGGCCATCGTGCCGCTGCACGGCTGGCTGCCGCAGGCGATGGTGGCGCCCGCGCCGGTGTCGGCGCTGCTGCATGCGGTGGCGGTGGTGAAGGCTGGCGCCTTCGGCGTGGTGCGCATCGTCTATGAAATCTACGGCGTCGAGTTCGCCGCATCGCTCAATCTGCTGCTGCCGCTGGCGCTCTTCGCCGCCGTCACCATCTTCTGGGGCAGCTTCCGGGCGCTGTTTCAGGACGACCTGAAAAAGCGGCTGGCTTTCTCCACGGTGAGCCAGGTGTCCTACATCGTGCTCGGCGTGGCGCTGTTCGGGCCGCTCGGCACGGTGGGCGGGCTGGTGCATCTGGTGCATCAGGGCATCATGAAGATCACGCTGTTCTTCTGCGCCGGCAATTACGCCGAGACGCTTGGCATCCACAAGGTGAGCGAGATGGACGGCGCCGGTCGGCGCATGCCGCTCACCACGCTCGCGTTCAGCATCGGCGCGCTCGGCATGATGGGCGCACCGCTGACCGCCGGCGCGGTGAGCAAGGCCTGGCTGATGGACGGCGCACAGGCGGCGGCAATGGAGTGGGCGATCTGGGTGCTGTGGACGTCGAGCCTGCTCAACGCCGCCTACTTCCTGCCGATTCTCTGGCGCGCTTGGCTGCGGCCCTTGCCGGCCGCCTGGCCGGACGAGCATATTCCGGCGCACGGCCACCGCGAGACGGCCTGGCTGCTGTTGTTGCCGCCACTGTTTACCGCACTGACGGTGCTGGTTGCCGGTGTATTTGCAGACGCGGCGTGGAGCCCGCTCGCCTGGACGCGCTTGATCGCCGCACGTGAATATGTCATGGTGACGCCATGACAAGTTTTGCGCTGATTGGCGGCCTCGCCGGCGGTGTTGGCCTCTTCCTGCTCGGCATGGGCCTGATGACGGACGGCCTGCGGCTCGCGGCCGGGCCGGCACTTGAACGCATCCTCGCGAAGTCGACGCGGACGCGTCTGCGCGGACTGGCCTCCGGCGCGCTGGTGACGATGGCCGTGCAGTCGTCGAGCGCGGTGACGGTGGCGGTGATCGGCTTCGTCAATGCCGGCCTGCTCTCGCTCGGCCAGGCGCTGTGGGTGCTGTTCGGCGCCAACGTCGGCACGACGATGACCGGCTGGCTGGTCGCGCTGGTCGGCCTGAAGTTCAAGATCGATGCCTTTGCCCTGCCGCTGATCGGCATCGGCATGCTGCTGCAACTAACCGGCGCCGGGCTGCGGCGCGGCGCGCTGGGCACGGCGCTGGCCGGCTTCGGCGTGCTCTTTCTCGGCATCGACATGCTCAGGGAAACGTTCTCGGTGCTGGCGACCGACTTCCAGATGCCCGACGGCAGCGGATTCCTCGACGTGCTGATGCTGGTCCTGGTCGGCATCGTCCTGACCGTGCTGATGCAATCGTCGAGCGCCTCGCTGACAGTGGCCCTCACCGCCGCCCAGGGCGGCCTGATAGCGGCTCAGGGGGCGGCCGCCGTGGTCATCGGCGCCAATATCGGCACCACTGTCACGGCGCTGATTGCCGCTATTGGCGCCACCTCGAACGCCAAGCGCGCTGCGGCGGCGCACATTCTCTTCAATGTGCTGACCGGCGTCGTCGCGCTGCTGCTCTTGCCCTGGCTGCTCGGTTTTCTCGGCTTCGTGCGCGAACTGCTCGAACTCGATTCTTCGCCGGCGGCCCAGCTCGCGCTGTTCCACACCGCCTTCAACATTCTTGGCGTGCTGCTGATCTGGCCGCTGGCCGACCGGCTGACGATCTTCCTGCGCGCCCGCTTCAGAAGCGCGGAGGAAGACGAAGCCAAGCCGCGCTACCTCGACAAGACCGTGCTAGCCGTGCCCGCGCTGGCGCTCGACGCGCTTGATCGCGAGTTGCGGCGCCTCGGCGGCATCGCGCTCTCCACCGTGCGCTCGGCCTTCGACGCCGCGCCGCCGCAGTTGGAGAAGAACCAGCACGTCGCCGACCGCCTCACCAATGCCATCGCCGACTTCATCGCCCAGTTGAACCGCGGCGGCATGACCGCCGATTCGGCGCAGCGCCTGCCGCAGCTCTTGCGGGTCGCGCGCTACTACGAGGCCGCCACGGAGCTCGCCACGGAAGCCGCGGCGGCGTTGCGCGAGGCCGATCCGGAAACGGTCGCGGAACTGCCGGAGATGGCCGCATGGATGGCCCATTTCCGTGCCCAGGGCGACAAGCTGCTCGAATGCCTCGACCCGGCGATGCCAGGCTGTGCCGTCGCCGACATCAACGCCTTCGAGGACAGCTACCAGCGCCTCAAGGCCGCGCTGCTCGAAGCCGGTGCGCAGGCCCGGCTGCCGGTGGCGGCCATGGACGCCCATCTGCGCGGCGCCAGCGCCTTGCGCCGGGCGGTGGAACAGGCGGCGAAAGCCGCGCAGCTGCTCGCGCTTGCCGCGCGGTGACGCCGCCGCGAAAACCGTCTCCTGATGCGCCGACCTGGCGGCGGCGCGGCCCATAAACAGGAATTATTTGGCAAAATGGCGGCATGAATCTGCTTTGGGTGGTTCTTTTGCCGTTTCTCGGCGCTGGCGCGGTGGCCTATGTTGCGCGGGCCAGTCGTGCCGCCGGCGCGTGGGCGGCCGGTGGCGTCGCAGCACTTGCACTGCTGTTTCTGGCACCGTCGCTGCCCGCCGGCTTTGCCGGCGAGACCCTGGTGCAAAGCATCGCGTGGGTGCCGGCCGTCGGTCTGAATCTCGCCTTCCGTCTCGACGGGCTGGCGATGCTGTTCACCCTGCTGATCCTCGGCATCGGGCTGCTGATCATCCTCTACGCCCACTACTACCTCGCGCCCGAGGATTCGCTCGGCCGGCTCTACGCCTACCTGCTGATGTTCATGGGCTCGATGCTCGGCGTGGTGCTGTCGGAAAATCTCATCCAGCTGCTGGTGTTCTGGGAGCTCACCAGCCTCTCCTCCTTCCTGCTGATCGCCTACTGGCGGCGCCATCAGGCGGCACGGCGCGGCGCACGCATGGCGCTGGCGATCACCGGCTCGGGCGGGCTGGCGATGCTCGCCGGCTTTTTGCTGCTGGGCGAGATCGTCGGTAGCTACGAACTTTCCGTCGTGTTGGCGAGTGGCGACGCGATCCGCGCCCATCCGCTCTATGTGCCGACGCTCGTGCTGATCCTGCTGGGCGCCTTCACCAAATCGGCGCAGTTCCCCTTCCATTTCTGGCTGCCGCACGCGATGGCGGCACCGACGCCGGTCTCGGCCTACCTGCACTCGGCCACCATGGTGAAGGCCGGCGTCTTCCTGCTCGCGCGGCTGTTTCCGGCGCTTTCCGGCACGCCGGAATGGACCTGGCTGGTCGGCGGCGCCGGCATCGCCACGCTGCTGGTCGGCGCGGTGATCGCCCTGTTCAAGCACGACCTCAAGGGCCTGCTCGCCTATTCGACGATCAGCCATCTCGGCCTCATCACCGCGCTGTTCGGCATCGGCACGCCGCTGGCGGCCGTCGCCGGCGTGTTCCACATCATCAACCACGCCACCTTCAAGGCCGGGCTGTTCATGGCCGCCGGCATCATCGACCACGAGTGCGGCACGCGCGACATGCGACGCCTGAACGGCCTGTGGAAAGCCATGCCGCACACCGGGGCGCTGGCCATTGTCGCCTCGGCGGCGATGGCCGGCGTGCCGCTCCTCAACGGCTTCCTCTCCAAGGAGATGTTCTTTGCCGAGGCGGTCGTCGTCGGCGGCGCGAGCGGCTACGGCTGGCTGCTGCCCGCCGCAGTGACCTTCGCCGGCATCTTCGCGGTGGCCTATTCGCTGCGCTTCATCCACGACGTCTTCTTCAACGGCCAACCGAAGGATCTGCCGAAGCAGCCGCACGAGCCGCCGCGCTGGATGAAGGTGCCGGTGGAAATTCTCGTCGTCCTGTGCCTGCTGGTCGGCATCTTCCCCGCCCAGATGGTGGAACCCCTGCTCGGCGTCGCGGCCGGCGCGGTGTTGGGCGTACCGCCGCCCGACTACAGCCTGGCGATCTGGCACGGCATCAACCCGGCGCTCATGATGAGCGTGGTGGCGCTGATCGGCGGTGGCCTGCTCTACTGGCGGCGCGCTCCCCTGTTCGCCCTGGCGCGCCGCATCGAAGGCCGGATCGACGCGCGCGCCATCTACGAATTCCTGCTCGCCCGCCTGATCGCGGCGGCCGAATGCCTGCTGCGCTGGGTCGACACGGGCTCGTTGCAGCGTCAGGCCGCGATCCTCGTCGGCACCATCGGGCTGCTCGGCTTCGTCGGGCTGGGCCTCTCCGATGCGCCGCTGGGCGGCAC